>NZ_DDRM01000047.1:27619-59724 GCF_002343105.1 Brevundimonas sp. UBA2416
ACCGGCGAGGGCAAGACCCTGGTCGCCGTGGCCCCGGTGTACCTCAACGCCCTGCTGGGCAAGGGCGTGCACGTCATCACCGTCAACGACTATCTGGCCCGCCGCGACGCCGAATGGATGGGCCGGGTCTATCGTTTTCTGGGCATGGAGGTCGGCGTCATCGTCAACGGCCTGTCCTCGGGACAGCGTCAGGCCGCCTATGCGGCCGACATCACCTACGGCACCAACAACGAATTCGGCTTCGACTATTTGCGCGACAACCTGGTCTATGACCGCAAGGAGATGGTGCAGCGTCCGCACCATTTCGCCATCGTCGACGAGGTCGACTCCATCCTGGTCGACGAGGCGCGCACGCCGCTGATCATCTCGGGCCCGACGGAAGACCGGTCGGACCTGTATCTGATCGTCGACGGGATCATCAAGGAACTGATCCAGGACACGACGACCTTCGATCTGGACGAGAAGCAGCGTCAGGCGCTGCTGACCGAGGAGGGCTCCGAGAAGATCGAACAGATCATGGAGGAGCGTCAGCTGTTCGCCGCCGACACCACCGGTCTGTACGACGCGGCCAACATCACCCTGGTCCACCACATCAACCAGGCCCTGCGCGCCAACACCCTGTATCAGAAGGACAAGGACTACATCATCAAGGCCGGCGAGGTCATGCTGATCGATGAGTTCACCGGCCGCATGATGCAGGGCCGCCGCCTGTCCGAAGGCCTGCACCAGGCCATCGAGGCCAAGGAGGGCGTGAAGATCATGCCCGAGAACCAGACCCTGGCCTCGGTCACGATCCAGAACTATTTCCGCCTGTACGAGAAGCTGTCGGGCATGACCGGCACGGCCGCGACCGAGGCCCAGGAATTCCTCGACATCTACAAGATGGACGTCCTGGAAGTGCCGACCAACCGGCCGGTCAAGCGGATCGACCACGACGACGAAATCTTCCGCACCACAGCCGAGAAGAACCAGGCCATCGCGGCCCTGATCGCCGAATGCCACGTCAAGGGTCAGCCGATCCTGGTCGGCACGGTGTCGATCGAGAAGTCGGAAACCCTGTCCGAGCTGCTCAAGACCTATGAGTATGAGGTCACGCTGAAGACGCTGAAGCCGCAGCACGCCCATCTGCTGGAGGCCGTGACCAGCGAGGACGAGAAGACGCGCCGCGAGGCCAAGAAGGCCTATCAGGCGCTGAAGGACGAGGATTTCGACATCGAGGTCCGGACCGGCAAGGGCATTCCGCACAGCGTGCTGAACGCCCGCCAGCACGAGCAGGAAGCCTATATCGTCGCCGACGCCGGCCTGCCCGGCGTGGTGACCATCGCGACCAACATGGCCGGCCGCGGCACCGACATCCAGCTCGGCGGCAACCTGGAAATGCGCCTGCAGAAATGGCGTCAGGACCTGCGTAACCTCGCGCAGGAAATCACCCCAGAGATGGAAGAGGCGGAAGAGGCCCGTCTGAAGGCCGATATCGCGGTGCAGAAGCAGAAGTCGCTGGCCGCCGGCGGCCTGTTCGTGCTCGGCACCGAGCGCCACGAGAGCCGCCGCATCGACAACCAGCTGCGCGGCCGGACCGGCCGTCAGGGCGACCCGGGCACGTCGAAATTCTTCCTGTCCTGCGAGGACGATCTGCTGCGCATCTTCGCCGGCGACCGCCTGGACGGGATCATGCGCAGCTTCGGCGTGGCCGAAGGCGAGGCCATCTCGCACCCGTGGCTGAACCGCGCCGTCGAGACCGCCCAGAAGCGGGTCGAGACCCGCAACTACGACATCCGCAAGAACCTGCTGAAGTACGACGACGTCGTGAACGACCAGCGCAAGGCCGTGTTCGAGCAGCGCCAGGAGTTCATGGACTCGACCGACCTGTCCGAACTGGTCGGCGAGTTCCGCAACGACGTCATCAC
The DNA here is from genome assembly GCF_002343105.1 of Brevundimonas sp. UBA2416. NCBI lineage: Bacteria > Pseudomonadati > Pseudomonadota > Alphaproteobacteria > Caulobacterales > Caulobacteraceae > Brevundimonas > Brevundimonas sp. UBA2416. Next base: position 29,527 of record NZ_DDRM01000047.1, read on the forward strand.
CGACCTGATCGAAAAACACATGCCGCCCAAGGCCTACGCCGAGCAGTGGGACATCGACGGCCTGAACGAGAAGGTGAAGTCCACCCTCGGTCTGGACCTGCCGCTGCACGACTGGGCCGCCGAGGAAGGCGTCTCGAACGAGGAGATCGAGGAACGGGTCGTGGCCGCCGCCGACGCCCGCGCCGCCGAGCGTCTCGAGCAGATCGGCGCCGAACAGACGCGCGGTCTCGAGAAGCAGTTCCTGCTGCAGATGATCGACATGCAGTGGCGTGAACACCTGGTCCATCTGGACCACCTGCGCGGCGTCATCGGCCTGCGCGGCTATGGCCAGCGCGATCCGCTGAACGAATACAAGACCGAGGCCTTCAACCTGTTCGAGACGCTGCTCTATGAGCTGCGCCACAATGTCACCCGCTGGCTGATGACGGTCGAGTTCCGCTTCGAGGCGCCGCCGGCGATGGACATGCCGGAGTTCCAGGAAATCCACCTGAACCCGGGCACCGGCGAGAACGAGATGTCGAACCCGCTGGCGCAGAACCCGGAAGGCATGGCGCAGGGCGACGATCGCGCCCGCCTGCCGGTCGACGTTCTGCCGGTCGGCTGGGAGCGCACGCCGCGCAACGCCGACTGCCCCTGTGGATCGGGCCGGAAGTTCAAGCACTGCCACGGTAGCCTGATTTAGGGCGCTAACGCTCGCGACGCGGTCGCTCGCTGCTTGAGCGCGTGACCGTGCCTCGCTATCGGCCGAGGGCGTTCGCCGACGGGAGAGACTGATGGCCGCTCACAAGGACCTGTTCTCCCGCGCCCTGTCGCTGGACCCGGAGCGGCTGCATTTCGCGGCGCACAGCCATCACCTGTGGCCGGACGCGAGCTTCGACGGCCAGCTGCGAGCCTGGGTCGAGGCAAACCAGTTCGCCGACCGGAAATGGGACCTGATCTTCGGCGAGGTCATCCCCGAGGCCCAGACGCATGTGGCGCGCGAGCTGCACCTGCCGTCGCCGGACACGGTGGTGTTCGCCCCCAACACCCATGACCTGCTGCTGCGGATCGTCTCGGGCCTCGAGCGCAAGCCGGTCCGCATCCTGTCGACCGACGGCGAGTTCCACTCGTTCCGGCGTCAGGCGCAGCGCTGGGAAGAGGCCGGCGAGGCGGTCATCACCCGCGTGCCCCTGCATCCGTTCGAGACCTTTGACGAGCGGTTCGTCGAGGCGGCGGAAGGAGGCGCCTTTGATCTGATCCTGGTCAGCCAGGTCTTCTTCCGGACCGGTCAGGTCTTCGGCCGGATCGCCGATCTGGCCGCGCTCGCCGATCCGGCCGGGCCGTGGGTCGTCATCGACGGCTATCACGGATTCATGGCCCAGCCGACAGACCTGTCAGCGGTGGCGGACCGGGTTTTCTATCTGGCAGGCGGCTACAAATACGCCATGGCGGGCGAGGGCGTCTGCTTCCTGCATGCGCCGGACGGCTACTGCCCGCGGCCGGTCGTGACCGGCTGGTTCGCAGAGTTCGGGGACCTGTCGGGACCGCCGGGCGGGGTCGGGTATCGCAGCGACGGCGGCCGCTTCTGGGGCGCGACATTCGACGTGTCGCCCCTGTACCGGTTCAACGCCGTGCGGCGGATGCTGGACGAGGCGGGGCTGGCCACGGCGGACGTCAGCGCCCATGCCCAGGCCCTGATGGCGCGGTTCCAGACGGCGGTCACGGGCGGAGAGGCCGGGCGGCTGGCGTCGGCCGAACTGATCAATCCGCTGACCGGCGACGCCCGGCGCGCGCGGTTCCTGGCCTACCGGCATGACGACGCCCCGGCGTGGAAGTCGCGGCTGCTGGAGGCAGGCGTGGTCACCGATGTACGCGACGACGTGATCCGCTTCGGCTTCGGCCTGTATCAGGATGCCGATGACGTCGAACGGCTGATCGCCGCCTGCAGGCGGGCGCTTTAATCCATTCAGCTATTCCGCTCATCCCGCGAAAGCGGGGATGAGCGGATCAGTAACTGGGCCTCTGGCCGCTCTAGAAAAACGTCGTGTCTTCCGACTGCTTCGCCTCGGGCGCCTTGCGCGGGGCGGGCGGGGTCGCAGGCGCGGGCGTCGGGGCCGGGGTCGCGCCGGGCGCCGGGGCGATCGGCGGCAGGGTCGGATAGGGCAGGCTTTCGGGGCTGCCGTCGCCGGGGAAGGCCTGCGCCCCGTCGGGTGCGCCGGGCGCGACGACTGGCGGGTCGAGGCGGTCGGGGGCGTCCAGATCGTCCCGGATGAAGACCCAGGAGCGGCTGTCGGTACAGGCGCAGGCCTTCATGAAGCCCTCGCGGTCGCGCCAGATGACCAGCGGATAGCGCGTTTGCAGGCCGGCCTCCTTGAGGTCGGTCGTCAGGCGGGCGACGAAGGAGCGCCCGGCCTCGACCACGGCGCCGCGCGCCAGATTGCCGTCGGCGGCCGGAATGCCTGCGGCGGTCCAGTTGCGCACCGGGGTGGCGGTCCAGCGCTGGTACAGGGTCCAGTCGCGGGTCAGCCAGAGCTCGGCGATGGTGGCGCGCTCCGCGGCGGTGGACTGGGCCAGACCTTCACGATCCGGGCGGGCGAACAGGATGATGCGGGCCTCGATGCCCGCGGCGCGCAGCTTGGGAATCTCCTCGCGCTCGTACCGGGCCATGGCCGCGGAGTCGCGATAGCCGATGATGTAGAGCGGCTCACCACCGCCACCCGCCGAGACCCAGGACGCCTCGTCCAGCAGGCGCTGGATTTCGGCTTGATTGCGGGTCACCGTGACGGGCTGGAACCGCGCATAATAGGTCCAGTACGCCCAGTAGGCAGCCCCGGCGAGGACCAGGCCGATGACGGCGGCCAGGGCCGACCAGATAAAAAAGCGACGCATGGGGGAAGGCGCTCCAGCTTCACGGTTCGCAGAGGTTAACGCCTAGCACCGAATTGGGTTGTCGCGCACGCCTGTGAGGCGAGCGATCAGTCGGAAGACCGCATGGCGGCGACCGACCAACGCACGATGGTCTTGTCCTCCTGCTCCGCGCCGAGACGGGCATAGAAGCGACGGGCATCCAGATTGTCGGACTTGACCTCCCATCGCGCGGCCAGACCCTGCCCGGCCGCCACCTGGCCGAACCGGCGCATCAGCGCAGCGCCGGCTCCCAGACCCCGAACGGACTCGTCCACAAAGAGGTCGTCGAGGTTCAGATAGTCGGCACCGCGCCAGATGCCGTAGCAGCGAACCCAGGTCAGATAGCCGACATCCCGCCCATCCCGTTCGGCCAGCAGGCAGCCGAAGGCCGGCGGCTCCGCGGCGAGCGCATCAGCCAGACCGGCCGGGGTCGCGGCGAGGTAAGCCGCCTCCCCCTGATTGTCCGCAAGGCCGCACATGAGGCGGTAGAGACTGGCGGCGTCAGCGGGCCCGGCGGTCCTCAGGGTCACGGGCTCCAACGAACATCACCCCATCGTCGGGATGACGAAGCTGGAGTCCGCGTGCTCCAGGTCGCTGTCGGGCCAGCGGGCGGTGACGGTCTTGACCTTGGTCCAGAACTTCACACCCTCCATGCCGTGCTGGTTGGTGTCGCCAAAGGCCGAGCGCTTCCAGCCGCCGAAGGTGTGATAGGCGACCGGCACGGGGATCGGGACGTTGATCCCGACCATGCCGACATTGACGCGGGCGGCGAAATCGCGGGCCGCGCGGCCGTTCTGGGTGAAGATGGCGACGCCGTTGCCGTACTGGTGTTTCGACGGGAGGTGCAGCGCCTCCTCGAAGCTGGCGGCGCGGACGATCTGCAGCACAGGGCCGAAAATCTCTTCCTTGTAGGATTCCATCTCGGGCGTGACGTGGTCGAACAGCGAGGGGCCGATGAAATAGCCCTTTTCATGCCCCTGCAGGGTGAAGCCGCGGCCGTCGACGACCAGTTCGGCGCCTTCGCGCACGCCGGTCTCGATCCAGCCCTCGACGCGGGCCTTGTGCTGGGCGGTGACGACCGGGCCGTAGTGGGCGCCGGCGTCGGTCGAGACGCCGACCCGCATGGTCGGGATTTCGGCAACCATACGCTCGCGCAGTTCGTCGGCGGTCTTCTTGCCGACCGGGACGACGACCGGCAGGGCCATGCAGCGTTCGCCGGCCGAGCCGTAGGCGGCGCCGGACAGGTCCTTGATGACCTGGTCCATGTCGGCGTCGGGCAGGACGATGCCGTGGTTCTTGGCGCCGCCCATGGCCTGGACGCGTTTCCCGTGCGCCGCGCCGGTCTGGTAGACATAGTTGGCGATGTCGGACGAGCCGACGAAGCTGACGGCGTGGATCTGCGGATGGGTCAGGATGGCGTCGACCGCCGCCTTGTCGCCGTGGACGACGTTCAGCACGCCCGCCGGAGCGCCGGCTTCCATCATCAGCTCGGCCAGACGGACCGGCACCGAGGGATCGCGCTCGCTGGGCTTGAGGATGAAGGTGTTGCCGACGGCGATGGCGACGCCGAACATCCACATCGGGATCATGGCCGGGAAGTTGAACGGGGTGATGCCCGCCACAACGCCCAGCGGCTGGCGCATCGAATAGACGTCGATGCCGGGGCCCGCGCCCCAGGTGTATTCGCCCTTCAGCGCATGCGGGATGCCGCAGGCGAACTCGATGACTTCCAGACCGCGCTGGATGTCGCCCTTGGAGTCGGCGATGACCTTGCCGTGCTCGGCCGACAGCAGTTCGGCCAGTTCATTGACGTTGGCCTCGACCAGCCGTTTGAACTCGAACATCACCCGCGCCCGGCGCTGGGGGTTGGTCGAGGACCAGCCGTCGAAGGCGTGCTGGGCGGCCTGGACGGCGCGGTCCATCTCGGCGACCGAGGCCAGCTGGACGCGGGCCTGGACCTCGCCGGTGTTGGGGTTGAACACGTCCGAGAAGCGGCCCGAGGCGCCCGTGAAGCTGGCGCCGTCGATGAAGTGGTGGATGTCGCGCATGATCGGAAACGGTCCTGGAAAACGAAACAGTCGGGTCGGATGGGCAGCGGTTTAGCCGCTGGCCCGCGCGTGCGCCAGCGTCTCTAGACGGCGGCGTCGAACAGGGCGTCGCGGGCGATGTCGGCCTGGAGCATGGGGAAGAAATGGGTCCCGCCCGGCACGGTCCCGACGGTGACATGCGGCAGACCGCGCGGGTTCTCCGGCAGGCGGCAGGGCGAGGCCCCCTCGGCCATGAGCACCGTCACCGGGCAGTCCAGCTGTTTCAGGGCGCGCCAGGGGTCGTGGCTCTGGGCGGCGTAGTTGGAAGCCTCCCAGGCCGGGTCGCAGGCCAGGGTGTAGCCCTCCGGCGTCTCGACAAGGCCGTCGGCGATATAGTCGGCCAGCATCATCTCGGGCCACCCGCGGAAGGCGCCGCGGCCCAGATAGCCGGCCATGGCCTGTTCCCGGCTGTCGAAGACCCGACGACGCCGCAGGGCGCTCCGGACCAGCGGGATGCGCGAGGCGATCCGGTCCAGAAGCGGCAGTTTGAAAGCCGCAACGGCCCAGCGGCTCCAGATCACCGGATCGAACAGGACCAGACCCCCGACGCGGTCGGGCCGTTCCGCCGCCGCCAGAAGCGCCGAGGTGCCGCCCATCGAGTGACCGGCCAGGATCACCGGCGGGCCGTCCAGCGCATCCAGCAGGGCGACGAGGTCGTCCCGATGGTCGTGCCAGTCGCGGCGCCCGCCGCCCTCGGCCGGCAGGGTCGTGCCGCCATGGCCGCGCAGGTCGGGGGCCCAGATGCGGAGACTGCCGGACAGGGGCGCCAGCAGGGTGCGGTAGGTCAGGGCGTTGAAGCCGTTGGCATGAACGAAAATCAGGTCGACAGGCCGCTTCGGGTCGCCGAAATCCAGCACGCTCATCTGGCCCTCGCCCCAGCGGTTCGACACCGGAAGGCTCAGACGACGGGGCGGGGAGAGCCGGATCGCATCCATGGGGGGCAGATAGGGTCTGGGCCCGGGTTTTGCCAGCGCCCTATTGGCAGGCCGGGCAGCGGCCGTGGGCCTCGATGGTGGTGCGGGCGATGACATAGCCGGCGGCCTCGGCCGCCCGGCCCAGATCACCGGCGACCGGGGCGGACACCTCTGCCGTGGCGCCGCAGCAGTCGCAGATCAGGAAGGCAGCGGCGTGGTCGATCGAGCCGGAGGTGCAGGCGACATAGGCGCTGATCGAGGCGATCCGGTGGACCAGACCCTTGCGTTCGAGGAACTCAAGGGCGCGATAGACCGTCGGCGGCTTGGCCGGCTGGCCGTCCTCGCCGAAGCGGGCGATCAGATCATAGGCCTTCACCGGCTCGCCGGCGGCCAGCAGCAGCTCCAGCACGCGCAGGCGCGGTGGGGTCATGCGCTCGCCCTCGGCGGTCAGGCGCAAATCGGCCGCCTGCATGGCCCGCGCGACATCGGCGGCCCCCGGGGGACCGTCGGCATGATGGTGGCCGCAAGAGTCGCTCATCCCCCTGAGCTAGGCCCTCGGGCGCGGTCCCGCAACATCGGGCCCTTGACGAAGCGTGATGTTATCTCATAACACCACATCTTCGCCTGTGTACGGATATCCCCATGAGTCTCGCGTTTGTCTCCCGCGCCGCCCTTCTGACCGCCGTGGGCTGGGCCGCCCTCGCGGGCGCCGCCGCCGCCCAGAACGCGCCGCGCCCGGCCGAGCTGGACGACGTCATCGTCACCGGCACACCGTTCGGAGTAACGGACCGGGCCAGCCTTCTGGCCGTCGAGGTGCTGGATGAAGAGGATCTGGCCGTCGCGCCGGCCTCGACCCTGGGCGACCTCGTCAACGGCCTGCCCGGCGTGCGGAGCACCAATTTCGCCCCGGGCGCCAGCCGTCCGGTGATCCGCGGCCTGTCCGGCCCACGCGTGCAGGTGCTGACCAATGGCCTGGGCATGATCGACGCCAGTTCGGTCTCGCCCGACCATCAGGTGGCGGTGGACCCGGCCGAGGCGCGCCGCATCGAGATCGTGCGCGGCCCCTCGACCCTGGTGTTCGGCGGCTCGGCCATCGGCGGGGTGGTCAATATCATCGACGACCGCATTCCCACCGAACCGGCGGAGGGAGGCCTTCAGGGCCACCTCAGCGCCCAGGCCTCGACCGTCGATGACGGAACCAGCTTCGGCGGCCGGCTGAAGGCCAACGCCGGCCCGCTGGTCTTCACGGCGGACGCTTTCACCCGGTCCGCCTCTGACTTCACCGTCCCGGTCTTCCCGGAGTCGCAGCGCCTGCTGGACGAGGAGGGCGAGGAGGCCGGCGACGAGCGCACGGTCGAGAACACCTTCGTCGAGCTGGACCAGTATGGCGCGGGCGTCAGCTGGATCGGGTCGCGCGGCTATCTGGGCCTCTCGGTCAAGCACGTCGAGACGACATATGGCGTGCCGGGACATGAGCATCACGACGAAGACCATGATGATGATCACGATGACGATGATCACGACGAACACGGCGAAGAGAGCGTCTCCATCGGCCTCGAGCAGACCCGCTATGACCTGCGCGGCGAACTGACCTTCGACGCCGGCCCGTTCAGTGCGGCGCGCCTGTCGGCCGGCTGGGCCGACTATGAGCACACCGAGTTCGAGGGCGATGAGGTCGGCACCCAATTCTTCTCCGAGGGATACGAGGGCCGGTTCGAGCTGATCCAGCGCGAACGGAACGGCTGGCAGGGTGTGGTCGGGCTTCAGCTGCTGGACCGCACCTTCGACGCAGTGGGCGACGAGGCCTATGTGCCGCGCACCCAAATCGCGGAACAGGGGCTGTATACGGTCCAGCGGTTCGACCGCGGCGGCCTGGGCTTCGAGGGCGGACTGCGGCTGGACAATCGTTCGCTGGAGAGCCTGGCGGGCGATCGCGATTTCACCAATGTGTCGGCCTCGGCCGGCGCCTTCTTCCGGCCCTCGGCGCCGCTGTTCCTGGGCCTGAGCGTGGCCCGCAACGAGCGGGCGCCGAGCGAGGTCGAACTGTTCGCCGAGGGGGCGCACATCGCAACCGGCGCCTTCGAGGTCGGGGACATCGATCTGGACAGCGAGGTCGCGACCTCCGTCGAGGGAACCGTGCACTACGCCTCGGGTCCCTTCGAGTTCGACCTGCACGCCTATCACGCGAGCTATGACGGCTTCATCGACCTGAGGCCGACCGGCCTGGAAGACCCGGATTCCGAACTGCCGATCTTCGCCTATGTCCAGACCGATGCGACCTTCCGCGGCTACGAGGCCGAGGCCAGCTACCGGCTCTGGGAAGCCGGGGACCGGAGCCTGGTGCTGTCCGGCGCGGCTGACTGGGTGCGCGCGTCGACGGATCTCGGGCCGGCGGCGCGAATCCCGCCATGGTCGGTCACGGCGGGCCTGGACTGGACCTCACGCCTGTTCGACGTCGGGCTTGAGGTGCGCCATGTCGCCGGGCAGGACCGCATCGCCGCGTTCGAACTGCCGACCGACAGCTATACCCTCGTCAATCTGAAGGGCTCCGTGCGGCCGTTCGCGGACCGCAATGTCATCCTCTTCGCCGAGGCCGCCAACCTGACGGACGAGGAGGCGCGCGAACACGCCAGCTTCCAGAAGGACATCGCGCCGCAGCCGGGTCGCAGCCTGCGGGTGGGGGCGACCTACCGGTTCTGAACCGCCCCGGCAGAATCGGGTGGGGAGCGAGCCGGTTTGCCGCCCTGACGTGTCTGCGCTAGACACGCGCCTTCCTTCCTCAACAGAGCTCGTTTCGCGTCCATGACCGACACCACCTCCACCGCCGGTCTGTCCGGCAATGTCCTGTTCTACGGCAAGCCCGAGCCCCTGTCGGTCGAGGCCCACGGCACGCTGGGTGTCGACCCCGTTGAAAAGCCTTACGGTTTCGTGGCCACGACCAATCTGGTGCCGCTGACCGTCACCGAGTTCGCCCCGGCCGCCCTGTCCTATCCGGTGATCTTCGTCGGCGACGCCAGGATGCCGGTCGCCGTCATGGCCCTGCGCGGCGGCGAGAACATGTTCGTCAGCGACACCGGCGAGTTCCGCCCCGAGGCCTATATCCCGGCCTATGTGCGCCGCTATCCGTTCGTGTTCGCCAATGACGAGGTCCAGAAGCGTCTGATCCTGTGCGTCGACCGCGACGCGCCCTTCATCAAGGACGGCGGCGCGACGCCGCTGTTCATCGACGGCAAGCCCTCGCCCTACGTTGAGCAGGCGATGGAGTTCTGCAACAATTTCGAGCTGGAGCGTCAGCGCACCGACGCCTTCGTCAAACTGCTGACCGATCTGGACCTGTTCGACACCCGCGAGGCCGTGTTCACGCCCCGCAATCCCGACGGAACCTCGGCCGCGCCGCAGAAGATCGCGGAATATTTCGCCGTCTCGGAAGACAAGCTGAAGGCCCTGCCGGCCGAGAAGCTGGCCGAACTGCGCGACAACGGCGCCCTGGGCCAGATCTACGCCCATCTGGTGTCGCTGCTGGGCTGGGATCGCCTGATCGCCATGACCTTCCAGAGGAACGCCGCAGCGGCGCAGGCCGCGGCGGGGAACGCCTGACGAGTGGCTAGTGGCTAGTGGCTAGTGGCTAGTGGCTAGCCAGCGTTTCGCAAAACAGAAACCCCGTCCGGTTCGTCCGGGCGGGGTTTTTCATTGGCTAAGCAGATGCCTGGCTCACACTAGCCACTAGCCACTAGCCACTAGCCACTCCCGCCGCGTCAGCGGCGGGCCAACAGCGACCGTGTCAGGCACGAGAAGACCAGACGGCCGGCTTCGTCGAGCAGGTCGTGCTGGGCGATGACGATGCCCTTTTCGTCGCCGACGGGGTCCTTGCCCATGACGGTCATCCGGCCGCGCATCAGCTCGCCGGCGGGCGGGTTGCGCATATAGCGAAGGCCGTCGACCGCCAGCACCTTGGACTGGGCCCAGCCCGCGGCCTTGTCGGCGAACAGCCGGCTCCACAGCGCATAGACCATGGCGTCCGGGGCGCCGTAGGAGGCGTCCCAGCCCGGCAGGAACCGTTCGACGAAGACATCCAGCGCGCCGGCATCGACCATACAGGCGCCGAGGGGCACGACCTCGCCGACGCCCAGATCTTCAAAATGGACGTGCAGCGGTTCGGTCATCCATTCGGTCCTATCAGCCTGCAGGCTCTTCCGACACCCGGACCAGCAGCTTGCCGTCGTGGTCGCCGGTGAACAAGCGGTTCAGCGAGTCCAGCGCCCCTTCAAGACCGTCGTCGACGTGGACCTTCCACTTGACCTCGCCGCTCTGCAGCCACGGGCCCATCTCGGCGACCATCTCGCGGGCGCGATGGGCGTAGTCCAGCACCAGGAAACCCTGGATGTTGAGGCGATGGGTGATGATCCGGCTGAAATTCGGCGAGGGCGGCATCTTCGTGGCGTTGTAGGCCGAGATCAGGCCGCAGACCGCCATCCGGCCGTGGGTCTTCAGGCGGTTGAAGACGGCGATCATGATGTCGCCGCCCACATTCTCGAAATTGAGGTCGATCCCGTCGGGCGCCAGTCGGTCAAGCGCCTCGCCCACGTCCTCATTCTTGTAGTCGACGGCGGCGTCGAAGCCGAGCTCTTCGGTCAGCCAGCGGCATTTGTCGGCGCCGCCCGCGATGCCGATGACCCGGCAGCCGCGCGCCTTCGCCACCTGGCCGGCGATCGAGCCCACGGCGCCGGCGGCGGCCGAGATGACCAGTGTTTCGCCCGCCTTGGCCTTGAGCACGTCGGTGACGCCGAAATAGGCCGTCATTCCGGTCATGCCGAGAACGCTGAGGTTGGCGGTCAGGGGCATGCCCGGCGCGCGGTGCACCTGCCGCAGCTCCATCTCATTGACGACGGCATAGTCCGCCCAGCCGCCTGACATGGGCGTGACCACGTCGCCGGCGCGGAACCGGCTGGAGCGGCTTTCCTCCACCACGCCCAGGGTCAGGCCGCGCATGACGCCGCCGATCGGCACCGGCGGCAGGTAGCCCTCGGCGTCGTTCATCCAGGTGCGGTTGGTGGGGTCCAGCGACAGATAGACGGTGCGGACCAGCACCTGGGATTCGTTCAGGGCGGGAACCGGCGCCTCGACCAGCTCCAGGTCGCCCGGCTGGATCAAACCCCGGGGCCGCTGGCGCAGCACCCACTGACGATTCACGCGAGCCATGGCCATCTCCGGGTCTGTATGGGGTTTTCTTTGTGAACCCGCATAGTCTGCAAGCCGCGGCCCGCTGTCCAGCGCGCGAAAAGAAAAAGGCGGACCGGGAGGTCCGCCTTGAAGTGGCATCATCGAGAATGAGGCGCGGAGGCGACAGGCCGATTTGCATCGGCCTCAAGTCGGGGGGGCGTCGTCGCCTCCGCAGGAGAACAACGGCGGATCCGGCATCCGGTTCCCGGCGTCCTGAATCTTTTTTCGCCTGGAGAGCGACCCCGGAACGGCGGCGCTTCGGCCCGCGTTCATGTGGGTCAGACCCATCGCTCACGGAGCCGCGCCATGACCCATCCATCTCCGCACGACAAGGCCGCTGACGCGGTGCATGAAGGCCGCCCCGTCGAGGCGCAGTATGTTCGCGGCGGTGGCAAGGGTCGGCGCATCCTGACCATTCTGGTGGTTTCGCTGGCGGCCGTCGCCGTGCTGCTGCTCGGCATGTGGTTCGTCAGCCAGGGCGGCTTCGCCGAGACCAACCCCAACACCGGCGCCCAAGCCGTCGATGTGGAGGCGTTCGACAACACCGGCGCAGCTCCGGCTCCGACGCCCGCCCCCCAATAGGCGGAGACAAAAAAGCCCCGGTCCTGCGACCGGGGCTTCTTCTCTGTCCGGGGAGTGGCTCTATGCCGCCGCCTTCTGACGCGACGGGTGGAAGAACAGAGCCTGGCTGATCGCCGCCTTCACCGTTTCCGGCTGGAAAGGCTTGGTGATCAGGAAGGTCGGCTCGGGCCGTTCGCCGGTCAGCAGGCGCTCCGGGAAGGCGGTGATGAAGATGACCGGCACGTCGATCCGCTTGAGGATGTCCTTGACCGCGTCGATGCCCGAAGAGCCGTCGGCCAGCTGGATGTCGGCCAGAACCAGACCGGGCCGGTGACGCGCGACCGCGTCGACGGCCTCGTCATGGGTGGTGGCGGTTCCGGTGACCCGATGGCCCAGTTCCTTCACCAGACTTTCGATGTCGGCCGAGATGATCGCCTCGTCCTCGATGATCAGGACGTCGGTGGCCAGTTCGGCGTCGATGTCGGTCTGGGCTTCGGTGATCAGGCGCTCGACGTCATGGGCGTCGGCGTCGAGGATCTGGGCGGCTTCGGAAGGGGTGAAGCCCTCAAGCGCAGTCAGAAGGAAGGCCTGGCGCGAGCGCGGGGCGATGCGCAACAGCCGGCGCGAGGCGTCGTCGTCGCGTCCCTCCAGACCGCTCTTGTCTTCAAGTTGCGCGCCGGTGGTCGTCCAGATGGCGTGGAAGACATGATAGAGCGCCACGCGAGGCGTCATATCCGTCGGCAACTGCCGCTCGCCGGCGGCGAGGGCTTCAAGCGCGACACGAACATAGTTGTCGCCCGTGGTCTGGTCCCCGGTCAGCGCGCGGGCGTAACGACGGACGTAAGGCAGATGCGGCGCAAGGCGGGCCAGCAGGCTCATATAGGAATTCCCCGACGAAGGCGGCTCCCACCTTGGAACCGCTGCAGGCCTCGTCAACGTATCAAATCGGCCACGGTTCCGCTTCCGTGAACAAGCTTGAGCATTTATCACCCGTTCCATAGGAACCGGGCTTGCGGGGCGGCGTTTCGGCACTCGCAACAACATCGTCAGGGTGGCGGCCGTTTTCTCGATGACAGATAAATCCAATCCCCCGGTCAAGCCTCCCAAGGGTGGCGCAAACCTGGAGGAATCCCGGCTTCGGCAGCAGGCGATCGGCGTCAAACTGCGTCATATGTTCGATGAGGTCGTGAACGAGCCGGTTCCCGACGAATTTCTCGACATCCTGCGCCGGGCCGATGAGCGTTCCTCCGGAGGGGGCGGCGAATGAGCGGCGCCTCCAGCGCGCCGCCCAAGCCGCCTTCAGCCGACGACGACGCCTTCAAGCGCGAGCTGGTCGTGCTGATCCCGCATCTGCGGGCTTTCGCGCGGACCCTGACCGGCGATCCGACCGCGGCCGATGATCTGGCGCAGGACGCCATGATGAAGGCCTGGGATGCCCGCGCCAGCTATCAGATGGGCACCAATATGAAGGCGTGGACCTTCATGATCCTGCGCAACCAGTTCTACTCCGAAAAGCGCCGCTCGTGGCGCCAGACGCAGCTGGACCAGGAGGCCGCCGAGCGCACCCTGGTGGCTGTGGATGATCCGGAATCGCCCGTGGCGCTGGACGAACTGCGTCTTGCCCTGAACACCCTGCCCGAAGAGCAGCGCGAGGCGCTGATCCTCGTCGGCGCCGGCGGCTTCGCCTACGAGGAGGCCGCCGAAATATGCCAGTGCGCGGTCGGCACGGTGAAGAGCCGGGTCTCGCGGGCTCGCAAGGCCCTGCAGGCGACGCTGGATAAGGGCGGCTATGCGCGCGACGGGCGCGCCGCCGGAGATGCCATGCGGTCCATCCTGGCCGCCGCGGACCGTCTGAGCAGCGTCAGGCAAGGCTGACGCTGTGGTCCGGTTCGGCCGAGCGCTCGCAAGGGGACTGGGAGGGGGTCCGAGGGCCCAGAGATTCCAGGGCATCCGCTTCCGTCTGGGTCTCTGGCTGGCCATCGCCCTGCTGCCCCTGCTGATCCTTGGCGGCTTTCAGGCCGAGTCCGCGTTCCGGGCCCAGGACGCCGAACGCCGCTCCGACCTGCAGCGGGCCGCCGAACGGAGCGCCGCCAGCGCCAAGGCACGCCTCGACAGCACCGGCATCCTGCTGATGGCCTTGAGGCCAGAAGCCCTTGAGATGTTTTGCCAGCCGCGGCTGAGCGATCTCGTCGGCCGTCTGGACGGTCTGGACGGGCTTGCGCGGTTGACGGCGACCGGCGCTACGGCCTGCGCCTCAGACAACCTCGCTTCAACGCCTCCGGCCTGGTTGACCCGGGCGCAATCCAGCCCCTGGTTTGACCGACTTCGCGCGGGCGAAGGCACCGTGCTTGCGCGCGCCCCGGCCGGCGTCGGCCACCCGGCTGGGCTGATCGTCGCGATCCGGCTGGAGCGACCCATGGGCCGGTTCGACGGCGCCATGGTCGCCCTGATCCCCCTGTCCAGCCTGCAGCCCGACATCGACGATCCGTCCTTGCCCGAAGGCTCGCAGGCGGCGCTGACCGATGCGGACGGGCGACTTCTGACGGCAACCGACATCGACGCCTTCACCTTGACGCGTGGCGAGTCGTTGACCGGCTGGGTCCAGCGGGCGCGCGCCGGCGCCTCGGCGATCTTCGAGGCCGACGACGCCGCCGGCCGACATCGGGTCTATGCCGGGGCGGCCCTGGCCGGACGGGATGTCTACGCCCTGCTATCGGCGCCGGCGCCGGGGCTGCTGTCCTGGGCGCGGCTGAACCCGGTCGGCGCGCTGTTCATGCCGCTGCTGGCCTGGCTTCTGGCCTTCACCGCCGTGATGTGGGTCAGCGAGCGGATCGTGGTGCGCTGGCTGAACTATCTGGAGCGGGTGGCGTCCATCTATGCGAAGGGCCGGTTCTCGGTGCGTCCGGTCCAGGCCATGAACGCCCCGGCCGAGATCCGCGTGCTGGCGCGAACGCTGGACGAGCTGGCCGAATCCATCGTCACCCGCGACGCCGCCCTGACCGCTTCGCTGGAGGAAAAGGACGCGCTGATGCGCGAGATCCACCACCGGGTGAAGAACAATCTTCAGATCATTTCGTCCCTGCTGTCGATGCAGCAGCGGGCCCTGACCGATCCGGCGTCCAAGGCGGCGGTCGGCGATACGCGCCAGCGGATTTCGGCGCTCGCCCTGATCTATCGCACCCTCTACCAGAGCGACGACCTGCGCTATGCCGACGCCCGCGTCTTCCTGACCGAACTGGTCGGGCAACTGGTCGCCAGCGAAACGGGGCGCGGTCACCTCGTCACCTCGTCGGTCGAGGCGGACTCGCTGGTCGTCGATCCTGACAAGCTGGCGCCGCTGGCGCTGTGGCTGGTCGAGGCCGTGACCAACGCCCAGAAGCATGCTTTCAGCGGACGCGGCGGCGATCTGAAGGTCCGGTTCTTCGTGCACGGCGAGACGAGCATTCTGGAGGTCCAGGACGACGGACCAGGCGTCAGCGAGACCTTCCGTGCGGGCGTGGGGCGCACCCTGATGGGCGCCTTCGCCAAACAACTGCGAGGGTCCGTCGAACTGGTCCCGGCCGAAGGCGGGGGCATGATCGCCCGCATGACCTTCGCCACGCCGGAGGCGGTCGTGCCGACGGACCCCGCCGACCTTGGAACCGGCGCCGCGCCGCGACGTTGATAGTCCAGACGCCGCCTCCCCGGCCTCAAGGAGTTCGACCAATGCGCAAGATTTTCGTCCTGTTCGCCGCCGCCGCCGCCCTGACCACCGCCGCCTGCAATACCGTCTCCGGCGTGGGCCGTGACGCCTCGGCCGCCGGCCAGGCCGTGACCGGCGCCGCCGAAGACGCCAAGAACTAGGACGCCCCCTTCCCGACCGCGATTCCCCCCGACGCGCGGTTCGGTTGAAGAAGGCCCGCCGGCATCCCCCCGCCGGCGGGCCTTCGCTATTTGCGCCGCCGGCAACGCCGTCTAGCATCCCCGTACAGGCGTCCGCAGAGACGCCATGACGCGGGGAGGCATCGATGACGGCTACCAAAGAGACACGGGCAGAACCGGGCCTGAGAACCGTGGTGGCGGCCTCTGCCACCGGTACGGCCTTCGAATGGTACGACTTCTTCGTCTTCGGGGCCTTGGCCACTGTCATAGCGCGGCATTTCTTCGCCGAGGCGGGTGAAACCGTCGCCTACATCCTGGCGCTGCTGACCTTCGGGCTCGGCTTCGTGGTCAGGCCACTGGGGGCGCTGGTGTTCGGCTGGTTCGGCGACCGGACCGGGCGCAAGACCACCTTTCTGGTCACCATCACCCTGATGGGTGTCGCCACCGTCGCTATCGGCCTGCTGCCCGACTACAACCAGATCGGCATCGCCGCCCCCATCCTGCTGCTGGTCATGCGCATGCTGCAGGGCTTTGCCCTGGGCGGTGAGTACGGTGGGGCGGTCGTCTATGTCGCCGAACACGCCCCGGCCAAGAAGCGTGGCCTGATGACCGGCTGGATCCAGACCACCGCCGCACTGGGCCTGATCGGAGCCCTGTCGGTGATCCTGATCACCCGCGCCATCGTCGGGACCGAGGCCTTTGACGAATGGGGCTGGCGCATTCCCTTCCTTCTGTCCGCCCTTCTGCTGGGTGTCTCGCTCTGGATCCGGCTCAAGCTGAACGAAAGCCCGGCCTATCGCCGGATGGAGGCCGAGGGCGGTGAACGCCGCGCCCCGTTCAAGGAGGCCTTCGGCACCTGGCGCAACGGCCGGTTCGTCCTGATCGCCCTGTTCGGGATCATGATCGCCCAGGGCGCCGTCTGGTACTGCGGCTATTTCTACGCCCGCTTCTTCATGGAACGGGTGCTGAGGGTCGACACCAACACCATCGATCTGGTGATGCTGGCGGTGACCGCCGTCTCGGCCTTCCTCTATGTCTTCTTCGGCTGGATTTCGGACCGGATCGGGCGCAAGCCGGTCATGCTGTTCGGCATGATCCTGGCCCTGATCGCCATCTTCCCGGGCTTCCAGGCCCTGACCCGGGCGGCCAATCCCGCCCTCGCCGAAGCCCAGGCCTCATCGCCGATCGTCGTCATGGCCGATCCCGCCACCTGCGCCCTGCAGTTCGATCCGATCGGCAAGACCGCCTTCGCCAGCTCCTGCGATATCGCCAAGAACGTGCTGTCCAATGCGGGTATTTCGTACAGCAATGTCGAGGCCGAGCCCGGCTCGGTCGCCGTGGTCCGGATCGGCAGCATCGAGATCCCTTCGGTCGAGGGCGAGGGCATGGACCCGGCGGCGCTGAAGGCCGCGCGGGCCGGTGTCGAGACCCGACTCAAGGCCGCCCTTCTGGAGGCGGGCTACCCCGCCGTAGCCGATCCCGAGCGGATCAACCTGCCGATGGTGTTCGGCATATTGATGATCTTCATGGTCGCGGCCACGGCCCTGTATGGACCCCAGGCGGCCGCCCTGGTCGAGCTGTTCCCGACGCGGGTGCGCTACACGGCCATGAGCCTGCCCTATCATGTCGGCACGGGTTGGGTCGGCGGCATGCTTCCCGCGGCCAGTTTCGCCCTCGTGGCCTGGTCGGGGAACATCTATTTCGGCCTCTGGTACACCCTCGCCTTCACGGCGGTCGCCGTCGTGGTCGCCCTGATCTGGCTGCCGGAGACAAAGGGGCGCGATATGGACGCGATCGGGTCCTGAGCGATGGCGGCGAGGCGGAGTCGGCTCAAGCCGCTGGTTTGGCCGGTCTCGCTGCTGGTTCTCGGCGGCGTGGGCGGCGGGCTGGCGGATTACGCCGTCGGCCGATGGCAGGACTACGGGCTGTACAGCCTGACCCGGCCGGTGGCCGACCTGCTGATGATCGTCGGCGCGGTCTGGTTGGTGGTGGCGGTGATCGGTAAGGTGCGCGCTCAGCGAGGCTGAGGTCAGACCTTCCTGAGGCTCGCGATGAAGGTTTGGACCTCATCATTCATCCAGTGAGCGCCCACCGACCAGAATCGGGCGAGCGCCTCGTGATTCAGCTTCACCCAATCGATCACCAACGGTGCCCTGCGATTAAGGTCGCGAGCCGCCATGCTGCTGGCTAGCACGCGCGGCTCCGACGCTACTGCAACGGAAAAGCTCGACTGACCCGGCCCGGTCTTCAGGTAATATTTCACCCGAGGACCGTGGGACCCCATGGCGGTCGAGATCATGATGACGCCCGGCACCCCGTCCTCTCTTCGCCCAAATTCGCCATGTCGAAGATGTCCTCATCGTCGAGCGCGCCAATTTCCTCGTCGAGCGTCGGCTCACGATCGGTCCAGACAGCGGGTTTTTCGGAGAAGCCCATCAGATCAGTATCCGCGCAACGAATGGTTGTGTCAAACCGGCAAGGCTCCCCGCTTGACCACCGTGCGCATGGCCACGCTGGACGACACGCGGGTCACGCCGGGGATGCGGGTCAGTTCGCGTGAGTGCACCCTTTCCAGGTCGTCGACATCCCGCACCACCAGCCGCAGCAGATAGTCAGAGCCGCCGGTCATCAGATAGCATTCGACCACCTCAGGCACGGTTGAGATGGCGGTCTCGAAGGCGGTCAGGGAGGCCTCGGCCTGGGAGGACAGGGTCACGGTCACGAAGACGCTGATCGGCAGGCCGACGGCGCGCTCGTTGATGATGGCGGTGTAGCGACTGATCACCTCGGCCGCCTCGAGCGCCCGCAACCGGCGCAGGCAGGCACTCTCCGACAGGTTCACCGCCTTGGCCAGATCGGCATTGGTCATCCGGCCGTCGCCTTGAAGCGCGCGGATCATCTTGCGGTCGGTGTCGTCGAGGGCGACGGCGGAAACAGTCTTCACAGAGAGCCTCGTTCGCAGATTCTGCGACTTTACCCCGATCAGACGATGAAAAGAACAGGAACCTGCGGTGAGACCGCCGCTAGATTGCGGCCCGAAACGGAGCCGCCGCAGATCGGCCCGTCCCCTGTCTGGAAGAGGAAACGGTCATGCGCGTCGGCGTCCCCAAGGAAATCAAGAAGAACGAACACCGCATCGGCCTGACGCCGACGGCGGTGCGCGAATACGTCGCCCACGGCCACACCGTCTCGATCGAGACCGGCGCGGGTCTCGGCGCGGGCTTCACGGACGCAGACTACAAGAAGGCCGGCGCGAAGATCGTCGCCGATGCGAAGACCATCTTCGCCGAGAACGACATGATCGTGAAGGTGAAGGAGCCGCAGAAGGTCGAGTGGGAGATGCTCCGCGAGGACCAGATCCTGTTCACCTACCTGCACCTCGCGCCCGATCCCGAGCAGACCAGGGGCCTGATCGCCTCGAAGTGCGCGGCCATCGCCTATGAGACCGTCACCGACGACCGAAAGGGCCTGCCCCTTCTGGCCCCGATGTCGGAAGTCGCCGGCCGGATCGCCGTCTTCTCCGCCGCCGAGACCCTGCTCAAGCACAACGGCGGCATGGGCCTGCTGTTCTGCGGCGTTCCGGGCGTGGCCCCGGCGCGCGTGCTGGTTCTGGGCGGCGGCGTCGTCGGCCTCAACTCGGCCCGTATGGCCATGGGCCTGGGCGCCGAGGTCGTGGTGCTGGAACGCTCCATCCCGCGCATGGCCTATATCGACGAGGTCACCAACGGCCGAGTCATCACCCGCTATTCCTCGATCGGCGCGATCGAGGAGGAACTGGTCAAGGCCGACGTCATCATCGGCGCCGTGCTGGTCCCGGGCGCCGAGGCGCCCAAGCTGATCAAGCGCGAACACCTCAAGCAGATGAAGCCCGGCTCGGTGCTGGTCGACGTCGCCATCGACCAGGGCGGGTGTTTCGAGACCAGCCACGCCACGACCCACGAAGACCCGACCTATGTCATCGACGGCGTGGTCCACTACTGCGTCGCCAACATGCCCGGCGCCGCCCCGCGCACCTCGTCGGAAGCCCTCAACAACGCCACCCTGCCGTTCGGCCTGGCGCTGGCGGACCACGGTCTGGAAGCCCTGAAGAAGAACCCGCACCTCGCCCGCGGCCTGAATGTGCTGAAGGGCGAACTGACCTATCCGGCCGTCGCCGAGGCGCTGGACATGCCGTGGAGCGATCCGTTCGGGGTGTGGGCCAAGGGGTAGTCCGCCGCCTGCCGGAACGGGCGCGGGCCGGGCTGATGGATATCGGCCTCTAGCTCGTCAGGGGGGCGGCGAAAACCGCGATCAGCTCGGGATAAAAGGCCGCCAGAGTGGGATAGGTGGCCCGATCGGCTTCGTAACGGCGCAACGCGGCGTAGACGGCGGGGGCGTACGCGAAGCCGCCCTCGACTTCCTTCCGGATCGCCGCCTCGCCTTCCGCCTCCCCCCAGCGACGCGCGATCAGCCGGGCGGTCAGGCCACGGATCACATGCTCGCTGACCGCGACGTGCCACTCCGAATACCCGTTTCGCTGCATGGCGCGCGCGATCGGAGCCAGATTCGCTGCGCTGGCGTCAATGTCGGCCCGGGATGCGGCGGTCAGTGGATTCACAACCAGATGCGCGAACTCGTGCGCGGCCAGCTCGGAGAGCCTCCGCTCGTCTCCGAAATCCGGCTGGCCCTGGGTTGCTGCTGCTGGACCAATAAAGGCAAAGGCCTCCGCCCGTCCTCCCGGCAGGTCATAAAGCGCCGCGAACCCACCGTCGTGAAGCAGGGGCCCGAGCACCACGGCCGCATGGTCGATCCGCTGGCCGGTGTAGGACTGCAGGTCCAGGCCAAGCGTGGTCACGCCCGGTCGCGCTCGTTCCGCGAGGGTGCGATATTCGCCCTCATGCGCGCGATAGAAGCTCTCGAAGTCGCTGACCTGGGCGAAATCCCGCATCGCGGCGATCAGTTCAAGCAAACGGGCCTCGCCGCCTGCCGCGGCCGCGATCGCGGGGGTGATCGGCATCCTCTGGTCCAGCGCGGGCGGCGGAGAAAAGCGCAAGACTGCGTCCGGCACGTCACTGAACCGAAAATCCCCCGCGCTCATCTCCCTGAACAAGGTCACGGCGCGATGATTGGCGTGAGGGGCGAAATATGACGCCACTTCGCGCTTGTAGGTGGTGTCGTGCTGTGTGGTCAGGAAATAGCCGCTGAGCAGCTGGATGACGCTCAGCAACTCTATACGCCGATCCACACTGACCTCGATGGTGCCGCTGCGTGAGCCGGCGACCACGTCCGGCTGCAGGCGGGCCCGTGTCCCAGCGTCCCCGGCGCAGCCAGCCAGAGCCAGACTCAAAGCCGCCAGCAGTCCGCCAGCCACACGCCTTCGCATTATCCGACTTCCCCGACGGAACCTTCACCATAGAGATGGACAGATCAGGCCGTGGGGTCAACACGCGCGCCTGCGGCGGTCCATTCGTTGGCTCGGGCCGAGGGCGTGATCGGAACCGGGGGGGACTGCGTCCGGATCCCGCAAGAGTGGGTGCGGAAACCGCGGAAGTGGAAGCCCGCATGCGGGTCAGCCGGCTGGTTCCAGCATTCCATCCGGCCCGCCTGTAAATCGCCGCTCTCTTGCGCCATAAGCTGCGCTCAAGCAGCGAGCGACCGCGTCGCGAGCGTTAGCGCCCACTTAGAAATCCCGCGATGAAGTTTCTCGACCAGGCCAAGATCTATATCCGCTCCGGCAACGGCGGGGCGGGCGCCGTCTCGTTCCGGCGGGAGAAATTCATCCCGAACGGCGGGCCGGACGGCGGCGACGGCGGCAATGGCGGCAACGTCTGGATCACGGCCATGGACGGCCTGAACACTCTGATCGACTTCCGCTACCAGCAGCATTTCAAGGCCCAGACCGGCGTCCACGGCATGGGCCGGCAGATGCACGGCGCCAAGGGCGAGGACATCATCCTCAAGGTCCCCGTCGGCACCCAGGTGCTGGACGACGACAAGGAGACCGTCCTGCTCGACATGGACTACGCCGGCAAGACCGAGATGCTGCTCAAGGGCGGCAACGGCGGCTGGGGCAACGTCCATTTCAAGGGCCCGTCCAACCAGGCCCCCGCCTACGCCAACCCCGGCCAGGAAGGCCAGGAACGCTGGATCTGGCTGCGGCTGAAACTGATCGCCGACGTCGGCCTGGCCGGCCTGCCCAACGCCGGCAAGTCGACCTTCCTCGCGGCCGCCTCGGCGGCGCGTCCGAAGATCGCCGACTATCCGTTCACGACGCTCGTGCCCAACCTCGGCGTGGTCGATCTGTCGCCCACGGAGCGGTTCGTCATCGCCGACATCCCCGGCCTGATCGAGGGCGCGTCGGAAGGCGCCGGCCTCGGCACCCGCTTCCTCGGCCACGTCGAGCGGTCGGGCTGTCTGATTCATCTGATCGACGGCACCCAGGACGACGTCGCCGGCGCCTATCATACGATCCGTCACGAGCTGGAAGCCTATGGCGCCGGTCTGGCCGAAAAGGCCGAGGTTCTGGCGCTGAACAAGGTCGACGCCCTGACGCCCGAGGCGCGCGAGGAGAAGGCCGCCGCGCTGGAGGCCGCCTCCGGCCGCCGGCCCATGCTGGTGTCGGGCGTTTCGGGCGAGGGCGTGACCGCGCTGCTGCGCGCGGCCTGGACCGAGGTGCGCAAGGACCGCGGCGAGATTGCCCCGGCCGAGACGGACGAGACCGTCATGGAAACGCCCGGCGGCTGGGAGCCGTAGCTTTTCGTCATCCTCCGGCCAGCGGCGAAGCCGCGCAGACCGGGGGACCCAGCGGCGCGCGAGAGCGCGACACTGTCGAGAGCGCCATCGCTGGACACAGCGGTGTTTCGCCGCGGTCGCGGCGCCGCTGGGTCCCCCGGTCTCGCTTCGCTCGCCGGAGGATGACGAAAGCATAAGGGTGCGCATACAGGCGACATCGATAAAGCGCCGTGTTAGCTCCCTTGTGAGCATAAGCCCCCGCGAGCCCGACTTGTCCTTCTTTCACGCCGGACCCGCGCCCAAAGCCAACGGCCCTCGGCCCGGCGCCCTGCGCGACGGGCTGGACCTGTCGCCGGGGATGGCGGTCGGCCTGTTCGGGGGCTCGTTCAATCCCGCCCATGACGGACACGCCCATGTCGCCGAAACGGCGATGCGGCGGCTCGGGCTGGACCGGGTGATCTGGCTGGTGTCGCCGCAGAACCCGCTGAAGGACGCCCGCGACAGTGCGCCGCTGGCCGAACGGATGGCCTCGGCGCGCGCGGCGGCGAGGCTGGCGTCGGCGGGCCCCTCCATGGTCGTCTCGGACTTCGAGACCCGCGCCGGCACCCAATGGACCGTCGATACCCTGCGCGCCCTGACCGCGCGGCACCCCGGGGTGCGCTTCGTCTGGCTGATGGGCTCGGACAATCTGGCCAGTTTTCACAGATGGCGCGGCTGGACCGACATCATGCGGATGATGCCGATGGCGGTGATCGCCCGCCCCGGCAGCCAGCTGGACAGCCGCACCGCCCCCGCCGCCGCGCGCTTCGCCGCCGCGCGGGTGCCGTCCGGCCGTGCACGGCTGCTGCCGGACCTCGAGGCGCCCGCCTGGACCTATCTGACGGCCCCGCTTAACCCCCGCTCCTCAACCGCGCTGCGGGCCGCGCGTGACGCCGCCGCGCGTTTGTGATAGGCTTCTGCTTTAGTAATCTCCCCGGAGCCCTCCGCTGACCCCCTCGCCCGCGCACGACGCGCAAGACACCGCCGCTTCCAACGCGGCGCACGAGATGGACGAATTCGACTCCATCCGCTCCGAAGACGGTCCGCAGGCTCCCCTTCCCGTCGGCTCCACCGCTCTGGAAACGGCCATATTGTCGCGTCTCGACGACGACAAGGCCCAGGACATCGTCCTCATCGACCTGAAGGGCAAAAGCCCGATGGCCGACACCATGATCATCGCCTCCGGACGGTCGCACCGTCACGTCGGCGCCCTGGCCGACCACCTTCAGCGCGCGCTGAAGGAACAGGGTCTGGGCAAGGTCAAGGTTTCGGGCCTGCCGCACTGCGACTGGGTGCTGCTGGATGCGGGGGACGTCATCGTCCACCTGTTCCGTCCGGAAGTCCGCGCCTTCTACAACATCGAAAAGATCTGGTCGGTCGAGAGCGGCCACCGCGTCGACGCGCGCGCCTGATCTCCTGATCCCAAGGCCCTGAACCCATGAAGCTGGCCGTCATCGCCATCGGCAAGCCGGGGCGGGGACCCGAGGCCGTGCTGGCGGCTGACTACGCCGAGCGCGCCACCCTGGCCGGACGAGCGCTGGGCCTCGGCCCGCTGGAACTGATCGACCTGGAGCCGCGCAAGCCGGGCAAGGCGCCGGAGGCCGAGCTGATCCTCAAGGCCGCCGAGGGCGCGCACCTGATCGCCTGCGATGAACGCGGCAAGACCTTCTCCAGCCGCGCCTTCGCCGACCATATCGCCGGGCTGCGCGACCGCGGCGAGCGGCGGCTGGTCTTCGCCATCGGCGGGGCCGACGGGCTGGACGAAAGCGTGCGTGCGGCGGCGGGATCGACCCTCGCCTTCGGTCCCCAGACCTGGCCGCATGCGCTGGCGCGAGCCATGCTGGCGGAGCAGCTGTATCGCGCCGTGACCATTCTGGCCGGATCGCCCTATCATCGGGATTGATGCGCGCGCCCCTCCTGATCCTCTGTCTGAGCCTGATCGCCCTGCCGGTGGCGGCGATCGCGCGCCAGTCACCGCCGACCGACGAGGTCAAACGGCTGCAGGGCGAGTTCCGTGACGAACGGGCGCGCGCCCTGCGGCTGCGCGCGGAGGCCACCGAGGCCGCCCGGGAGATCGCCGGGCTCGAACGACAGCTGGCCGAGTTGCGCGCCGCGGTCGGTCAGGATGACGCCGTCATCGCCGGCCAGAGGGCGCGACTGCGCGAGCTGAGTGCGCGCGAGGCGGCGCTGGTGGCCCAGCTGTCGCGGGCGCGGGGGCGTCAGGGCCGGCTGCTCTCCGCCCTGCAGATGATGAGCCGACGGCCGCCGCCGCCGCTGCTGGTGCCCGCCGACAAGGCGGTGGATACGGTGCGGGCCGCCATACTGATGCGGGCCATGGCGCCGGCGCTGCAGGACCGGGCCCAGGGGCTGGCCGACCGCCAGGCCGAGGTGGTGCGCGTGCGGCGGCTCAGCGCCCTGAACAGCGAGCAACTCTTCACCACCGAAAGCGCGCGGGGCGACCGGCGCGCGGAAATCGAGGCCCTGACCGGACGCAAGACCGCGCTTCAGGCCGTGTTGAGGGCCGAGGCCGAGGGCGCTGAACGGGCGACCCGCGTGCTGGAGGCGCGGCTACGATCACTGGGCGCGGCCGTCCCGCCCGTCGGGACCGAGAGCGAGCCCGCCGCCACGCGCCTGCCCGCCGGGCGCAGCCGCCTGACCGCGCCGGTCGAGGGCGCGCCGTCGCGCCGCTTCGGTCAGGGGTCGAGCGGCTGGAGCTGGCGCGCCGACGAGGCCGAGGTCCGTGCCCCGGCCGCCGGACGCGTCGCCTTCGCCGGGCCGCTGAGCGGCTGGGGACAGGTCGTCATCCTCGATCTCGGCCCCGGCTGGCGCGCGGTGATCTCGGGCCTGGACGAGGTTTCGGTCGAGGCCGGCGCCCAGGTCGCGGACGGCCAGGCCCTGGGTCGAACCGGCGCGGACGGCGAGGCGGCGTTCGAGCTGCGCCGCGACGAACGCCCGATCGATCCGGCGCCGTGGCTGAGGTGAGTGATTGGTGGCTAGTGGCTGGTGGCTAGTGGCTAGTGGTCAGTGACTCGTGAGAAGCGCGCCTGTCTCACCCGTCACCGGTGCACCCACTCGTCACTAGCCACTAACCACTCGCCACTCCCTCCCGGCGAAACCGCTTCCCATCCGCCGATGACGCTGATTTTATCGGGGAATCGCTGATCGGCCACGTTTTCGTCGCCGGTCGGTCCGTAACTGCCCGACCAAGAGCCGCCTCCCCGTTCGCTGAAAGAGACCCGATGCGTAAATTGTTGCTGGTTGGCGCCGCCGCCGTGACCCTGGTGGGGCTCGGCGCCGCGACCGCCACGGGCCAGACGCCGCGCAACGAGGCGTTCCGGATGCTGGCCCTGTTCGGGGATGTGCTGGGCATTGTCGAACAGGCCTATGTAGTGCCGGTCGACGACAAGAAGCTGATCGAGGCGGCGCTGCAGGGCATGATGGGCGCCCTCGACCCCCACTCCAACTATCTGCCGCCGGCCGGCTTCGACGAGCTTCAGGAGCGGACCTCGGGCGCCTATTCGGGCGTGGGTCTGACCATCCAGGCCGAAGGTGGGCTGGTGAAGGTGATCTCGCCCATGGACGGCGGCCCGGCCGCCCGCGCCGGCGTCAACGCCGGCGACGTCATCTCCTCCATCGAGGGCCAGAGCGCCGCGGGTCTGACCGTCAGCCAGGTCTCCGAAAAACTGCGCGGGGCCGTCGGCACCTCGGTCCAAGTCACCTTCCTGCGCGACGGCGAGGAGCCGCGCGAGGTCACCCTGACGCGCGAGGTTATCCGGATCGACTCGGTCACGGGCCGGTTGGAGGGCGAGTTCGCCTATCTGCGCGTCTCGACCTTCAATGAGAACACCGGCCGCGAACTGGGCGAAACCATCGCCCGGCTGAAGGCCGAGAATCCGCGCATCAAGGGCTATGTACTGGACCTGCGCAACAATGGCGGCGGTCTGCTGGACGCGGCCATCGCCGTGTCCGACGCCTTCCTGGAGCGCGGCGAGATCGTCAGCCAGCGGGGGCGCAAGGCCGACCAGATCCAGCGCTACGGGGCCCGGCCGGGCGACCTGACCGGCGGCCTGCCGCTGGTGGTGCTGATCAACTACGGCTCCGCCTCGGCCTCGGAGATCGTCGCCGGCGCCCTGAAGGATCACCAGCGGGCGACGATCGTCGGCCTGACCAGTTTCGGCAAGGGTTCGGTGCAGACCGTCATTCCGCTGCGCAACGGGGCCGACGGCGCCCTGTCGATCACCACAGCGCGCTATTTCACGCCGTCGGGCGCCTCGATCCAGAAGATCGGTATCGAACCCGATCTGGAAGTGTCGCGGTCGCTGGCCGAGGCGCGGATCGTGTCGCGGTCGAACTTCATCTATTCCGAGGCCGCCTACGCCACGGCGCTGGACTCCTCGATCGGCGCCGAACGCCGCGGGCCGCACACCCCGCACGAGGCGCCCGGCGAGGACTGGCCCGAGGACAAGGATTATCAGCTCGAGCGGGCTTTCGACGTGCTGCGCGCCGGCGGCAACCTGGCCCAGCTTGCGGCCGCGCCGGAGGGAATTGTGGTGACCGCACCCGGCACCGCCCTGGCCGCGGCCGAGCCGGAGCCCACGCCGGAAAACTGACGCCGCCGGGGACGGCGCATGGCTAACGGCGCGTTAGGCTTTCTTAACCGACGCAAGCCACTGTGAGCCTTGAAGGAGTCCGCTTCGCGGACCCCCGTTCGAGCGTCCAGTCCTGCCCATGTTCGCCAAGCGCCAGTCTGTCCTCGCCACCACCGCCGGAGCGCCCCCGGTGCGCCGGTCGTTGCGCGAAATCCTCGCCCCTGTCGGCCGCATCCTGAAGAAGCCGCCCGTCGCCGTGGCCGGCGCGGGTCTGTTGCTGCTCGCCGCCGCCGCCCTGTTCATCACCGTGCTGGGCGACCCCCGCGCCGGCGCCCCATCGGCCCGCGCGGCGCTCAAGCGCGAGGTCGCCGTGGCCGCCCCGGCGCCAACCGGGCTGGAGGCCTTCTCCGTCGGCGCCTATGGCTCGTGGCAGGATCTGGCCGGAGACGGCGCCGCCGTCGATCCCGCCTTGGGCGGCGAGGCCGTCATCACCCTGCCCAACGGCGCCACTGTCTCCGGCAATGGCACGCCCGTGACCGCACCGCGCGTCGCCGCCAGCCCCCTGCCCGCAGCCCCGATCGCCGGCCTCAGCCAGCCGGGACCCAACGGCCCCCTGCCGGCCATCGCTGCGGACGGCCGGGTGCCGGCCCAGGCCTATGCCCGCCCGTTCCGCTCCAACGGCCGCCCGCGGGTCGCTATCATCGTCGGCGGCCTCGGCCTCAATGCCGTGACCACCCGCGCCGCCATCGAACGCCTGCCGGCCGAGGTCACCCTAAGCTTCGTCCCCTATGCCGAGGGCCTGCAGGGCTGGATCGATCTGGCCCGCGCGCAAGGCCACGAGGTCATGCTGGAAATGCCGATGGAGCCGTCGGGCTATCCCGACAACGATCCCGGCCCGCATACCCTGCTGGCCTCGGCGGAAGCGGCCGATATCCAGGCGCGGATGAACTGGCTGCTCGGACGGGCGACCGGCTATTTCGGCGTCACCAACTATATGGGCGACCGTTTCGCAGCCTCGGATGCGGGAATGTCCGCCTTCATGACCGTCCTGCGCCAGCGCGGGATCGCCTTCCTTGACGACGGCTCGATGAGCCGCCGTCCCGGCGCCTGGGCCCGGGCCAGCGCCAACCGCATCATCGACGAGGAACAGAACCCGACCGCCATCGTCGCCCAGCTGAACGCCCTGGAAGCGCTCGCCAAGGGCAACGGCCAGGCGCTGGGCACCGGCTTCAGCTATCCGGTCACGGTCGAGGCCGTGGCCCGCTGGACCGCCGACATGGACGCCCGCGGCCTGCAACTGGCGCCGGCGTCGGCGATGACGCAGCGGCCGGGAAGATAGGGATGAGGGATTAGGGATCAGGGATTGGAAGCAGCCTCTCGGCTCCGTCCCGCGCCAAACCCCCTTCCCTCCCTCATCCCTAATCCCTAATCCCTCATCCCTATGACCGACCTCTCCCGCTACCGCCCCAACGTCGGCGTCGTGCTGTTCCATCCGGACGGGCGCGTCTGGTACGGGCGCCGGGTCGCGACCGAAGGCCCTCATAACTGGCAGTTCCCGCAGGGCGGGGTCGACGACGGCGAGGACCTTGAGGCCGCCGCCCGTCGCGAGCTGTTCGAGGAGACCGGGGTGACTTCAGCGGAGCTGATCGCCCGCACCGAAGAGTGGATCGCCTACGACTTCCCTCCCGACTACGGCGGCTCGAAACAGGCCCGCGGCTGGGCCGGCCAGAAGCAGCAGTGGTTCGCCTTCCGCTTCACCGGTGACGAGTCCGAGATCGATCTCGAGGCCCACGGCGAGATCGAGTTCGACGCCTGGCGCTGGGGCCCGCTCAGCGACGCCCCGGACCTGATCGTGCCGTTCAAGCGGGCCTGCTACGAACAGGTCGTAGCCGTGTTCGCGCCGCTGGTGGTCTAGGCGGCGGCACAGCCCTGCGGCTTGAGCACCCGTTTCGCCGAGGCCGGATATTTCGCCATCAGGTGCGCCGGTCGGACCGGTCTCGCGCTGAACCCCCCGCCGCAGTTGGGGCAGACGCCCTTGAGCGCCCTGTCCACGCAATCGGCGCAGAAGGTGCATTCAAAGGTGCAGATACGGGCCTCGGCGCTGTCGAATGGCAGGTCGCGATCACAGCATTCGCAGTTGGGACGGAGCTCGAGCATGGCCCGAAGCTAACGCCGCTACTGGCTGGGCGCCAGACGCATGAGAACGATCCCGCTGACGATCAGCAACGCCGCCAGCACCCGCCACAGGCTGAGATGCTCCTGCAGGAAGACCACGCCGACGATGAAGGCGCCGACCGCGCCGATGCCGGTCCAGACCATATAGGCCGAGCCCATCGGCAGGGACTTCATGGCCAGGGCCAGCAGGCCGAAACTGGCGCCCATGAAGGCCAGGGTCGCTACGCTGGGCCACAGGCGGGTGAAGCCGTGCGACTGCTTCATGAAATAGGCCCACACGATCTCGAGCAGGCCGGCGATGATGAGATATGTCCAGGCCATGACGGCCCTCCGTGCAAAGGGCCGGGCCGTCCCGGACTTTGCCCGCGATCCAGGATCGCCGGGGCGAGGACGTGGCCTCGTCTGCAGGGGCTATCTAGGGCACCCGTCGGGAGGGTCAAGGTCCGCACACCTTGTCATCCCGGCCGAACCCCGGCGAAAGCCGGGGGAAGAGCCGGGACGCGACCGGCACCCACAAACAGGAAATCCCGGGCAGCTCGGAGAGCTGAACCGGGATCCGGGTGGCTTCAACCCTGCTCCCGGACAGTCGCTGCGCGCCTTCCGGGAGGAGACTTGTCGAGAGGGTCGCGTCCCGGATCGCGGCTTCGCCACGTCCGGGATGACAAGGTGTCAGGCGGCCGCCGTCACTTCCGAGGCCTGTTCGGCCAGGATGGTCAGGCCGGCCGGGGTCACGTCGGCGAAACCGCCGTGGACCTCGAACTGGCGGCGCGACCCGCCGTCGATGACCGTGACGACGCCTTCGCGCAGGGCGGTCATGAAGGGCGCGTGGTCGGCGAGGACGCCGAAATCGCCCTCGACGCCGGGCGCGTCGACCTGGTCGACGAGGCCGTTGAAGACCTCGCGCTCAGGCGACACCAGCGAGAAGCTGAGCTTGCCGGCCATGGATCAGGCCGCCTCGGCGGCGAGCTTCTCGGCCTTGGCGACCGCTTCCTCGATGGCGCCGACCATGTAGAAGGCGGCTTCCGGCAGGTGGTCGTATTCGCCGGCGACGATGCCCTTGAACGAGCGGATGGTGTCTTCCAGCGAGACGAATTTGCCGTCGGCGCCGGTGAACTGCTCGGCCACGAAGAAGGGCTGCGACAGGAAGCGCTGGAT
>NZ_DDRM01000021.1:0-631 GCF_002343105.1 Brevundimonas sp. UBA2416
CAAGATCGACCTGCCGGCGGCCGAGCCCGAGCGGGTGCGGCAGCAGATCGAGGACGTCATCGGCCTCGACGCCTCCGACGCCGTCCTGTGCTCCGCCAAGTCCGGCATCGGCATCGAGGATGTGCTGGAGGCCATCGTCACCCGCCTGCCGGCCCCCAAGGGCGATCCGAACGCCCCGCTCAAGGCCCTGCTGGTCGACGCCTGGTACGACCCCTACCTCGGCGTCGTCGTGCTGGTCCGCGTCTTCGACGGCACGCTGAAGACCGGCCAGCGCGTCAAGATGATGCAGAATGGCTCGACCCATCTGATCGATCGCGTCGGCGTCTTTCTGCCCAAGAACACTCCCGTCGACGAGTTGGGCCCCGGCGAGGTCGGCTTCATCACCGCCCAGATCAAGGAAGTCGCCCACGCGGCCGTCGGCGACACCATCACCGACGAGAAGAAGCCGACCGCCGAACCGCTCAAGGGCTTCAAACAGGTCCAGTCGGTGGTCTTCTGCGGCCTCTTCCCCGTCGACGCCGCCGATTTCGAGGACCTGCGCGCCGCCATCGGCCGCCTGCGCCTCAACGACGCCAGCTTCACCTATGAGATGGAATCCAGCGCCGCCCTCGGCTTCGGCTTCCGCTGCGGC
>NZ_DDRM01000021.1:736-27587 GCF_002343105.1 Brevundimonas sp. UBA2416
TTCCGCTGCGGCTTCCTCGGCCTGCTGCACCTCGAGATCATCCAGGAGCGCCTCAGCCGCGAGTTCAATCTCGACCTGATCGCGACCGCCCCGTCGGTGGTCTACAAGATCGGCCTGCGCGACGGCTCCGAGATCGAGCTGCACAACCCGGCCGACCTGCCCGACGTGATGCAGATCATGGAAATCAGCGAGCCGTGGATCAAGGCGACCATCCTGACCCCCGACGAATACCTCGGCGGCGTCATCAAGCTCTGCCAGGACCGCCGCGGCCAGCAGATCGAACTGTCCTACGTCGGCAGCCGCGCCCTCGTCGTCTACGAACTGCCGCTGAACGAGGTCGTGTTCGACTTCTACGACCGCCTCAAATCCATCTCCAAGGGCTATGCCTCGTTCGACTATGAGCTCAGCGAGTACAAGGTCGGCGACCTCGTGAAGATGAACATCCTCGTCAATGCCGAGCCGGTCGACGCCCTGTCCATGCTGGTCCACCGCGGCCGGGCCGAGATGCGCGGCCGCTCCATGGTCGAGAAGATGAAGGAGCTGATCCCGCCCCATCTGTTCGTCATCCCGATCCAGGCGGCCATCGGCGGCAAGATCATCGCCCGCGAAACCGTCCGCGCCCTGCGCAAGGACGTGACCTCGAAATGTTACGGCGGCGACGCCACCCGCAAGAAGAAGCTGCTCGAGAAGCAGAAGGCCGGCAAGAAGCGCATGCGCCAGTTCGGCAAGGTCGAGATCCCGCAGGAAGCCTTCATCGCGGCGCTGAAGATGGATGACGATTGATCGCTTGGGGAGCACCTCTTAAACGTGCATTGAGGGCCAGGCGAAGGTGGCGACGATGGCGTCATGAAACCGATCATTCTGCGCCAGCACGCCCTCGCCCGCATGGCTCGCTACGGCCTGTCCGAACCGGCTGTGGTGGACGCTGTTCGACATCCACTGTGGGCCGAACCTGACCCACGACCCGGCATCGAGCGGCGTTTCGGGCGGCCACCTGAACTTGCCGGACGCTACCTCAGGGTGGCGTGTGTCGAGGAAAGCGATCATATTCGGGTTCTGTCGGCCTTCCCCGACCGAGACGCGAGACCGCCCGATGGCGATTGAAATGACCTACGATCCCGAGGCTGATGCGCTCTACATCAAGCTGTCGGACGAGCGGCCGGTCGAGGGCGCCGACGCCGGCCCCTTCGTGCTCGATTACAATGCGGACAATCAGGTTGTGGGCCTCGAACTGCTGTCGGCCAGCAAGGTTCTGGCGCCGGGCGAGTGGAGCAAGGCCCCCCGTCCGAGCGCAGGCAAGGACGGCCACGCCTATGCTGCCGAATAGCGGCGCGATGCGCACGGGTGGCGGACTGATCATTCTTCTCTCGGCCCTGTCGCTCGGGCTCACGGCCCCCGCCGCAGCGCAGCAGGCGACAAGCCGCTTCAGCCAGCCTGCGACCGGCGCGGCGGCCCGGGGTCTGGCGGAGGAGGAGGCGCGGGCCATCGCCCTCGCCCGCCGGACGATCACCGAGATGCGCGGTCTGGCGCAGACGCCCGAAGAGAGCGCCTGGGTCGATGGCCTGTCGGACGCGGTCGAGGCGCTGGCGGTGATCATGGACGAGCGTCGCCGGCTTCGGTCGATGTCGTCGACCGCCCTAGATGCGCAGGCCCTGCGGGATTCGGCAGCCCGGTTCGAGCTCCAGTATCTGCGGCTACAGTCGTCCATGCAGCACGAGAACCGGTCCTATACGGCCGTCTCCAATATCATGAAGACCAAACACGACACGGTGAAGAACTCCATCTCCAATGTCCGCTAGCCGGCTGTCGGACGTCTGGCGATCGTCGGGGGGGAGCCAGCCCCCCGATTGACGCCACGCCCCCGCTCCCCTCTTGTGTCCGACCCTTCGATTCCGAGCCCGACCCATGACCGACGCCACGCCCGCCCAGACCCCCATCACCTTCACCGACAATCCGATGAACCCGCTGGAGGAGCTGCTCTACGCCGGTCTGGCCGACGCATCGCAGATGGGCGAGTTCGAGCAGATCATGCTCGAGGCCGATCTCTACGCCGTGCCCGAGCCCGACAGCCCCGGCGGGACCCCCGGCGATGACGGCGCCAAGGTGCTGCGTCCGGGCGAGCAGCTGATCCTGCGCGGCGTCGTCCTCAACGACGGCCGCAACACCGTGACCCTGTTCACCGACCCGCGCCGCGCCGGCCAGATGTTCGGCGAGGACACCCGCGTCCTGGCCATGCAGGGCCGCAAGCTGCTGGACATGCTCAAGGACACGGTGATCCTGCTCAACCCGGCCGGCGGCAAGGGCCTGATGATGGAGCCCGACCAGATCAAGGCCGTGCTGGCCCACGCCCCGCTCCCGTCCTTCGTCGGCCGTCCCTCGGGCACGGTCGAGCTGGCCGACATCCCCGAGCCCCAGCAGCCCATCGGCCTGATCGGCCGCCTCAATGTGGCGTTCCGCGACCTGAAGATCGACGAGGCCTGGCTGGCCCGCGCCCGCTGGAACGAGGCCCGGATGATGGGCTGGTTCCTCGACATCCGCACCGAACAGCCCGCCGACGAGATCGTCGCCCTGTGCGAACGCGCCGTGCGCGGTCTGGCGTTCGGGGGCGAGGTGTTTGATGTGAGCGTGAGCAAGCCGGGCGGCGAGAAGGGCGTGGGGGTGAAGATCAGGTAGGGGCGGTCCGGTAGAAGCGGCGAAACCTGGCAGCCTTGGGTAGGTAAGCCATTGTTCCTGACTTGTTCTCCTGGCAGAATCTCCCCAGTCTGCCACCCTCAACAAGCGGAATCGCCGTGTCGGAGTATGCCCTTATGGTGAAGCAGGCCGGACAGGCGACTGCCGACACGGCTGTGCGTTTGGGCATCATCGATGGCCCGGTCACACCTGTAGCGCCGCAGCCCAAACTGAAGTTGTTGCACGGCGGCAAGGATCAGCCGCCGGCTGACTTCACCTTCATCGATCTGTTCGCAGGCATCGGCGGACTGCGTCGCGGGTTCGAATCCATCGGCGGTCGCTGCGTCTTCACGTCCGAGTGGGACAAATTTAGCCAGCAGACCTACCGGGCGAATTTCCCGGACGACGATCACGAGATCAACGGCGACATCACCAAGGTCGCGGTCGCCGACATCCCGGCGCACGATGTCCTGCTGGCGGGCTTCCCCTGCCAGCCGTTTTCAATCGCGGGCGTGTCGAAGAAGAACGCCCTCGGCCGCGCGCACGGGTTTGAGGACAAGACCCAAGGCACCCTGTTCTTCGATGTGGCGCGGATTATCGCGCACCATCGCCCGGCGGCCTTCCTGCTGGAGAACGTCCGCAACCTCGTCGGCCACGACAAGGGCAAGACGTTCCAGACCATTAAGGACGTGCTGACCGAAGAGCTCGGCTACAAAATCGACTTCCGGGTCATCGACGGTCGCTACTGGACGCCGCAGCACCGCGAACGGATTTTCATCGTCGGATTCCGCGAGGACCAGGGCTTCCGCTTCGCCGATATGAAGCTGCCTGACGCCGCGCCGAAGCTGGCGGAAATTCTCCATCGCGAAGGCGACGACTCCGAGATCCCGGACCAGCGCTTCACGCTGGGGAACTCCGGCCGGGTTGCCGACAAATACACCCTGACCGACAACCTCTGGGCCTATCTGCAGCGCTACAAGGAAAAGCACCGGGCCGCCGGAAACGGCTTCGGCTTTGGTCTGGTCGGTCCGGAGGATGTCGCCCGGACCCTGTCCGCCCGCTATCACAAGGACGGGTCGGAGATCCTGATCAAACAGGACGGCAAGGTCCCACGTCGCCTGACGCCGCGCGAATGCGCCCGGCTTATGGGCTTCGACTCGCCGCGAGGCGCGGACTTCATCATCCCGGTGTCGGACACCCAGGCCTATCGCCAGTTCGGCAATTCTGTTGTGGTGCCGGCCGTGAAAGCCGTCGCCGAACATATGAAGCCGCACCTCTTCCGCGCGCTCGGGAAACGGCCGAAGGCCGGGCTTGGCTGACGTCGTCGATCCGGCGACCCGTAGCCGGATGATGTCCGGCATCCGGGGCAAGAACACCAGGCCGGAACTGCTGATCCGCAAGGCGCTTCATGCGCGGGGTTTCCGCTACCGGCTGCACTGCGATCTGCCGGGCAAGCCGGATATCTGCCTGCCGAAGCACCGGGCGGTGATCTTCGTGCACGGCTGCTTCTGGCACGGGCATGGGTGCCATCTGTTCAAATGGCCGAGCACGCGGCCGGAGTTCTGGCGGGCCAAGATCGGGCGGAACTGCGAGGTCGACAGGGCGGCGGAAGCCCGACTTGCAGATCTTGGCTGGCGGGTGGCGGTTGTTTGGGAATGCGCGATCAAAGGGCGGGAGCGCATTCCAGTTGACCGCCTGATGGATTGTGTGGCGCAGTGGCTCACTTCAACTGAAGCGCGACTAACGCTGACGGGACAAGCATGAAACGGGGCCACCTCGCAGACTTCTTTTCAGGCGTCGGCGTGAAGAAGTTGAGCGGCACCGAACTTGATCCCCGTGTGTCTAATGGCCATGAGTTTCAGGGAACCAAGGTCCTTCAGAGCTTTTTGGGTCTGCCGTCTTCGCCACACCGGCTGCCATGCACCTACATGTGGCTGACCGACGATGAGGCTCCGGTCCGTCACGATGGAACGGCTACCTGGTATGACTCGCGGGCAAATCAACCACATCGAAACCCCGAACCTCGGCTCCTGTATACGGCGGAATCCGAGGCGGTCGTGCGCGCAGCGACCGACGGCGACAGCCTGTTCGTCTGCCTTCGCAAAGATGGGCGATTGCTGATCCTCCTAAGTCGAAGCGGTAGCAACATCGAGCAGCAGTTGCTGTGGTTGTTCGGGCTCACGCCACCAACCGCCCGATTGATCCAGAACGACCTACGGGAATCTCCAGGACTCCAGCTCGACTTCGCGGCGCGGCAGGTGTTGGAGGCCATCGAGATCGACGTGCCGATCGCACATGATCAGTGGTTGGAGCCCATCTTCAGAGAGTTCGGACCGAGGTTCCCCGGCACAGCAGCCTTTTCTGCTTTCGCTCGTCGGCAGCTCCAGGAAATGTCGCCGCTCACTGAGCCGGACAGCACCTTGATGGCTTGGATCGAGCTCGAGGATGTGATGTTCCACACGCTCGAGCGACACCTGATAGAGGAGCGCCTGCAGACAGGCTTTCAGGCCGACGGGAAAATCGACGTTGAGGGGTTTGTATCGTTCTCGCTCAGCGTTCACGGGCGACGTAAATCGAGGGCAGGCTTCTCGCTTGAGCACCATCTTGCAAGCCTGTTCGAGGTGCATGACCTGAAATTCGACCGCAATGGCAGGACAGAGGGCAACAAGCAGCCCGACTTCCTATTTCCAGGGGCGATCGAGTACCACAATCCGATGTTCGAGCCGAAAGCGCTAACGCTGCTGGGCGTCAAAACGACCTGCAAGGATCGGTGGCGGCAGGTGCTCTCGGAAGGACGCAGGGTAGGTCAAAAGCATCTCCTGACACTGGAACCAGGGATCTCATCCAATCAGACGAGCGAGATGCGAGCTGCTGAACTGCAGCTCGTGGTGCCGGAAGCGATCCAGCCCAGTTATGGACCGGACCAGCAGGATTGGTTGTTTTCCGTCGGTGAACTTATCGCTGTGATCAAAGAGCGGGCTGCTTCGGCAAAGAGCTGACCGAAGCGCTATTCCGACACTCAGATTCCAGCCGCAGCGGGCGTTTGCGGCTCGTACCTCAGCAAGGCTCCGGGGTGCCGTAGACTCCCCGCATGCCCAATCGCCCTCCCGTCGTCCCGTGCCACTATCACCTCAGCAAAGAGACTTGGGCGGAGGTCGTCGAAGCCTATCGCAGCGGCGCGACGGCGCGGGAGCTGGCGGTCAAATGGAAGGTGTCGCCGGGGTCGGTCTATTATCAGGCCGGGCGCGCGGGATGGAGCAAGAAGCGGAACGGCGATCAGCTGGCGAGGGAACATGCCAAGGCTGTCGAGGCTGCAGAGGCGGTGCGGGCCGAGCCGCAGAGGCAGGAGCAGCGCGCGCTGAAAAACCTCTTCGCCCCCGCCCCCGCCGACGACCCCGAAGCCGCCGATCCCGCCGCCCTCGCGCGGGCGGCGACGCTGGCCTCGGGGCGGGCGATGAAGGCGCGGCAGTGGAACGAGGCCAGGGCGCTGGCCGGGCTGGCCGAGAGCTATGCGCGGCTGGGCGAGCGGGCGCGGGGCGGGGGGCCGTCGATCGAGACCATGGACCTGGGCCTGATGTTCGAGGTGCTGGCCGACGATGACGGCGTGGCGGCCCGGCGGCTGGCGTTCAACCCCGACCGGATCGACGATCCGGACCGGGCCATCAAGGCGGAGTATCAGCGGCGGCTGGCCGAGGTGCGGCAGATCCAGACCCATCGCCACATGGCCATGGTCCGCCGGATTCACGCGGCGGAGGCGCAGATCCGCGCGCTGGGCGGCGAGGTGACGGTGTCGCAGTCCAGCTTCGACGCCATGGCCGAGGTGCGGGACTGGCTGCTGTCGGCGACGGAGGACCTCGAAGACGTGACCGTCACCCCCAGCCCGCCGCCGGGCGATCCATGGCAGGTCGGGATGTGAACCCTACCTTTTCCGGAACCGCGTCGCCTCGGCCTTGAGGTTCGAGCCCCAGTCGGTGACCGGCCGGTCGGGCTCGGCGTGGAACGGAAGCGCGCCGGCGACGCCGCGCATCGCCAGCGCCAGCGGCAGGGTCCACCATCCCAGCATGCGCAGGGGCTTGCGGCGCGCGTCGAGGACGTCCCAGCCCTCGGCGGCGAAGGCCTCGGCCCTGTCGGCGGGGTCGAGCCGCTCGATAGGGTCCCAGTCAGTGGGGAGAGGGACGGCGGCGGCCTCGTCCGGGGTCAGGCCGAAGGCGGCGCGGGCGGCTTCGTCGATGGCCTCGGCGATCTCGGGGAAGTCATACAGCTCGTCCGGGTCGGCGAGGCGCGGCTTCATCAGCGCCTTCAGCTCCAGATCGTCGATGCCGGGCAGGTCGAGCAGGCGGCGGAGGGCAGGGGTGTCGGTCATGGGTCAGAACCGTACCACAGTGCGCACGGCGCGGCCGTCGGCCAGATCGTCGAAGGCGGCGTTGATCCCTTCCAGCGCGATGACGCCGCTGAGCAGCCGGTCGACCGGCAGCCGCCCCTGCCGGAACAGGGCGACGTAGCGGGGGATGTCGCGGCTGGGGACGCAGGCGCCGATGTACGAGCCCTTCAGGGTGCGCTCCTCGGCGACCAGCTGGACGATGTTGACCGGAAGGGCGGCCCCGGGCGGGGGCAGGCCGGCCGTGACCGTGGTCCCGCCGCGCCGGGTCATCCGCCAGGCGGCGTCGAGGGCCGCGGCCGAGCCCGCCATCTCGAACACGAAGTCGGCCCCGCCGCCTGCCCCCGTCCCGCCAGCAAGTGCGCGCACCTGTTCGACGGCGTCGGGGGCGGCGGCGTTGACCGTCTGGACGGCGCCGAGAGAGCGGGCCAGCGCCAGCTTGTCCTCGCTGAGATCGACGGCGATCACCGGACTGGCCCCCGCCGCCAGGGCCCCCAGCACCGAGGACAGGCCGACGCCGCCGAGGCCGATGACGACCACGCCCTGGCCGGCCTTGACCTGCGCCGTGTTCACGACCGCCCCCACCCCGGTCAGCACCGCGCAGCCGAACAGGGCGGCGTGTTCGAACGGCAGATCGCGATCGACCTTCACCAGCGACCGGCGCGAGACCACCGCATGGGCCGCGAAGGCGGAACAGCCGAGATGATGGTTGAGATCGCCCGCCGCATCGTGGAGTCGCCGCCCGCCGGCCAGCAGCTCGCCCTTGCCGTTGGCGGCGGCGCCCGGCTCGCACAGGGCCGGACGGCCGCCGGCGCAGGGATCGCAATGGCCGCAGCTGGGCATGAAGACCATGACGACATGGTCGCCGATCTCGAGGTCGGTCACGCCGGGGCCGAGCGCCTCGACCACCCCCGCCGCCTCATGGCCCAGCGCCATCGGCAGGGGCCGGGGCCGGTCGCCGTTGATGACGCTGAGGTCCGAATGGCAGAGGCCGGCGGCCTTGATGGCGACGAGAACCTCGTCCCGGCCGGGCGGATCCAGCGTCACCGTCTCGAGCGACAGCGGCCGGCTGTCGGCATAGGGGCGGGCGGCGCCCGTGGTTCTGAGAACGGCGGCGATGGTCTGCATGAAGGGAGGCTAGGCGCTTGACGCCGCGTCCGCCAAGCCCAAGGCTGGGACCAGGCGCGCCGAGACGCGCGGAATCAAAACGCGCCCAGGCAGCGAGCGACCGCGTCGCGAGCGTGAGCGCACCAGGGGAGACTTCATGACCGGCACCATCGAACGGACGAAGCGGAGCGACTATCGCCGGTTCCAGGCCATCTCGACGCGCTGGATGGACAATGACGTCTACGGCCATGTGAACAATGTCGTCTATTATTCGTGGTTCGACACGGCGGTGAACCGGCTGCTGGTCGTCAACGGCGTCATCGACATCCACGACGGCAAGACCATCGGCCTGGTAGTCGAAACCGGCTGCCGCTATTTCTCGCCGACCGCCTTCCCGGACGAGATCGAGGCCGGGGTGCGGGTGGCGCACGTCGGCACCAGCTCGGTCCGCTACGAGATCGGCCTGTTCCGCAACAATGAGCAGGAGGCGGCGGCCGTCGGCTATTTCGTCCACGTCTATGTCGACCGCGACTCCAAACGGCCCGTGCCTGTGGACGACAAGATGCGGGGCTTTCTGGAGAGCCTGAAAGCCTAGTCGTCCAGCCGGCCCATCAGGGCCAGGGCGCCGACCGCGGTCAGGACGCCCAGGGCGAAGGCAGCGACGATGGCGCCGGTGGCGACGGCGGCCGGGACGGTGACGTGCCGGGCCTCGTACCATTCGACGATGTCGGCCTCGTTGAGGTCGTCATCGGCGTAGACCTGGGCGTCATAGAGGACATCTTCGGCGGTCATGGCGGGGCTCCGTCTGCTGGTGGGGAAAAGCTGTAGCGCAGCAGAGGTTCCTGAACCGTGACACCGCCGCCGCCATCCGCTAGATCGCGGCTCCGACTTTCGACCGCTCAAGACGACCAGAGACTGAATTCATGGCCGGCCATTCCAAATACAAGAACATCATGCACCGCAAGGGACGCGCCGATGCGCAGCGGTCCAAGCTGTTCTCCAAGCTGTCGCGCGACATCACCGTGGCCGCCAAGCTGGGCATGCCCGACGTCAACATGAACCCGCGCCTGCGTCTGGCCGTCAACAACGCCAAGGCCGAGAGCCTGCCGCGCGACGTGATCCAGCGCGCGATCAACAAGGCCGCCGGCGGCGACGTCGATACGATGGAAGAGGTCCGCTACGAGGGCCGGGGCCCCGGCGGCGTCGGCATCATCGTCGAGGCCCTGACCGACAATCGGAATCGGGCAGCCTCCAACATCGGCGCGGCGTTCAAGAAGAACGGTGGGCAGTTGAGCGAGATGAACTCGGTCGCCTTCATGTGGAACCGCGTGGGCCGGATCATCTATCCGGCCGAGGTCGGCAGCGAGGACGCCGTCATGGAGGCCGCCATCGAGGCCGGCGCCCAGGACGTCGAAAGCGATCTGGTCAAGCCCGACATCTATGAGGACGCGCCGGGCCACACGATCTGGACGACCTTCGAGGACCTGAACGAGGTGGCCGAGGCCCTGTCGAAAATCCTCGGCGACGCCAAGTCCACGGCCCTGGTCTGGCGCCCCCAGACCGAGGTGCCCGTCACGGGCGAGGCGGTCGGCACCCTGATGAAGCTGCTCGATGCGCTGGACGCCGAGGACGACGTGCAGAACGTCTATTCGAACGAGGACATTTCGGACGAGGACCTGGCGAAATACGCGGGCTGACCGCCGTCCTCGCGCGTCCCTTCACGTAACACCGTCACTCGACAGCCATTCCCGTTGGCGTTAACCAGTTGGGAAAATGGCGCAGATGGACCGGGCTCCCGCGGGGTGGGCGCGGCCGTAGTGCTCCGGGTTGGGGACTGAGCATGACGATTTTATCAAGGATTGACCGCGCCCTCGCGGGTGCGAACGGGCGCGGCCGCAATGGCGACGCCGCAGTCTCGGGCGAGGCCATGGCCGGCGTGATCGGCGAACGCTTCGAGACCATCCAGGGCGGGCTGGACCAGCTGATGGACCTCGCGCGCCAGTTCCGCATGGTCGAGCCGCTGCTGAAGCAGATGCGCGAGCCGCTCGCCGAGGAATTTCAGGCCCGGCGCGACGGCCATATCGAACTGATCAACCTGCGCACGGCCCATGCCGATATGGCCGCGCGGATCGAGCCGCTGACCGTCGAGAACCGCCGCCTCGCCGAGGAGCTCGCCACCGCCGAGACCCGGCTGGAGGAAAGCCGGGCCAAGGGCGCGGACCAGGCCGCCGCCCTTGTGGAGGCCCGACTGGAGCTGGACCGGTTGCGCAGCGCCCTGTCCCAGTCCCAGACACAGGTCGGCGCCCTGGAGACCGCGGGCCGCCACAGCGCCCAGCGCATCGCCGAGCTTGAGAATGATCAGGACGCCCTGCGGGTCCAGCTGAAGGAGGTCGAGCGTCAGCGGACCGAAGCCGAGGCCGCCCGCACCCAGGCCCGCCGTGATCTGAGCCTCGTCTCAGACGAGAACGACGCCCTGAAACGCCGTGTCGAAGAAGTGGGGGTCGAGGTCGCCGGCCTGGCCCGTTCCGCTGCGTCGATCGAGGGGCAACTGACCGCCGAACGCGCCCGCGCGGCCGCCGAACAGGCGGAAAGCGTTCGCGCCCTGCGCGGCATGGAGAATCAGGTCGAGGCCGCCCGATCAGAGAACGCGGCCCTGACCGCGCGCCTCGACACCGCCGCCGCCCGCGCCGCGCGTCTGGAGACGCTGAACGGCGAACAGACGATCCAGCTCGGAGAGCTTCAGGCTGCCGCCCGCCTGTCCGAGCGCCGCGCCGAAGAGGCGCAGAACGGGCTGGACCGCGCGCTTGAGCGCATCCAGAGCCTCGAGGCCGCCGTGGAAGAAACACGTCAGCGGCAGATCACCATGGAAGCGGCCCGCCTGGCCGCGGTCGACCGCGCCGAGGGTCTGACCCAGTCTCTCGCCGCCCAGGAAAAGGCGCTGGGCCGGAGCGAGGACCGCGTCGCCAAACTGCAGACCCGATTGGGCGCGGCGCAGGAAGAACACCAGGCTCGGCTGCAGACCCTGACCGAGCAGAACGCCGCCATGCGCGCAGAGCTGGAACGGGTCCGGGCGGACTCGGCCATGACCGCCGCCGCCCTCGACGCTGCAAGACGCGAGCGTCCGGGGGCCGACACCCGCGCCCCGGCCAAGGCGCCGGCGACGGTGCAGTCGATCACCGGCTAGGGCGACTCATGTCTTGTGGGACGCCGTTCCACAAGACCGGGATTTCTCGCTCCGGCCTCTGTCCCGCGCCTGACCCCGGGCGAAGGCGTGGGGCGGCGTGGCATCAAGCCGGGCCGCTCCATCGGAATTCAGGGCCGGGCCGTATAGGCCTTCACCAGATCGAACAGGAAGTCCCGGCCCTCGTAGAGCGAGCGGACGCGGATGCGCTCGTTGAGGCCGTGGGTCCCGCCACCGTCGGGGTCGTAGAACATGCCGGTCACCCCATAGGTCGGAATGCCGGCGGCGTTGGTGAAGCGCCCGTCTGTGGCCCCCGTGGCCATAGACGGGACCACGGGCACGCCCGGCCATTGCCGGGCCGCCGCGGCCACGATTGGATCGAGAATGGCGGGCGTCAGCGGCGGAGGCGGCGACACCGGATCGGCGTCGCCGATCGGGGTCACGATGATGCCGGGGTCGGCGATCATCCGCTCCAGGTCGGCCTTGACCTCGGCCGCCGTATGTCCGGGCAGGATGCGGCAATTGACGTTAGCCCGGGCGCGCTGCGGGAGGGCGTTGGGCGCATGGCCGGCGTTGACCATGGTCGGGGTGCAGGTGGTCCGCAGCATTGCATTGAAGGCGGGATCGGCGGCGGACAGCCGTCCGGCGGCAGCTGCATCTGGCCGTTCGGCCGCGACGGCGTGCATGTCGGCGGCGAGGTCGGGCGTGATCTCCGCCATGGCGACCAGATAGGCCCGGACCGTGGCGTTGACCTCGAGAGGGAAGGGCTGGTCCCACAGACGCACGAGCCCGTTAGCGAGGCGGTCGATGGCGTTGTCCGGCAGGGGCCGCGACGAATGGCCGCCCGGATTGGTGATCTCCAGCTGGAAGTCCTGATAGACCTTTTCGCCGGCCTGGACTTCGAGGGCGATACGGTTGCCCTCGTCGTCGAGCCGGCTGCGCGCGCCCTCGTTCAGGGCGAAGCCGGCGCTGAGCGCGTCGGGATGGGTCTCCAGCAGCCACTCGACACCGTTCCAGACGTCCGGGGTTTCCTCGCCGCAGGTCAGGGCGATCTTGATGTCCTGCCGCGGGATGAAGCCCTCGGCCTTGAGGCGGATCAGGGTGTCGACCCAGACGGCGGCCTGGGCTTTGTCATCGACCGCGCCGCGGGCATAGAAATAGCCGCCCTCCTCGATCAGGGTGAAGGGATCCCGGTCCCAGTCGGCGCGGTTCGCCTCGACGACGTCGATGTGGGCCAGAAGCAGCAAGGGCGGCGCGGATGGGTCCGATCCGCGCAGGACAGCGGCGAGATTGCCGCTCTTCGGGTGTTCGGGCGTGGCCAGCACGCGCACGTCGGCGGCCGGATAGCCTGCGGCGAGCAGTCGGGCGCCCATACGCTCCGCGGCCAGGGTGCAGCTGCCCTCCGACAGGGTGGTGTTGGTTTCGACCAGCTCTTCATAGAGGGCGCGGAAGGCGAGCTGGTCGGGGCGCGGGTCGGCTGTCTGGGCCTGGGCGCGGAATGCTCCGAAGGCGATGGTGACCGCCGCGGCCACGAACAGGGCGATCACCACGCGAACCGGTCGCGCCATCGCCAGGACCACCGTTCCACCTGAACTCGACATGGATGTCTCTCCTTTACCGGGCTGGACGCTAGCCCGGAACGGGCGGCGGCGGAACAGCAGGCTTCCACATCCGTTGCGGTGGTCCGGAACGCTTGTCAGCTCCTTGAATCGCATCCTGCGAATGCCGATCTGACCGGCATCGTACCGTCTCCCCGGCCAAGGAATTTCCATGCAAGGCTTCGTCGACAATATCGAGACCCTCACCACCGAAAACACCGACTTCCGCCGCGTGCTCTACACCGGCAAATATCTGCAGCTGGTGCTGATGGCCCTGAAGCCGGGCGAGGAGATTGGCGAGGAGGTTCATGAGGACCACGACCAGTTCTTCCGCATCGAGTCCGGTTCGGGCGAGGTCCTGATCGACGGCAAGCGCACCCCGATCAAGGACGACGACGCCGTCATCGTGCCCGCCGGCGCGCGGCACAATGTGATCAATACCGGCGACGCTCTCCTGACGCTCTACACCCTCTACGGGCCGCCTGAGCACCACGACGGCGTGGTCCGCGCCACCAAGGCCGAGGCCGATGCGAAAGAAGAACATTTCGACGGCAAGACCACGGAGTAGTCCACGGTCCTTGATCGACAAGCTCTGCCGGCGCTAGGCTGAAGATTCGTCAGTTAGCGGAGCGAATTTGTGACCATGAACTGGGATCTGGTATGGCCGGTTCTGGCGGCCATGACCGCGGGCGGTCTGATCGGGGTCGAACGGACCTATCACGGGCACCCGGCCGGGTTCCGCACCCATATCCTTGTCTGCCTGACCTCCTGCCTGCTGATGCTGGCGGCGATGCACCAGTCGACCTGGGCCTTCAGCTCCCTGCCGGGGCAGACGGTGGTGATCGACCCGACCCGGATGTCGCACGGCCTGCTGACGGGCATCGGCTTCCTCTGCGCCGGGGTGATCTTCCGCGAGGGCTTTTCGGTGCATGGCCTGACCACGGCGGCCTCGCTGTGGGTCACCTCGGCCATCGGCGTACTGTACGGCGTCGGCATGATGGACCTGGCCCTGATCGGCTCGGGCGCCACCCTGGCGGTGCTGGCCGTGCTGCGCGTGCTCGACGCCAAACTGCCTCACGTCGGGGTGATGGACGTGACGCTGAGCTGGAAGCGCGGCGAGGCTCCTTCGGGCCAGGCCGTCCGCGATCTGTTCCGCGGCAAGGGGGTGAAGGTGGTGCGCCTCGGCCATGTGATGAGCCACGACGGCGCC
Organism: Brevundimonas sp. UBA2416; assembly: GCF_002343105.1. Taxonomy (NCBI): domain Bacteria; kingdom Pseudomonadati; phylum Pseudomonadota; class Alphaproteobacteria; order Caulobacterales; family Caulobacteraceae; genus Brevundimonas; species Brevundimonas sp. UBA2416. Next base: position 14,881 of record NZ_DDRM01000021.1, read on the forward strand.
GTCCACGAGCATCATCTGAAGGTGAAGGGCCAGGTCCCGATCGACGTCGACGGACTGGTGACCCTGCTCGGCGCCGAGGCGGGCCTCGCGCGCTTCTCCATACTGCCGCGCGAGGAGTGACGGCCGGTCATTGTTCGTCAATCCGCGGGGGGTGACCGGATAAACACCGCGACCGGGCGCTACGGCTCGCTGGCGTAGATTTTCACCAGATCAAACAGGAAGTCGCGGCCCTCATAGAGCGATCGTATGCGGATGCGTTCATTCAGGCCATGCACCCCGCCGCCGTCCGGATGGGCGAACAGGCCGGTGACGCCATAGGTCGGTATGCCGGCCGCGTTGGTGAACCGTCCGTCGCTGGCGCCGACGTTCATGGTCGGGATCACGGGCACGCCGGGCCACATGCGGCCGGCGACGCGCCGGATCGGCTCGAGGAACTCCGGCGTCAGCGGCGGGGGCGGAGAGACCGGATCGGGGACGGCCGTGGACGTCACGGATATGCCCGGGTCGGCCATGACCCGCTCCAGCTCCGCCCGCACCTCCGCAACGCTGTGACCCGGAAGGATGCGGCAGTTCACGTTCGCCCGCGCGCGCTGGGGCAAGGCGTTGGGCGCGTGGCCGGCTTCAAGCATGGTCGCGACGCAGGTGGTGCGCATCATGCCGTTCCAGACCGGATCAATGGCGCCCAGGCGGGTCGCCGCCTCGGGGTCTGGTGTCGCCTGGCTGACGGCGCGCATGTCGTCCGCATACCGGGGCGTGACGTCCGCCATGGCGGCGAAATAGGCGCGGCCGGTGCCGTTGATCTCCAGCGGGAAGGTGTAGTCGTCGAGACGGCTCAATCCGTCCGCGAGGCGGTAGATGGCGTTGCCCGGAACCGGTCGTGAACTGTGACCGCCGGGGTGCGTCGTCTCCAGCTGGAAGTCGTGATAGACTTTTTCTCCGGCCATGATTTCGAGGGCGATCCGGGTTCCGTCGGGGTCCAGGCGGGCTCGGATGTCCTCGTTCAGGGCGAAACCGGCCTGCACAGCGTCACGGTGGTTGGTCAGCAACCAGCTCAGGGTGTTGAAGGCGTCGGAGGTTTCTTCCCCGCACGTCAGGGCGACCTTGATGTGCCGGCGTGGCTGGAAACCCTCCGCCCGCAGCCGGATCAGGGTGTCGACCCAGATGGCGGCCTGCGCCTTGTCGTCCTGGGTTCCACGTCCGTAGAAATAGCCGCCCTCCTCGACCAGGACGAAGGGGTCACGCTCCCAATCCTCGCGCCTGGCCTCGACCACGTCGATGTGGGCCAGCAACAGGAGGGCCGGGGCGGAGGGGTCCGAACCGCGTAGCACCGCGACAAGGGCGCCCTCGTTCGGATGGCTCTCCGGAACCAGCACCCGTGCGTCATCCCGGGAATATCCCGCCGCCCAGAGGTGCGCCGCCATGCGTTCGGCCGCCAGGGTGCATTCACCGCCGGACAGGCTGGACCGGGTCTCGATCAGCTCACGAAAGAGTTCGCGAAAGGCCAGCTGGTCCGGGGCGGACTCAGCCGGGGTCTGGGCGGAAGCGGCGCCCGCGAACAGGCAGGCCGCCACGGCCCCCGATGCAAACAAGCGGCCAAGCTTCATCTGTTTCTCTCCCATGCGCGCGAAGTTACAGGGCAGATGTCTCCCGACAAGCCAGGGAACGGCAATTGATGAATCGTGCGGGGCGCCGATGCGTCCGAACAGAATTTCGGCGGCGCCAGGAGGGAACAGGCGACGCCCCCGGCGCCGGTCATTGTTCGTCAACCTCGTTTGAGGCATGAATGGAACGAATGACGAACGGAACGACTCGAATTCTGGGGCTGGACCCCGGCCTGCGCCGCACCGGCTGGGGCGTTTTGGCGTCTGAAGGGGCGCGCCTGCGCTGGATCGCGCATGGCGTCATCGCCCCGCCCGAGACCGCGCCGTTCAGCGAGCGGCTGCTGTTCCTGCTCGAGGCCGTGGGCGAAGTCTGCGCCGCCCATGACTGCGACGAGGCGGCGATCGAGGAGGTGTTCGTCAACATGAACCCGGTCTCGACGCTGAAGCTGGGCCATGCCCGGGCGGCGGTGATGCTGGCGCCGGCGCGGCACGGGCTGAGCGTGGCGGAATATTCGCCGAACCTGATCAAGAAGGCGGTGGTCGGGGCGGGCCACGCCGACAAGACCCAGATCGCCTTCATGGTGAAACGGCTGCTGCCCGCGGCCGGAGATGTGAAGGCCGACGCCGCCGACGCGCTGGCCGTGGCCATCACCCATGCGCAGATGCGGAAGCGGGCTTTGCTCACGGCGTTGCGAGGCGCCGCATGATCGGTCGTCTGAGGGGCGTGCTGGCCGAGGTCGAGGCGGACCACTGTCTGATCGACTGCGCCGGCGTGGGCTATGTGGTGGCTTGCGGGGCGCGGACGCTGGGGCGGCTGCCGGCGCCGGGCGACGAGGCGACCTTGCATATCGAGAGCAACTGGAACGCCGAGAGCGGACCGCGCTTGTACGGCTTCCTGAGCCGTGACGAGCGCCGGGCCTTCACCACCCTGACTGCCATCCAGGGCGTGGGTCCGAAGGCGGCGCTATCGGTGCTGGACGTCCTGCCGCCCGGAGAGCTGGCTGCGGCGGTGGCGCGCGAGGACAAGGCGGCGGTGGCGCGGGCCAACGGCGTCGGGCCGAAACTGGCCCTGCGCATCGTCACCGAACTGAAGGGCAAGCCGCTGGGGGACGCGTCGTTCACGCCGAGCGCGCCCGGCGTGCATGCCGAGATCGCGCCACCGACGCCGAGCGTCACGGGCGAGGCCGTCTCGGCCCTGCTGGGTCTGGGCGTGGCCGAGGTCAACGCCCGCCGCGCGGTCGATCAGGCGCTGATCCGGTTGGGCGATGAGGCCGATCTGTCCGCCGTGATCCGCGCGGCCCTGCAGGAGCTGGGGCGGTGAGCGAGGACCGGATCATTTCCGGCGCGCCCGCTCCCGGCGAAGGCCACGACCGCGCCCTGCGGCCGCAGACCCTGTCGGAATTCGTCGGTCAGGAGCAGGCCAAGGGCAATCTGAAGGTCTTCATCGACGCTGCGCGGGGACGGGGGGAGTCGCTCGATCACGTCCTGCTGTTCGGACCGCCGGGGCTGGGCAAGACGACCCTGGCGCAGATCGTGGCGCGCGAGCTCGGCGTGGGGTTCCGCGCCACCAGCGGACCCATTCTGGCCAAGGCGGGCGACCTCGCGGCCATCCTGACCAATCTCGAACCGCGCGACGTGCTGTTCATCGACGAGATCCACCGGCTCGCCCCGACGGTCGAGGAGATCCTCTACCCGGCCATGGAAGATCACGTTCTCGACCTCATCATCGGGGAGGGGCCGTCGGCGCGGTCGGTGCGGATCGATCTGGCGCCGTTTACGCTGGTGGGGGCGACGACGCGGGCGGGGCTGCTGGCGACGCCGCTGCGGGACCGGTTCGGCATTCCGCTGCGACTTGAGTTCTACACGCCCGAGGAACTGGTCCGGGTCATCACCGGGGCGGCGCGCAAGATGGGCGTGGCCATCAACGATGAGGGCGCTCGCGAGATCGCCAGCCGCTCGCGTGGCACCCCCCGCGTGGCCGGGCGGCTGCTGCGCCGGGTGCGCGATTTCGCCGAGGCCGAAGGGTCGCCGGTGATCGACCGGCTGGCGGCGGCGCGAGCGCTGAGCCGGCTGGAGGTCGATGAGGCGGGGCTGGACAGCCTCGACCGCCGGTTCCTGAAGGCCCTGATCGAGAACTACGGCGGCGGGCCGGTCGGGATGGACACGCTGGCCGCGGCGATCGCCGAGGCCAGGGACGCGGTCGAGGACCTGATCGAGCCCTATCTGTTGCAGCAGGGCTTCATCCAGCGCACGCCGCGCGGACGGATGGCCTGTGCGCGGGCCTATGCCCATCTGGGCCTGGCCGAGCCGCCGAAACCGGCAGGAGCGGGGCAGGCCGCCCTGTTCGAATAGCGACTACGGCGCCGGCGTGGGCGTCAGGCGGAAATTCAGCGCCTGAATGGTCGCGGGGTTGGTCGGAGCCAGCAGCAGGCGGCCCTCGATCACACCCTTCTCGCAAGTCCAGCGGAAGGTTCCGGACAGGGCGCCCGTCGGGGTGATGGGTGCGTCGGCGGCGCAGGCTCCGGCGTCGGTCTTCAGCAGGCCCAGCACGGTGCGCCAGTTCTCGACCGAGCGGTCCATCAGGAAATTCATCGCCAGCCGGTCGCGTGCGACGGACACGTCCCCCGCGGCCCAGATGCGGCCGAGGTCGGCGTACCGCTCGGTCAGGATATCGCTGGCGGGGGCCGGGCGGACCGGCGCGAGGCCTCCCCGCACGAGGGTCAGGGCGGCTTCCGTGAGCGGGCCGGACGGCCCGGCATAGGTGCGGTTGGAGAAGGCGAACAGGCCCGTCCGGCGGTCCGGGAGCAGGATCATGTAGGAGCCGTAGCCGGGATAGCCGCCGCCGTGCGCCAGCCAGTTCCCGAGCTCGCAGTCGGTGTTGGCCTGCAACCCCATGCCATAGGCGCCGGCGCCGGAGCAGGGTTGGCCGTCGGCGCCGGTGCGGCTGCGGGGTGAAGCGAAGTTTGAGCCGAGCGCCATCTCACGCACGGTCGAGCGGCGGACGGGGCCGGTATCGGGTTCGTCGCGGGCCGGCCAGGCGGAGAGCAGGAAGCTGATCCAGCGGGCGTAGTCCTCGGCGCTGGTTTCAACCCCGCCCATGGCGCCGAAGACGCCGTGGATCATGTCTGGCTCGCGAGACCAGGCGTCATTCTCCCAGCGATAGCCGAGCGCGCGGCGGTCCTGCGGCGAGGCGAAGACGTCATATCCGCTGGAGGCCATGCCCAGCGGCCGCATGATCTCGGCCTCAATGTATTCGTTGTACGGCCGGCCCGAGACATTGGTGACGATCCGGCCGAGCAGGGCGTAGCCGAAGTTCGAATATTCGAACGCCGTCTGGGGCGCGCGGGTGAAGGGCACGCCGTCGGTCAGCATGCGGGTAAACTCGGCCTCGGTGATGACCTGCTGCCGGTCCCCCCAGGGATCGTCGGTGACGAGGCCACTGGTGTGGTTGAGCAGGTCGCGGACGCGGATGCGCGGCGAGTCGGCCGTGGGATAGGTCCAGCTCGCCATCTCCGGCACATGGGTCTCGGCCAGGTCGTCCAGCGAGAGCCTGCCCTCGTCGCGCAGCTTCAGGATCGCGAGCCCCGTGAAGGCCTTGGACATGGAGGCGATGCGGAACAGGGTGTCGGGCGTCACCGCGGGCCCGTCGACCGTGCGAACGCCGGCGGTGCGCAGGTGGATAATGCGGCCGTCCTGCACCACGCCATAGACCAGACCGGGCGCATGGGCGGCGGCCTGCCAGCGGTCGAAGGCCGCGTCTATGACCGGGATCGCTTCCTCCAGGGTAGACGGCGCCGGAGCGGGAGCCTGCGCCTGCAGCGGGACGGCGGTTCCCAGCGTGAGGACCAGTGCCAAGGCCAGAGCGTTGCGTCGCATGGTACCCTCCCGTTCGAACAGCCAAGGCCTAGCATCCACATCGCGACGCTCCAATCCATCGCGCCGGGCTTCACCTTGCGTCCGAACCCCGGCATGGTCGCGATCCAGGAGGCTGCATGGCGCGACGGGCGATACGAACCGAAAGACTGATCGCCGTTCTGGGCGTGGCGGTAATCGTCCTCGGCGCGCTGGCGCTCTGGTTCATCACCCAGGGTACGGGTGGAGGCTTCACCGAGGAGCCGGCCTCCCGCCGCGTGCTGCGGCAGGCGCGCGAGCAACTGGGACGGACCGCCGAGGTCCAGCTGATCGAGCCGGGCCGGGGCCGGGTGGTCTGCGGCTATATCGCGGCCGGGCGAGGCGGCGGGGCCATAGGCTTCATCTCTCGACCAAACCGGATGCTGCTGAGCGAGGACCCGCTGAACGGGGAGTTCAGCGCCATGATGGACGCCGACTGTCCGAACTTCCCCGAACCGCCTCCCGCGCGCATCAACTGACATGTCCGACACCCCCACAGCCGGCCGGTTCGATGGCCGCGAGCATCGCCTGCCCGTCCGGGTCTACTACGAGGACACCGACTTCACCGGTCTGGTCTATCACGCCAACTATGTCCGCTATTTCGAGCGCGGGCGGTCCGACTGCCTGCGGTTGATGGGGATCGGCCATGCCGAGCTTCTGGACGGCGACCAGCCGATGGCCTTCGTGGTCTCGAAGATGGGGCTGCATTTCCTCAAACCCGCCCGGATCGACGACGAGTTGGTGGTGCGTACCCACTATGACGCCGTGAAGGGGCCGCGCCTGTTGATCTCACAGGCCATCACGCGCGGCGGCGATGTCCTGTGCCGGGCCGAGGTCGAGGTGGTCTGCATCCACATGGACGGGAGGCCGCGCCGGCCGACGCAGGCCTTGCGGGGCAAGATCGGGCCGTGGCTGGCGCGCGAAGCCTGACCATTTCGCCCGCCTGTCACGTGCAGACAGGTGACGCCGCGGCCACACCCCGGTAGACCCGGCTCAAACCGCCACACAACCGCCACGACCGTCCGGTGCACAGTGGTCGGACAGACGGAAGGACGTTGAATGACCACCGCCGCCCACGCCTCGATGATCAACCCGGTATCCCTGTTTCTGCAGGCCGATATCGTCGTGCAGTCGATCATGATCGGCCTGGCGATCGCCTCGCTGTGGTCCTGGGCCGTGATCATCGACAAGGCCATGCGGTTCAGCGCCCTGAACAGCCAGGCCAACACCTTTGAGGACGCCGTCGGCTCCGGCCGGTCGCTGGAGGACATCGCCGCCCAGGCCGGGCCGAACCCGGTCCATCCGCTGCCGCGCATGCTGGTCATCGCCCTGGCCGACTGGCGCGAGGCGCGCACGCGCGGCCCGCTGACCGAGAACCAGGCCAATCTGCTGATGTCGCGCATCGACCGCGCGCTGGACAGCCTGATCGCCCGCGAGGGCCAGCGCGTCGAGAACGGTCTGGGTGTGCTGTCGGTGGTGGCGACCTCGTCACCCTTTATCGGCCTGTTCGGCACGGTCTGGGGCATCATGAACGCCTTCGGGGCCATCGCCTCGTCGGGCAACACCAATCTGGCGACGGTGGCCCCTGCGATCTCCGAGGCCCTGTTCGCCACGGCCCTGGGTCTGGGTGCGGCCATTCCGGCCTATATCGCCTACAACAAGTTCTCGATCGACGCGGGCAAGTTCACCGGCCGGCTCGAGAGCTTCGCCGATGATCTGCAGGCCGCCGTGGCGCGCCGTCTCGGTGGCCCGTCCAGCGCCGCGCCGCAGCCCACCCGGGAGATCTGAGCATGGCCCTCGCAGGAGGCGGCGGCGGCGGACACGTCCGGGGCCGCAGGCGGCCGCGCAAACGGCCGCTCAGTGAGATCAATGTCACGCCGCTGGTCGATGTGATGCTGGTGCTGCTGATCATATTCATGGTCTCGGCGCCGCTGCTGAACGTGGCCGTGCCGGTCGAACTGCCCAAGACGGACGCCAGCGCGGTGGACGCCTCGGACGATCCGGTGGTCATCTCGATCAAGCGCGACGGCGCCATCTATGTCGGCGAGAGCGAGGTCAGCTTCGACCGCCTGGTGCTGACCGTGGCCGAGGCCGCCGGCCGCGACGGCCGCGAGAAGGCCGTGTCCGTGCGCGGCGATGGCCGGGCGCCCTATCAGGCGGTGGCCCGCGTCATGGCGCGGCTGTCCTCGGCCGGCTTCACCAAGCTGAATCTGATAACCGACACGGCCGGCGGCGCTCCGACGGACGTGGAGGGCTGACGGCTTGGAGAGGCCCGGTTCCTCGCTGCTCGCTTCGATCGCCGTCCACGCGGCGGTGGTTCTGGGCGTGGTGGGCTATGGCCTGCTCGGATTCACGCGCGAGCCGATAAACGTCGAGTCCACCGTGCCGGTGTCGATCATCTCCGAGACGGTCATCGAGGCCGCCGCGCCCGACAATCCTGATGACGAGCTGGTCACGGAAGACGCTGCCACGGCTCCGGTCGAGCCGACGCCGCCCGAACCTGTCCCGCCCGAGCCCGTTCCGCCGCCGACGCCCACGCCCGCGCCGGTTAAGAAGGCGACGCCTCCGCGTCCCACGCCGCCACGCACTGCCCCGCCGCCCCGGCCGCAGCCGCCGCGTCCGACGCCTCCGCGCGAGCCGACTCTCGATCTCGATTCTCTCGCGGGCCCGCCGCGACCGGGCCCGCGGCCCGGGCCGCGGCCGCCCACCGGACAAACCGGCGCTGGATCGGCGCCCCAGGCGACCGGGCCGCAGATCACGGCGGTCTTCAACCAGGTCTATCCGAACTGGATTCTGCCCTGCGACATTCCCGGGGCGGACGCCCTGCGCATCCAGATGGATGTGACTCTCGACGAACAGGGACGGATCACGGCCGGCCCGACCCTGATCGGAGCCCGTTCGGACCCCGTGTGGCGAGCTGCCGCCGACGGCGCTGTCCGGGCGATCCGCCAGACGGCCCCCTTTGACGTCCCGACGGGCTTCCCCGGCGGTCGCTTCAGGCCGACCTTTGTCACTGAACGGGCCTGCCGGGGGCGATAGGTCTTCAGCCCGCAAATCCTGACAAAGCGTGACGGGGCCTGAAAGTCGCCCCATTCACGGCCATGCTGGTCTTATGCGCACGCTCTGGCGATAAGGAGCGGCGAAGATTGAACTTGCGGGAGCCCTTGATGCGTCTGAACCGACTTCTGGCAAGCGTCGCCATTCTGGCGATGACGGTGGGCACAGCCACGGCCCAGACGCCTCCGACGCCGCAACCCTCCGGTGATCCAGTCGAGGTCGAGATCGATCAGGGCGTTCTGCGGCCGATGCAGATCGCCGTCGTCAACTTCACCGGCCAGAACGGCGCCGATCTGGGCGGCGTCATCCGGGCGAACCTGCGCCGTTCCGGCTATTTCGAACCCCTCGATCCGGCGGGCTTCGTCGAGACGGGCCTGACCCTGGCCAATGCCCCCAATTTTCCGCAGTGGACCTCGATCGGCGCCCAGGCGGTCCTGTACGGGGCGGTGACGCCCCGGCCCGACGGCCGCAACGATTTCGGCTTCCGGCTGTACGACCCCTATCGCCAGTGCCAGCTGGCCTCGTATCAGTTCACCGCCACACCGGAGCAATGGCGCCGGATCGGCCACAAGATCGCCGACCTGGTCTACCAGCGCATGACCGGTGAAAGCGGCTTCTTCGACAGCCGGGTGGTCTTCGTCGCCGAGAGCGGCACCCAGCTGAACCGGCTTTCGCGCCTCGCCATTTCGGATCAGGACGGATTCAACCCCGTCTATCTGACCCAGGGCGACGAAGTGATCATGTCGCCGCGCTTCTCGCTGAACGATCCCAATGAGATCACCTATGTGGCGCTGGGGCGCGACTACAGCCGTATCTATCTGTTCAATCTGTCGACCGGGCGGCGCGAGAGCCTGGGCGAGTTCGACGGTCAGGTGCTGGCCCCGCGTTTCTCGAACGACGGGACGAAGATGGCCTTCTCGATCATCCGGGGCGGCAATACCGACGTCTATGTGATGGATCTGTCCAGTCGCCAGCTGCGTCGTCTGACGACCGACCCTGGCATCGACACCTCGCCCTCATTCAGCCCCGACAACAGCCAGATCGTCTTCACCTCGGACCGCTCGGGCAGCGCCCGGCTCTACACCATGCGCGCCGACGGCACGGGCCAGCGGCCCATCTCGCGCGGCGGCGGCCTCTACACGGCCCCGAACTGGAGCCCGCGCGGCGACCTGATCGCCTTCACCAAACAGGGCGGTGGACGATTCTCCACCGGCGTCATGAACACCGACGGCTCGGGCGAGCGCATCCTGTCGTCCAGCTATTTCGAGGAAGGCCCGTCCTGGGCGCCCAACGGCCGCTACATCATGTTCGCGCGCCAGTCGCCCGGCGGCGAGACGCGCCTTTGGACCGTGGACCTGTCGGGCCGTGTCGTCTCCCAGGCCGGCTATGGGGGGCGCGGCACCGATCCAGCCTGGTCACCGCTTCTCGACGACCAACCCGCCAACCTCGGAGGCGGCGGCCCGGACGGCTGCCCCACCTGATCACAAGGGAGCCATTCGGCTCAAACCCGCGTTATCGCGACTGGCGAAACCGCTGGTCCGTCAGTAGCAACTCTTTAAAGCCAAGCTGGAGGCTACGCCCTCCACTCAAGGAGACGACCCGATGATGAAGACCTCAGTCCTTTTCCGTCTGGCCGCCGTCGGCGTCGCCGTGACCGCCATCGCCGCCTGCACCCCGCGCACGCCGGCGGACACCGGAGCCGGCAACAGCGTGCCGCCCGCCGGCAATGACCAGTACAACCCGAACGCCCCCGGCCCCGTGTCCGGCGGCAACCTCGGCGCCGCGGCCCCCGGTTCGGAGCAGGACTTCGTCGTCAACGTCGGCGACCGCGTCTATTTCGACCTCGACAGCTATGCGATCCGCCCCGAGGCCTATCCCCGCATGGATGCCCAGGTGGCCTGGCTGCAGCGCTATCCGAATGTGACCATCCGCATCGAGGGCAATGCCGACGAGCGCGGCACCCGCGAGTATAACCTGGCCCTCGGCGCCCGCCGCGCTGAATCGGTCCGCACCTATCTGGTCGAGCGCGGCGTGAACGCGGGCCGTATCGACACCATCAGCTACGGCAAGGAACGCCCGATCGCGGCCGGCTCGAACGAAGAGGCCTGGGCCCGCAACCGCAATGCCCACACCGCCATCGTCTCGGGCGCCGCGCGCTAGGACGGAACAGGCGCGAGGGGGCGATTGCCGCCCCCTCGCGCCTTCCCCTTGTCTTGAACCGGCCGCAAATCGGTGGGACGACAACGATCATGCTGAAGTTTCCCGCCGCCCTCCGTTCGCGCAACGCCCTGATCTCCGTGCTGGGCGTGATCCTGATCGCCGGCACGACCACGGTCGTGGCCCAGACCACGCCGCTGGAGCCCGTGCAGTGGGACAAGCGACGGCTGGACCAGCTGGACCGCAACGTTCGCCGCCTCGAGCGCGCCGTGACCCAGCGCAACGCCGCCGGTCAGCCGGTCATCATCGAGCCCGATCCCGAGGTCATCGCCCTGCAGGGCCGCGTCGGCCTCATGGACCGCCGGCTCGCCGACATGGAGGCGACGGTCCAGCGCGTGAACGGCGACCTCGAACGCCTGACCTTCCAGCTGGACGAAGCCGGGCGCGACAACGCCGCCCTCTCGACCCGCGTGCGCGATGCCGAGGGCCGGATCCGGACCATGGAGGCGGCGGCCGCCCGCGAGGCCGAGCTGAACGCACCCATCCCCACCACCTCGCCGACCGGCGACGCCGCGCGCGACCTGACCGCCGCGGCCCGGCTGGCGGCCACGGACCCGCAGCGGGGCGACCGCGCCCTGCAGACCGTCATCCTCGCCTGGCCTGACACGCCCCAGGCCCGTGAGGCGTCGAGCCGTCTCGGCGACCTGCGGGTCTCCGCCGGCGATCACGCGGGCGCCGTCTCCGCCTATGCGACGGCGCTGCAGGGCTGGCCGACCGCGCCCTGGGCCGCCGCGACGACGCTCGAACTGGCCAACGCCCTCAACGCCACGGATCGCAAGACCCAGGCCTGCACCGCCCTGACCGAGTTCACCCGCCGCTATGCCGAGGCCGCCAGCCCCGCCGTGCGCACCCGGGCGACCGAGGCCCGGACCCGTATCGGCTGCCCGGCTCCGGCCGCGCCGCCGGCCCGGAGACCGGGCTGACCCCAGACTACGTGGACTGGATCGGCTCGGCGAGGGCCGGTCTGTCCGCGCGCCTGGAAACCGGTATCGACCGCCCGCTCGCCCTGGCCCTCTCCGGAGGCGGCGACAGTATTGCACTACTGCGCGTGGCCGCCGACTGGGCGCGCGAGAACGGCCGTCGCCTGCTGGCCCTGACCGTCGATCACGGACTCAGCGCCGACAGCGCAGCCTGGACAACCTTCGCCGGGCGCTCCGCCCGTGAGGCCGGGGCGGAGTGGCGCAGCCTGAACTGGATCGGTTCCAGGCCCGCTACGGGTCTGCCCGCCGCCGCACGTTCGGCTCGTCATCGCCTGATCGCGGACGCCGCGCGCGAGGCCGGGGCGCGGGTCGTTCTGTTCGCCCATACCGCCGACGACATCGCCGAGGGTGAGGTGATGCGGGCGGAGGGCTCGACCCTCGGCCGGCTGCGCGACTGGTCGCCATCCCCGGCATGGCCCGAGGGGCGGGGTTTGATGCTGCTCCGCCCGATGCTGGGCGCGGGGCGGGCGGAGGTGAGGGCGTGGCTGAAAGGGCAGGGGGCGGACTGGATTGATGATCCGGGGAATGAGGATGTGCGGTTTGCAAGGAGTCGCGCGCGGCAAGCTCTGACCCTTCTCCCGACGGGTGGCCCGGAGGGCCGGATGAGGGTCGACTGTGCGAGCGCCGCCGCCGCCCCCCGACAGCCGACCCTCACCCTTTCGCGCAAGGATGACGGCTGCGCCGCCGTGCGCTCAAGCCCTCTCCCGATGGGAGAGGGGACGCTGATTTTGAACCGGAACACCGACTCCTACACCCTCGCTGCTGCTCTGGTCTGCGTCGGTGGAGGCGATCGGCCTCCGCGCGGCGATCGGCTCCCCGCCCCCCCCGCCCCGCCGCCACCGCCGGCTCGACCGACGCCTTGACCAGTCCGTGCTGCTTCGCCAGCCGGCCACAGTCGCCCTTGTCGTCGGCAAGGGCGAGCAGGAACAGCTCCGAGGCGATGAACTGATCGCCCCGCTTC
>NZ_DDRM01000034.1:0-20391 GCF_002343105.1 Brevundimonas sp. UBA2416
CTGCATCACCAATCCGCTCGACGCCATGGTCTGGGCCCTGCAGCAGTTCTCGGGCCTGCCCAGGGAGAAGGTCGTCGGCATGGCCGGCGTGCTCGACTCGGCCCGGTTCGCCTACTTCCTCGCCGAGAAGACCGGCGTCTCCATCCAGGACATCCACGCCTGGACCCTGGGCGGTCACGGCGACGACATGGTGCCCATGGTCCGCCATTCCACCGTCGGCGGCCTGCCCCTGCCCGACGCGGTCAAGGCCGGCTTCCTGTCCCAGGCTGAGCTGGACGCCATCGTCGACCGCACCCGCAAGGGCGGTGGCGAGATCGTCGCCCTGCTCAAGACCGGCTCGGCCTTCTACGCCCCGGCCGAGAGCGCCATCGCCATGGCCCGCTCCTATCTGCTCGACCAGAAGCGCGTCCTGCCCTGCGCCGTCTGGCTCTCGGGCGAATACGGCCTGAAGGATCTCTACGTCGGCGTCCCGGCCCTGATCGGCGCCGGCGGCGTCGAGAAGGTCATCGAGTTCACCACCAATGACGACGAGAAGGCGATGTTCGCCAAGTCGGTGGAGTCGGTCCAGGGCCTGATCCAGGCCTGCAAGGATATCGACAGCAGCCTGGTCTAGGGCGCTAACGCTCGCCGCGCGGCGGCTCGCTGCTTGAGCGCCGCGCATGGAATGGAAAAGGGCCGCGGAGCGATCCGCGGCCCTTTCTTCTGCGCTGGCTATTGCGCGGGAGCCGCCGTCACCAGCCCCTGCGCAAACTCCCGCAGCAGCTGAAGCCAGACCACCGTCGGCTCACGCAGTTGTTCGGTTCCGGTGTTGGTCAGGACGACGTCGTACTGGACCACCGCGCTGGCGTCCCCGCCCGCCGTCGCCGCCGGCGCAAAGAAGGCCTTCAGGAAGCGGTGCTCGCGGTTCCAGTCATTGATCTGCTCCGCGGTGATCGGGCCGGTGAAGACGGCGCTGAACTGGACATCGTCGCACAGGCTCGGCCCGCAGCCGTAGAAGGTCAGGTTCCAGGGCAGGGGCTGGTCCGCGATGTGCAGGCTGGTCAAACCCTCGCGGACGACCGGCTCGCCGACCGCGCCGCCCAGACCCGTCAGCCAGGTCCGCGTCTCGGCGACCGCGACCCCCGTGACAGGGACCGCCGCCGGCGGCGCAGTCTGCGCCAGGGCCGCGCCGGGCGCGGCGGCAAGGACGAGGGCGGCGAGCAGGGCGGGCAGACGCATGGCAAATCTCCGGGGTCGCGACCGTTAGAGCCATCGGCCCGAGCGGAATTGTGGCGCCAGCCTACGCCGTTCTCTGACGCGCCAGCCAGTCGGCTCCTGACATCTCGTTGAGCCGGGAGACCGTCCGCTCGAACTCGAACGCGCCGATCCCCTGCTGATACAGGGCCTCCGGCGCCGCCCCGGCCAGAACCACCAGCCGAGTCCCGGCCTCATACAGGGCGTCGACCAGGGTCACGAACCGCCGCGCTGCCTGATGATTATCGGGTCCCAGAACCGGGACATCCTCAAGAAACAGGGTGTGGAACCGTTCGGCGACGGCCAGATAGTCCTGCGGCCCCAGCGGCGCCTCGCACAGCTCCGCAAACGTCGCCCGCGCCAGGCCGCCATCGGTGCGCGCGATCACCACCTCGCGCCCCAGCACCTTGAGATACGCCGGGCATTCGTCCTGCTCGCCCTTGAGGTCGGACCACAGGGTCTCGAACCCGGCCCGCGCATCGGCGTCCGCCGGCGTGAACCAGACCCGGTCGCCCATCAGCCGGTCCAGCCGCCAGTCGCGTGACCCGGCGACGCTGACCACCACACACCTCCGCTCCAGCATGGCGATGAAGGGCAAGAAGAGCTGGCGGTTGATCCCGTTCAGATAAAGCTGGTCCGGCGCCCGGTTCGAGGTCACCGACAAGACCACGCCCCGCTCGAACAGGGCCTCGAACAACCGGCCCAGGATCATGGCGTCGGCGATGTCGGTCACCTGCAGTTCGTCGAAACACAGCAGCCGCGCCTCGGATGCGATCAGCTCCGCCACCGGCTTGATGGGGTCGTCGCCCTTCCACTGGCCGAACACGGCCTTGCGCGCCTTCGCATCGCCTTCGCGCCATTGACGCACGAGATCGTGCACCCGGGCCATGAAGGCGTGGAAATGGGCGCGGGTTTTGCGCGGCTCGGGGACCGAGGCGCAGAACATGTCCATCAGCAGGGACTTGCCCCGCCCCGGCGGCCCCCAGAGGTAGACCCCCCGGACTTCGGCCTGACCGCCGAACAGCCCGCCCATCGGCGCCTTGCGCGCGAGGTCCTTCTCCAGCCGCGTCAGGGCCTCGACCACCGGAATCTGCGACGGATCGGGCGTCAGCCGGCCTTCGGCCAAACGACGGTCATAAGCGGTGCGTATGCGTGAGGGCATCGTTCTCGGGCTTAGCGGCGCCCGCGACCGCTGAAAAGCGATTGCTTCGCGCCCGCGAAAGCCCACATAGGCGAACCAGCACAATCAGCGCTCAAGCAGCGAGGCTCCGCGAGCCGAGCGGTAGCGCGTCCGAAGGACACCAACATGGGTTACAAAGTCGCCGTCGTGGGCGCCACCGGCAATGTCGGCCGGGAAATGCTGAACATCCTCGAGGAACTCGATTTCCCCGTCGAGAAGATGCACGCCGTCGCCTCGCGCAAGTCCAAGGGCGTCGAGGTGTCGTGGGGTGACAAGACGATCAAGTGCGAGGACATCGAACTGTTCGATTTCTCGACCGTCGACCTGGTGCTGATGAGCGCCGGCGGCGACGCCTCGCGCCTGTGGTCGGAAAAGATCGGCAAGGCCGGCCCCATCGTCATCGACAATTCCTCCGCCTTCCGCATGGACCCGGACGTGCCGCTGATCGTGCCCGAGGTGAACCCCGACGCCATCAAACTGGCGACGAGGAAGAACATCATCGCCAACCCCAACTGCTCGACCGCCCAGCTGGTCGTGGCCCTCAAGCCCCTGCATGACGCCGCCAGGATCAAGCGCGCCGTGGTCTCGACCTATCAATCGGTCTCGGGCGCCGGCAAGGCGGGCATGGACGAGCTGTGGAACCAGACCAAGGCCATCTACGGCCTCGGCGACGCGCGGCCGAAGCTGTTCCCCAAACAGATCGCCTTCAACGTCATCCCCTTCATCGGCGCCTTCCAGGACGATGGCTACACCGACGAGGAAGCCAAGATGTGGAACGAGGTCCACAAGATCATGGACCCCGCGATCAAGCTGACCGTCACCTGCGTGCGCGTGCCGGTCTTCGTCGGCCACTCCGAATCCGTGAACCTCGAGTTCGACCGCCCGATCAGCCCCGACGAGGCCCGCGCCCTGCTGCGCGACGCCCCCGGCGTCATGGTCATCGATAAGCAGGAGCACGACGGCTACATCACCCCCGTCGACGCCGCCGGCGAACACGCTGTCTATGTCAGCCGCATCCGCAAGGACCCGACGGTCGAGCACGGCCTGTCGCTGTGGGTCGTCTCCGACAACCTGCGCAAGGGCGCCGCCCTCAACGCCGTCCAGATCGCCCAGCTGCTGGACGAGACGGGGATCATCAAGCCCGCCTCGGGGTATCGCTCGATCACCGTCTGACGACCGTGGCCCCCGCCCCGTCCGCCACGCCCCGCGCCGCCCTTCTGTCGGCCTTCGGCTGCTACGTCATGTGGGGCTTCATGCCCCTGCTGTTCATGGCCCAGGCGGCGGTCGGCTTCGACTCGCTCGAAATCCTCGCCCACCGCGCCCTCTGGGCGGTGGCGGTCGCGGGCCTGCTGGTGCTTCTGGCGAAACAGGGCGATCAGGTCCGCGCCGTCCTGACCACGCCGAAGACGCTCGGCTGGCTGGTCCTGTCCACGGCCCTGATCGGCGTCAACTGGGGCCTCTATGTCTGGGCCACCACCCATGAGGCCACGCTGGAAGCCAGCCTCGGCTACTATATCAACCCGCTGCTCAACATGGTCGTGGGCCTGTGGCTGTTCCGCGAGAAGATCGACAAATGGGGCTGGGTCGCCATCGGCCTGGCCGCGATCGGCGTGCTGTTCCAGACCCTGGCCCTCGGCCGTCCGCCGTGGATCTCCATCGTCCTGGCCCTCAGCTTCGCCAGCTATGGCGTGATCCGCAAACGCGTGCCCATCGACGCCCAGGCCGGTTTGCTGGTCGAATGCCTGCTGCTGGTCCCGTTCGGCCTCGCCTGGGTGCTGTGGCTCCAGCACACGGGCGCGGGCGTGGCCTTCGACAGCCCGGCCAACACCGCCTGGGCCCTGCTGAACGGCCCCGCCACCGTCCTGCCCCTGGCCCTGTTCGCCTGGTCGGCCCGGCGCCTGCCGCTCTCGACCATCGGCTTCATCCAGTTCCTCGCCCCGACCCTCCAGTTCGCCGTCGGCGTCTGGGCCGGCGAGGCCCTGACGCCCCTGCGCGTCACCAGCTTCGTCTTCATCTGGGGCGGTGCGGGCGTCTTCGCGGCGGCCGCCCTGTTCCGCCACCGCGCCGCGCGCGAGGCGCTGAAGCGGTCAGCGGAGCCGGTCTGAAGGCGTGGCCAGTGGCTAGTGGCCAGTGGTTAGTGATTGCAGCCTCGCCGCCGGCGGAAGGGCGACGCGGACAGCGCGCAAGCACCGCTGTTGGCCATCCACTAGCCACTCGCCACTAGCCACTCGCCACTCACAACCCCCCGTACACCGCCTCCACCAACCGCACCGCCCGCGGGTCGCCGATCAGGTGCGGCGACTGGCGGGTCATCACATAGGCTCCCGACACCCGCGCGTCCGGATCGGCGAAGGCGCAGCTGCCGCCCCAGCCGCAATGCCCTGCCGCCGTCGGATTGGGCCCGAAGATGTGCAGCCCCTCATTGCGCATCAGCCCCGCCGCCCAGCTGATGTCGAACGGCAGCACCCGGTCGCGCCCATGGATCCGCTCGCGCAGCATCTCCGCCCGCACGCCGGGCGACAGCACCGTCCGTCCGTCCAGCATCCCGCCGTCGGCGACCACGGCCATGATCCGCGCCAGATCCTTCGCCGTGCCGTGCAGATTGGCCGAGGGCAGCTCCATCGTCCGCCACTCCGCCGAGCCGCGCCCGCCGGGGGCCGAGCCGCTGTCGAGGAAGGCGGCGCGCTTGACCGCGTCGATGACGCCCAGATCGGGCGCCGCCGTCGGCTTCTTCATTTGCGCCACCCGGCCGTGCTCGGCCTCGGGCAGGCCGATCCACAGGTCGAGGCCGGGAAAGTCCTCGCGCAGGGCCGTTCCCATGCTGCGCCCGTCGACGATCCGGAACAGCTCGCCGGCCAGCAGGCCGATGGTGATCGGGTGATAGCCGGACGCCGTCCCTGGGGCCCACATCGGCGCCTGTTCGCTCAGCCGCGCCAGCGCCGCCTCGCGGTCGAACCAGATGGTCGGATCCACGCTCTCCGAGAACCCCGGCAGCCCCGCCTGATGGCTCATCAGCTGGCCGACGGTGACCCGGTCCTTGCCTGCCTGTCCGAACGCCGGCCAGTCGTCCGCGACCGCCCGCTCGTAATCCAGCAGCCCCCGCTCCACGCAGGTGGCGATCAGCAGCATCATCACCGCCTTGCCGGTCGAGAACACCGGCGTCAGCGTGTCCTCCCCGAACGGCCGGGTCTTCGCCGCATCGGCCCAGCCGCCCCACAGATCGATCACCACCTCGCCGCCGACACAGACGCTGAACCGCGCCGCCTGCTCGTTCAGCCCCTCGGGCGCCTCGGTGAAATTGGCCGCGAAGGCGTCCTTCACGGCGGCGAAGCGCGGCGGGCAGAGGCCGTGGATGTCGAAGCTCATTCCGCAGTCCGCGCCGCCGCCGATGCCGCCCGCGCCGCCTCGAACTCCGCCCCCGCATTCCATTCCGGCCAGGCCCGGCTGTCGGCCAGATCGCGGCCCACCAGATACAGCAGGTCCACGTCCACCGCCGCCCCGTCCATCACCCACTCGGGCGTCCATTCGTCCGAGGGTTTGTGATAGCGGTTGGCCACATAGTCGCGGCTGGCGGCGTTGTGCCCGGTGAAGCCCGCCGCCCCGAACAGGGCCGGCACGCCCATCTTCGCCAGCGGGAAATGGTCTGAGCGGTAGAAGCCGCCGGCCTGGGGCGCCGGATCGGGGATCAGGGTCCGCCCCTGTTCCGTCGCCCGCCGCTCCAGCCAGACATCCGTCTCGCTCTTGCCCGCCCCCATGACCACGATCTGCGGCGAGACCTCGCCGGGCAGGAAGGAGTCAATGTTGATATTGGCCACCGTCGTCTCCAGCGGCCAGACCGGATTGGCGGCATAGTATTCGGCCCCCAGCAGCCCCGCCTCCTCGGCCGTCCAGGCGGCGAACACCACCGACCGCTCGGGCGCCGCGCCCGCCTTGAACAGCCGCGCCAGTTCGATCAGCCCGGCCAGTCCCGTCGCATTGTCGACCGCCCCGTTATAGATGTCGTCGTCCCCCACCGGCGTCGCGCGGCCGTAGGCGTCCCAGTGGGCGCCGTAGAGCACCGTCTCGTCCGGATGCGTCGCCCCGGGGATGCGCGCCAGCACATTGCGGCTCTCGATCCGGTCGGCGGTCTGGCCGAAGTCGATCGACATCGTCACCCCGGTCAGGGCCACCGGCGTGAACTCAGGCGTCCGCGCCGCGTCGCGCAAGGCGGCGTAGTCGAGGCCCGCATCGCGGAACAGCTGCTCGGCGACCGGCCCCTGGATCCAGCCCTGGGCCGGGACCCGCTCGGCCTCCGGATCGGCCCGCACGATGTCGAATTTCGGGGCCGTCGACGACCCCTCCAGCACGCTCCACGGATAGCCGGCGCCGGCCGTGTCGTGGATCACCAGCACACCCGCCGCCCCGCGCCGCGCCGCCTCCTGGAATTTGTAGGTCCAGCGGCCGTAGAAGGTCATCGCATTGCCGTCGAACCGCCCCGCCACCGGATGCCCCTCGGGCGCGCCGAAGTCGGGGTCGTTGACGATGACCAGCAGGATCTTGCCCCGCAGGTCCATGCCCTTGAAGTCGTCCCAGCCCCGCTCCGGCGCGCTGACGCCATAGCCGGCGAACACCACCGCCGCGTCCGTGACCGTGATCCGGTCCACCGGCCGGTCGCTCGACACCAGCAGGTCCGGTCCCCGCGCCAGCGCCCGGCTCGCGCCGCCGCTGCTGACCGTGATCGTCGCCGACCCGGCCTGCCGCGTCCGCCCCAGCTGCGCCGTCTGCACCCACGACCCATCCGGCCCGCCCGGCTCCAGCCCCAGGGCCTGGAACTGGCCGACCAGATAGTCGACCGTCAGCTGCTCCCCCGGCGTCGCCACCCCGCGCCCCTCGAACTCATCCGACGCCAGCACCCGCACATGCTCATTCAGCCGCGCCGCGTCGGCCTGCTGGGCAAGGGCGGGGGAGGCCGTCAGGACGACGGCGGCGACGGCGGCGAGGAGGATACTGTGCTGGGTCATGCGACCGTTCTAGACCCATCCGTCAAAGGCCGTCACCCTCGGAACCGCGGCGCTGGCCTGCCCCTTGTCATCCCCGACGTGACAGAGACCAGTGGCGCGCCGAAGCGGTCATGCGGAATGTCTGTTGAGCCCACCGTCGGAAGCGGACTGTCGCCTGACGCTCGTTACCCGTCACAATCCGAAGAAATCACGCTCCCTGTTCGCGCCCTTCCCTTTCCAGCCAGCCAAGGGGACAGACCCTTGCACCGCCACCGTGTTCCATAAAACGAATGCACCCATTGCTGACCGTCTCGAAGCACCGTGGATTACGGCTCGGTGAAAATGCCGGAAGCTACGTGCGCGTGCCCCAGCAGCCTCCAGTTTCCGTTATGGACCTCAGCGACGTTCGTCCACGAACCAATGACCACCACCGCGCTGCCCTAACTCGATTCAGGCAACGGCAGCCCCTGCTTCCGCGCGACCGTAGCGAGATCCACCCGACGGGAGACCTCGAACCACCGGAACAGCAGCGAGATGTGATTGCGCACCGTGAAATGCGACAAGCCCAGTGCTCTGGCGATCTCCTTGTTTGACAGCCCCTGTCCAAGCAGACCGAGGATCCGGATCTGGCGCTCAGTCAGCGCGTCAGACGCGTTCGGCACACCGGGCGACCTGCAGTGACGCCAGAGCCGACGCACCGTCTGGAGCAGTCGGTCTTCTGAATAGGGCTTGGTCAGAAAATCAGCCGCCTCCAGGTCGAACGCCATCGATGCGTATTCGGGGCCCGCTGCAACGAAGACCAGTCCCTGCCGATACACTGAAGGACCGTCCCGCTCGGCCAGACGCCTGCTCTCCGGCATCGTTATGTCGACGAAAACAGCGTCGAGCGCCAGGGCGGGGCTTTCCAGGACGAAAGTGTTCGCCGTCGGGCATTCGAGGACCACCGACGTGCGCGGCGTGACCGTCCGGCTCAACAACTGGTTCAAGCGAGACCTGGCGGCGTCGTCCGGGTCCACGATCGCGACCTTCAGGGGACCTGCCGCCTTCTCAATCATCCGAATGGAGTTGATCACGCGTCAGCGCTTTCTCATTTACCGCCGACCGACGACCCCGCATCACGCCGCAGGCTGGCCCAGCAGGCGAGCGCGACGACGAGACCGAGGGCGATGCGAAGGATGTCGAGATACAGTCTCGGCACCTCGAGCTGCAGATTACCGATGATGCCCTCCTGGATGGAGTTCAAAGCCGCGTGCCCAAGGGCGGCCGGCCAGAAGCTTCCGGACCGGATGGTCAGCCAGCCGAAAAGGAAGGACAGGCTGAGGGTCTGCAGTGGAAAAAGGACGAAGGTCCCCAGGATCGGATAGTCGGGATAGTTGTAGCCGGCGAGCAGCACGGGCAGATGGTAGGCCCACCAGATGGCGGCCAGGAGCAGGAGCCCCCGGGTCACGCCGATACGGCGGATCAGATGTCCTTGCAGGAAGCCGCGCCAGGCGAACTCCTCGCCGGCCGTGACCCCGAGGGTGATCACGGAGAAGACGACGGCCGTCGCGGCGACGTTGCCCAGAAAGAGAGGCCATGCCTGGAAGCCATCGCCCAGAACCCAGGGGCCTCCGGTTGTTGTGACTCCGCGCCCTTCGAAGGCGAACCATCCCGACGTCGCCAACCCGCTGCCGACCAGAATGGCCAGGATCACGAAAGCGATAATGGTCGGGATGAAGACACCCAGAGGCAGATAGGCGACGCGGCCGACTTTCCAGAGCAGGCCCGCACGCGCGGCGGGGTTGAAGAAGATGAACGCCAGGGCAATCACGCTGGGCGACCACATAACGGCCATGAGCATTATGACGGTCTGCGGACTGTCCAGGCCCCAGCGCTGAACGGCGACGATCTGCAGGGTCCAGGAGACCGCCAGGGCCAGTCCCGTGAACAGGGCGATCGATCGCCACCCCATGGTGAGGGCCGTACGGGGGGAGGCGGCTGGCGACAGAGATTCAGGCATGAGACCGTTCCTCGAAGAAAGGCGGCGCACGCCGCGGAGGGGCTGGGAAAAGGCATTGCGCAGCGGACCCCGCCCCGAACCACGCTGTTCGCGGCAGGTACCGGTGGCGACACATGAGGCAGGGGTCCCGTTGCCCGGCTGGTCCGGACGGGCGCTGCCGCCGGCACCGGGATCAGACAGGCGCCAGGACGTCCGGGATCAATGACGCGGAGGCGCCGGGTCGGCGGGCAGTCACCCGGGTCCCGTCGGGGGCCGACCCCGTCGCGGTGCCATCCAAGGGACGACCGAAGACAGAAGCAGTCTGCCCGCGATGAAGATCAGCGTAAGAACCACGGCGGCCGACGGAAACAGCCAGAGACCAAGAAGCTCGCGGGCTGAGGCCGGGTCATCGATGACTCCGATGAACGCGGTCCCGGGGCCGACCCAAAGGCCCGCATGGACGGGGTCGAAGATCTTCAGCGCCACCACCAGGACAATGACGCCCGCGAGGATGGCCAGCAGGATCAGGGCCAGCAGGGCGATGGCGGCGCCGACGCTTCGGTGTGCGCGATTGGCCACGAACCGGGCGAGGTCGCCGGCGCGCTGGGATCCCAAGGCTTCGTAGGCCTCGATCTCGTCGACGAAGCGGCGGGCATGGCGCTCGGCCGGACCGAATTCGCTCAGGACCTGCTGAACGGATCCGCCCGACGCCATCCGGTCCTCGATGTGCGACCGGGTCTCGCGGACAATATCGTCGCGTTCGCGCACCGGCAGGTGGCCCAGCGCCCAGCCCAGACGGCTTAGCCAGCGTTCAAGCTCGGCCTGATCGGTCATGGCCGGACTCTCCTTTCAAGAAAATGGGTCAGCCGGGAAGACATCTCCGACCAGCTGGCGCGCTGGGCCCGTAGCTCTTCGCGCCCGGCATCGGTGATCGCATAGTATTTTCTGGGGCGGCCGTTCTGCGGGTCGAGTCGCCACTCGGCTGCGGTCCAGCCCGACTTCTCGAGCCTGTGGAGCAGGGGGTAGACCGCCCCTTCGGCAAGCTGAAGACCTGCGTCGCTGCGGAGGCGCTCCAGGATTTCGAGCCCGTAACAGGCTTCTTCGTCGAGCAGGCTCAGCAGCGCCAGCTCAGCCAGGCCCTTCAGCATCTGGGTTCGCTGGACCGAGTCGTGTTCAAGTGCGGGGTTGTGTTTCAATGACATCTTGTAATGCAAGATATCGTGATTTTCAGATTTGGCAAGCGCATGGTTGCTCCGTCGCACCGTCCGACTGAGCCAACGTCCAGCATCGTGGGAGACGTCCGCTACGGGTCGAGCGCAGACCTCTTGCACCGACACCCCTGTCGAGCGCTACCGCCCCTCCAGCCAGCCCAGCACCCCGTCCGCCGCCACCACGCCTGAGGCCATCGACGCCTGCAGCAGATAACCCCCCGTCGGCGCCTCCCAGTCCAGCATCTCGCCCGCGACGAACACGCCGGGCATCGCCGTCAGCATCAACCCCTGATTCATCTGGTCCAGCCGCACCCCGCCCGCCGAGGAGATCGCCCGCGCCAGGCCCTGCACCCCCGTCAGCGTCAGCCGCACCGCCTTGATCCGCTTGGCCAGCTTGTCGGCCCCCGCCGGCAGCTCTCCGGGGATTTCCCGCAACAGCCCGACCGCGACCGGCGACAGGCCCGCCACCTTCCGCAACCAGTTGGTCGCGCTGTCCTTGCCGCGCGGCTTCGCCAGCCGCCCCGCCAGAGCCTCGACGGTCAGATCGGGCCGCAGGTCGACGGTCAGGCTCGCCAATCCGTCCCGCGCCACCGCCTCGCGCAGCGGCGCCGACAGCGCATAGACCGCCCCGCCTTCCAGCCCGTAGCGGGTCACCATCGCCTCGCCGCGCACGGTCCGGTCGCCGTGCGTCAGGGCGACGGGCTTCAGAGGCTGGCCCGCGAACCGGTCCGCGAACACCTCGGACCAGGCCACGTCGAAGCCGACATTCGACGGCCGGAACGGCGCGACCGCCACGCCTTCCGCCTCCAGCCAGTCACGCCAGCTCCCGTCCGACCCCAGCCGCGGCCAGCTCGCCCCGCCCAGGGCCAGCATTACCGCATCCGGCGTCTCGACCCGCTCGCCGTCCGGGGTGTCGAACACCCAGCCGCCGTCGCGACGACCGATGAGGCGCGACCGCGTCCGTACCTCCACCCCCAGCGCGTTCAGCCGCCCCAGCCAGGCCCGCAGCAGCGGCGACGCCTTCATCGCCCGTGGAAACACCCGCCCCGACGAGCCCGTGAACGTCGCCTGCCCCAGTCCCTCGGCCCAGCCGATCAGATGGGTCGGCGAAAACATCTCCAGCCAGGGCCCGACCACGCCCGCCGCATCGCCATAGCGGCCGGTGAACGGCGCGATGTCCTCCGAATGGGTCAGGTTCAGCCCGCCGCGCCCCGCCATGAGGAATTTCCGCGCCACGGACGGCATGGCCTCATGCACCGTCACGGCCACACCCGCCCGCGCCAGCCGCTCGGCGGCCATCAGCCCGGCCGGCCCGGCCCCGATGATGTGTACGGTCCTGTTTGTGTCGCTCATGGCCGACCCACTACCCTGTTCCGAGGCGAACGTCCGGCGAAAGCGGGTTCTTCACAACGGGCACAACGGGGTCACAAAGGACACAATGGGTCCCGGGATGAGGAAGGCCCTGGACCCGCCGTCGATGAATTGAGACGAATGATGATCGAGGCCAGGGCCTCGATCGGATCAATGCGGCGAACGCCTCAATCCCCGGCAAACGGATCAAGTCACGGACGTCGGCACACACCCGGTCCCGTCGTGTCCGTTGTGACCCCGTTGTGCCCGTTGTGATGAACCTCCATGCCGCAGGGCGAAAGAAACCGCTCCGGGAACCCCCGAAACCCGCATACGCTCATCCCCCATGAGCGTCGCCTTCACCCGCGAGGAAGATCTGGAGGCCACGGCCGCCGATCTTCCCGACCGTCCGATTTCGCCCCATCCGAACCTGGTCACGAGGGCGGGCCTGGCGTTGATCGAGGCCGCCCTGGCCTCGGCCCGCGCGGCCTATGCCGCCGCCCAGGCGAAGGGCGACATCGAGGCCGACCGCACCGCCATGGCCCGCGCCACCCGCGACCTGCGCTACTGGTCGGCCCGCCGCGCCACGGCGCAGCTGGTCGAGACCGAGCCGGAGGGCCGGGTCCGCTTCGGCGGCTCTGTCACCCTCGAACGCGCCGACGGCCGCACCCAGACCTGGCGGATCACCGGCGAGGACGAGGCCGACCCCGCCGCCGGTTCGGTCAGCCACGTCTCGCCCCTCGCCGTCGCCCTGATGAACAAACAGGTCGGGGACGAAGCCGTCGTCGCCGGCCAGGCCGTCGAGATCATCGCCGTCGATTGATCGTCAATGGTTGCCCCGGCTCCCCGCTTGCCCCACCCTGTGGGCAGACGGCGCTGGCGTAGCGCCTCCTGCGCTCAAGTAGCGCGAAGCGCGGTAGCGCAACGAAAAGAGAAAGAGCCGCCCATGGCCCGAAAGCCCAACTACAGTTTCGAGCGTCAGGAACGCGATCGCGCGGATGCCAAAAAGGCCGCCGAAAAGGCCGCCGCCAAAGCCGAAAAGAAAGCCGCCGCCGCCGCCCGCAAGGAAGCCGGCCTGCCGCCGCTCGAGGACTGACGACACCCGGACAAACGGTCGCGCCGCGCCGGGGCGGGCGTGCCGGGCATTGCGTGTCTGCACGCCCCGGCTATGGTCGCGTCATCCCGAGCAACAGGATTGTGACTCATGCGCTACCGTCTCGTATCGTTCGCCGCCCTTCTGGCGGCCATCGCCCCGGCCGCCCCGGTCCTGGCCTGGTCTCACGATACGGCGGCGCCGGTCGCGGTCATCTCCGCCCCCGCCCTGCCGCAGGCCGCCCCGCTGCAGGGCGCGCCCGTCGCCGACCTGGTCGCCCGTGTCGACATCCCCTGGTCGCGGTTCCAGCTCGACAACGGCCTGACCGTCATCGTCCACGAGGACCGCAAGGCCCCGGTGGTCGCCGTGTCCATCTGGTACAATGTCGGCTCCAAGGACGAGCCCGCCGGCTCCACCGGCTTCGCCCACCTGTTCGAACACCTGATGTTCGGCGGCTCGGAGAACTCCCCGCAGAGCCACATCCAGGCCATGAACGCCGCCGGCGCCACCGGCCTGAACGGCACCACCTGGTTCGACCGCACCAACTATTTCCAGACCGTCCCGACCCCGGCGCTGGAGCAGACCCTGTTCCTCGAGAGCGACCGCATGGGCTTCCTGCTCGGCCAGGTCGGCCAGGAGGTGCTCGATCTGCAGCGCGGCGTCGTCCAGAACGAGAAGCGCCAGCGCGACAACCAGCCCTACGGCCTGTCCTCCTACGCCCAGCAGGAGGCGCTGTTCCCCGTCGGCCACCCCTACCGCCACTCGACCATCGGCTCGATGGCCGACCTCGACGCCGCCAGCCTCGAGACCGTGCGCAACTGGTTCCGTGACAACTACGGTCCGAACAACGCCGTGCTGGTCCTGTCGGGCGACATCGACGAGGCGGCCGCCCGCACCCTGGTGAACCGCTATTTCGGCTCCATCCCGCGCGGTCCGGTCAATGTGCCCGCCGAGGCCGACATTCCCACGCTCGCCGCCCCGGTCGAGGAAGTCCTGTACGACCGCGTCGCCCAGACCCGCGTCAGCCGCGCCTGGGTCGTGCCCGGCATGCTCGATCCGGACGCCGTCCTGCTCAGCGTCGGCGCCTCCATCCTCGGCGGCCTCGCCTCCTCGCGCCTCGACAACGCCCTGGTGCGCGGCGACCAGACCGCCGCCGGCGTCAGCGCCGGGGCCCAGGCCTTCCACCGCCTCGGCTTCTTCAGCTATTCGGTCAACGTCAAGCCGGGTCAGGACGCCGCCGCCGTCGCCGCCCGCATGGACGCCGTCTTCCAGGACTTCCTCGCCAACGGCCCGACCCAGGACGAGATCGACCGCGTCGTCACCCAGTACGCCGCCCGCACCATCCAGGGTCTGGAACAGGTCAACGGCAAGGCCTCAGCCCTGGCCGAGGGCCAGCTCTACGCCGGCGACCCCGACTTCTACCGCAACCAGCTGGCCGCCTATGCCGCCGTCACCCCGGCCCAGGTCCGCGACGCCATGCAGCGCTGGCTGAACCGCCCGGTCTACAGCCAGATCGTCCAGCCCGGCGAGCGTCAGGCCTATGTCGAGGCCGCCGCCGTCCCGTCCGGGGCTGCGCCGGTCCCCGCGACCGAGATCGTGCGCGTCCCCCGCGACCCCATGCCGGCCATCGGCGACGTCCCCAACCTCGACTTCCCCGACGTCGAGCGCGCCGCCCTCTCGAACGGCATCGAGATCGTCTACGCCCGCTCGACCACCGTCCCCGTCACCCGCGTCGCCGTCGAGTTCGACGCCGGCTACGCCGCTGATGACGCCAACAGCCTCGGCGTCCACTCCATGATGCTGACCCTGATGGAGGAGGGCACCACCACCCGCGACTCCAACGCCCTGGCCGAGGCGCGCGAGCGGCTCGGCGCCTCGGTCAACATGGGCGCCTCCATGGACCGCACGGCGGCCAGCCTGACCACCGTCACCACCAACCTCGACCCCTCGCTGGTCCTGCTGTCCGACGTGGTGCGCAACCCCGCCTTCGCCCCGGCCGAGGTCGAGCGTCTGCGGGCCCAGCGCCTCGCCGGCCTCGCCGCCGAACGCACCCAGCCCGCGGCCCTCGCCGCCCGCGCCCTGCCGCCGCTGATCTATGGCGAGGCCAGCCCCTACGGCCGTCCCTTCGGCGGCACCGGCACGCCCGAGACCATCAGCGCCCTGACCCGCGAGGACCTGGTCGCCGAACACGCCGAATGGGTCCGCCCCGACAACGCCCGCATCTTCGTCG
The DNA here is from genome assembly GCF_002343105.1 of Brevundimonas sp. UBA2416. Taxonomy (NCBI): domain Bacteria; kingdom Pseudomonadati; phylum Pseudomonadota; class Alphaproteobacteria; order Caulobacterales; family Caulobacteraceae; genus Brevundimonas; species Brevundimonas sp. UBA2416. The sequence goes on from NZ_DDRM01000034.1 coordinate 15,255, forward strand.
TCTCCGACCTGCCGCTGGCCGATGTCACGGCGCGGCTGGAGCGGGCCTTCGGCGACTGGCGCGCCCCCGCGACGCCGCGCGGGACCAAGGCCTTCCCGGCCGACATCCCCGCCACCACCGCCCGCATCGTCCTGATCGACCGGCCCCAGTCGCCGCAGTCGATCATCTACGGCGGCGCGGTCCTGCCCGTCTCCGGCACCGACGACCTGCTGACCCTGCAGGCCGCCAACACCGTGCTGGGCACCGACTTCCTGTCGCGGATCAATGCCGATCTGCGCGAGACCAAGGGCTGGTCCTACGGCGTGCGCGGCTCGATCAACACGCTCCAGCACCGGGCGCCCTACATCGTCAACGCCCCGGTCCAGGCCAACCGCACGGGTGAGTCCATCGCCGCCCTGATCGCCCAGTACGAGCGCTTCCTGACCACCGACGGCGTCACCGCCGCCGAGCGGGACCGCACCGTCAACGGCGACACCCGCGGCCTGGCCGGTGGTTTCGAGACCTCGGGCCAGATCCTCGGCGCCCTGCGCTCCAACGCCCTCTACGGCCGTCCGGACAACTATCAGGAAACCCTGGCCAGCCGCACCCGCGCCCTGACCGCCGACCAGATGGACGCCGCCGCCCGCGCCGCCATCAACCCGAACCAGTTCGTCTGGGTCGTCGTCGGCGACGCCTCTGTCGTCCAGCCCCAGCTGGAAGCGCTGGGCCTTCCGATCGAAGTCCGCCCGGCGCAGTAAGACAACGGCTTCTCCTCCCCCTTCATGGGGGAGGGGGACCGCGCGAAGCGTGGTGGAGGGGCGGCCGGTGCGCCGCCCCTTTTCCTTGCGCGCAGTGTCAGGGAGCTCCGCCGCCGGCACACCTGGCGCGCACCCTCTCATCCAAAGGGTCGGCGCGCCCCGCGCGCCCGACACGCCCAGCCCCGGTCGCCCGACCCGGCGCGGGTCAAGGACAGGCCGTCCCGGCCTGCCGCGCGAGCGGCGCGCAGCGTCCTTGAGGCGCGTCGGGGCGGGTGGCACCCAATCCGCGTTTCCCCGCCCATGTAACGGGGAACATTCTTCTCGGTTGTCACCCTCCACCCTTCCTGCGAGGGTTTCACAATCGGGCGGGTAAGGGTCACCACAAGGCTGATCTTTGGGGGTGGGATGACGAAGCCAACGTTTCTGGATGCGGTACCAGTCGGGCGCATTTTCCTCGCGCTGAACAACCCTCGACACGAGCCCTACGAGACCGAGGCTCAGGCCATCGAGTATCTGTGCGAGCACGAAAACGTGCATGCGCTCGCGCGGGACATCGCAAAGCACGGGATCAATCCCCTTGAACGATTTGCCTTGCTACCGATCGACAAGAAGAAAGTCGGGCGGCCAGACGCGTCGTACACCTCCGCCGAGGGCAATCGGCGAATCTGCGCGATCAAGCTGCTGAATGATCCCGACCTCGCTCCAGCGCGCCTGCGGAAGTCTTTCGAAAGGCTGGCGGAGCAGTGGACGCCCGTGAAATCCGTGCCAGCGGCGGTATTCACCGACGCAGACATTGTGCGGATCTGGCTTCAGCGACTGCACACGGGTGCCCAAGGCGGTGCGGGACGGAAGGAGTGGAATGCTGACCAGAAGCAGCGCTTCGATGGGGGCTCAAAGAACAAGCTCGCGCTCGAGATCCTCGATTACGCCGAAGCCGAGAAGTTCATCACCAAGAGTGAACGCAAGGGGCGGCTGACGACAGCGCAGCGATTCCTTGGGAACAGCATCTTACAGGAAGTGCTTGGCATTGACGCTTCGAACCCAGACGAGGTCGTCCGCACTCGTCCGAAGGAAGAGTTTGACGTCCTGCTGAAGCGGTTCATCAAGGACCTGCTCGAAGGCAAAGAGGTGACCTCCCGGAAGAACAGAGAGGACATCGTCAAATATGCTCGGCCGCTGAATGGGTTGGCGGGCGTAACTACAAAGCGGATCGAGCCCGAGTCCCTCGCCGGCAACGCAAGTGACGGCACCGGCAAGCGCAAGGCCCCGAGGCGCAAGCCGCAGCAGCCGCAACACGCGAAGCATGTTCAGTACGAGGACGAGATTTTCACAGCGCTCAAAGCACTCGGGAATGCGAAGCTGAGCAGTCTTTATCACTCAATCACATCGGTCGATCTCGATCCCCATACGCCGCTGCTCGCGGTCGGAACATGGTCGTTCTTCGAGACCCTAACGGCCTTGGCGGGTCGGAATGAGGGCGTCAGCCTCGACGCTTGGCTTAGCAAGGCGAAGCTGGCCAGCTACGGGATCAGCGGGGACTCGGTCTCGTCGCTCCGGTCGGCGATGGTGCAGATTCGAGAGTTCGGCAACACCACAAAACACCATCCGGTCGCTGCGCTGTTCAGCGGCGATCAGTTGAATAATGACGTCTGCACACTGAAGGTGGTGATCCTCAAAGCCATCGAAGAGGCGGCGGGAAAGGGGGCCTGAGCTCCCTCTGTCCCAGACCGATGCGCGTTGCTAGAACCCCGTCGGAGCAGAGGGAGAGGGCGTCTCGAACATGACAAGGGGAACCTCACCTCTCCGGTATCCTGGCGGTAAGACGTCGATGCTGGACCTGACCTCGTTGGTCCTTCGGATGAACGCCCTCGAGCGCGGCCACTATGCCGAGCCCTATGCTGGCGGATGTGGATTGGCCTTGGCCTTGCTCTACGGCGGGCACGTTTCTGATATCCACATCAATGACATTGATCCGGCAATCTGGTCATTCTGGCACTGCGTATTGAACGACTTCGACGCCTTCACTGAGAAAGTTAGGACGACTCCGGTCACGATCGAGGAGTGGTTGAAACAGCGTGAGCTTTATCGATCAAACGCCAACGATCCCTTAGATCTAGGTTTCGCGGCGTTCTTTCTGAACCGCACTAACCGTTCAGGCATCATCAAGGCTGCAGGCGTTATCGGCGGCCTAGGGCAGACCGGCGACTACAAGCTCGACTGCCGCTACAATCACGACGACCTCATCCGCCGCATTGCGAGGGTTCACAAATATCGGGACCGAATACATCTGACGAATCTCGACGCTCTCGCTTTCCTTGAGCGGTGTGAGGCGGCGTTGCCTGCCGACTCGCTCCTCTTCATTGACCCGCCTTACTATAAGAAGGGGCCGGGTCTCTACACGAGCTTCTACCGCCCGGAGGACCACGAGAAGGTCGCTGAAGCGGTTCTATCGGTCGATCTGCCTTGGTTAGTCACCTACGACGATGTCCCGGAAATTCGACGTCTTTATCGCACGCGCCGTCAGTTCAGCTTCGATATCAATTATTCGTTGCACGAGAAGCGAATCGGAAGTGAGTTGCTCGTTGCTTCCAAGGGTCTGAAGCTGCCGGAGGTGTTTCGGGCGCGCCAAGTGAGCCGGCCACAGTACCGTTCCGCCGCGTAGTCCGCCGCTGTCGTCTTAGCGGAACTCTACATTGCTCGGGGAAAAAGACTCGTCGATCATAGTGGCCTCAGCGGGCGCATTCTTAACAATGGCGTCCCAGACTTTCTTGCCAAAGCGCCCGTCAATGCGGGCGTATTCAAGCGCATGAAGGATCTCAATGCGTTTGGACCGACCGCCGAACTTGTCCTCGAGATTGTAGAACTCAATCGCTTGAAGGTTCCCAGCTTGGTCGTTCTCGTCGACAAATTTCAGAAGTGCTGAAATGAAGTCGCCCTTGATTGCATAAACACTGCTGAACGGGTCTTCCTCGTAGGTTTCCCGGGCGATGTTCTCATGGAAGATCGGTTCAAGGCGATTGTAATAAGCGAACGCGAGGGAGTCGCTGAACCTGTCGGGGTTCTGGACATACCCGAGAAGAAAGTTCTGCCGCTTCAACTCGTAGAGGGCAATCAGTTGGGGATCCATGTTTAGTCTCCGTTGTCGGGGGCAATATGGTGATGGTGCCCAGCCCATCAAGGCTATGCGGGGCAGGCTTTCGGCAGTGAAGCCAAGAAAAAAGGGCGGCCCCGTCCCCGGAGCCGCCCTCTTCTGTCTCAGCTTAAACCGCCGAGCGACCGGACCCCGGCTTTCGCCGGGGCGTCCCGAGGCGAGCCTTTCGGCCCGCCCCGATCCGCTTAAAAGTCCATATCGCCCATGCCGCCCATGCCGCCGCCGCCCATGCCGCCGCCGGCGCCGCCACCGCTCGCCTTCTTCGGCGCATCGGCCACAGCCGCTTCCGTGGTGATCAGGATGCCCGCCACCGAGGCGGCGTCCTGCAGGGCGGTGCGCACGACCTTGGCGGGGTCGATGACGCCGGCCTGGATCATGTCGACATACTCTTCCGTCTGGGCGTTGAAGCCGTAGGTGGCCGAGGCGTTTTCCAGCACCTTGCCGACGACGATGGAGCCTTCGACGCCCGCGTTCTCGACGATCTGACGGATCGGGGCCTGGATGGCGCGGCGGATGATGGCGATGCCGGCGGTCTGGTCGGCGTTGTCGCCTTTCAGACCTTCCAGCGCCTTGGTCGCCTTCAGCAGGGCGATGCCGCCGCCGGGGACGATGCCTTCTTCAACGGCTGCACGCGTGGCGTTCAGCGCGTCGTCGACGCGGTCCTTCTTCTCTTTCACTTCGACCTCGGTCGAGCCGCCGACGCGGATGACCGCGACGCCGCCGGCCAGTTTGGCCAGACGTTCCTGCAGCTTCTCCTTGTCGTAATCCGAGGTGGTGTCCTCGATCTGCTTCTTGATCTGGCCGATGCGGGCCTCGATCGCGTCCTTCTCACCGACGCCGTCGACGATGGTGGTGTCGTCCTTGGTGATGGTGACCTTCTTGGCCTTGCCGAGCATGTCGAGGGTGACGTTCTCGAGCTTGATGCCGAGGTCTTCCGAGATGACCTGGCCGCCGGTCAGGACGGCGATGTCTTCCAGCATCGACTTGCGGCGGTCGCCGAAGCCCGGGGCCTTGACGGCGGCGACGCGCAGGCCGCCCCGCAGCTTGTTGACGACGAGCGTGGCCAGGGCCTCGCCCTCGATGTCCTCGGCGATGATCAGCAGGGGACGACCGGATTGCACCACGGCTTCCAGGATCGGAAGCATCGACTGCAGCGACGAGAGTTTCTTCTCGTGCAGCATGATGAGGGGCTCCTCGAGCTGGACCTCCATCTTGTCGGCGTTGGTGATGAAGTAGGGCGACAGGTAGC
>NZ_DDRM01000041.1:0-2231 GCF_002343105.1 Brevundimonas sp. UBA2416
TCATCGCTCGACCACAGCCCGCCGCCATCGGGGCGCTGGATCCGACGCCCTCCCCACCGACGGGATGGGGGAATTATGGGGGCGGTCCCAGCCATGATGGCTGATGACGCTCCAATTTCTGGAAGTGGAGCGGAATCAGGGGGTTGGCGCGGCGGGATATGCTGGCAATCGGCGGATTGTCAGCGGTCGAAATCCCACCCGCTATCGTCATTCCGGCGAATGCCGGAACCCAGCGGCGCGCGAGAGCGCGAAGCTGTCGGAAGCGCAATGAGTGAACGGTGACCGGTCACCGGTGTTTCGCCGCCGTCGCGGCGCCGCTGGGTTCCGGGTCTCCGAGCCGCTGCGCGTCTCTCCGCCCGGAATGACGATAGCCGCAGGGGCAGTGTCAGATCGACAACGTCCCCGTCCGTTCGACCTCCACCGGACCGGTCATGAAGACGTGGCCGCTGGCCTCGTCCCATTCGATCTTCAGCTCTCCGCCATCCACCTCCACCGTCGCCGCCCGTTCGCTCAGGCCGCGGCGCGCGGCGGCGACAAGGGCAGCGCAGGCGCCGGTGCCGCAGGCCTTCGTCAGGCCGGCGCCGCGCTCCCAGACGCGCAGGCGGATATGGTCGGGCGCGAGGACATGGGCGAAGCCGACATTGACGCCCTCGGGAAAGCGCGGGTGGTGCTCGATCAACGAGCCCGTGCCGCGCACGAAGCCGTCGTTCGGCGCATGGTCCATGAAGAAGACCACGTGCGGATTGCCCATGGAGACGGCGCCGGGCGTATGCAGGACCGGGTCGTCGATGGGGCCGACCTGAAGCTCGATGCCGCGCGTGTCCATGGCCTCGTCGAGCGGGATCTGGCTCCAGTCCAGACGCGGGGCGCCCATGTCGATGGTCACCCGACCGTCCTGCTCCTGGCGCGCGGTGGTCGTTCCGGCCAGGGTGTCGATGACGACCCGATCCTTGCCGCTCGACTGCATCAGGATCCAGCCGACGCAGCGCAGGGCGTTGCCGCAGGTCTCCACCTGGCCGCCGTCCGCGTTCCAGACCCGCATGAAGGCGTCCGCGGTGTTCGACGGCTCCAGGGCGATCAACTGGTCGCAACCCTCGCCCGTCATCCGGTCGGAGATGGCGCGCGCCTGGTCGGCCGTCGGCGCGAACGGCGTCTCGAGCGCATTGACGACGACGAAGTCGTTGCCGGCGCCGTTCATCTTGACGAAGGGTCTGGCCATCATCGCCGCATATAGCGTTTGCCGGTTCCTTGCGCGAGCCAGCCGCGTTATCGCTGCGTGATGAGTCGAGCCAGGCCCGCGCCCGAACCCGAGTCCGTCGAGCACAAGAACGGCGGCCTGCGCCTGCGGGCCCGTTTGCGGGCGCTCTATCACGGGTCCTCGCCGGTGGCGGTCCGGTTCCGGCTGGCGGTGCTGATCGTCGACCTGGCCATTGTCGCCTTCTTCATCGCCGCGCCCCTGCTGCGCGGCGAAGGGCTGATCTTCTACATCATCGACTATGTCATAGCGGCGATTCTGGCGGCCGATCTGGCGGCGCGGGCCTCAGCCTATTCCAATATCCGTGACTGGTTGAGGAAGCCGATCGTCTGGATGGACCTGTTCATCCTCGCGACCCTGCTGTTCCCCTTCTTCTTCAACCTGGGCTTCCTGCGGGTGTTGCGATTGTGGACCCTGATCCATTCGGACTTCTTCTGGCGCACGGTCGGGCGTCGCTATGACGACACCCGGGTCGAGGACGTGATCAAGGCGCTGGTGTCGCTGGTCACCTTCGTCTTCGTGGCGACCGGCTTCGTCTACACCAGCTTCATGGGCCGACATGACGGCATCAGCGGCTATCTCGACGCCCTGTATTTCACCGTCACCAGCCTGACCACGACGGGTTATGGCGACATCACCCTGCCGGGGGACTGGGGCCGGATCGTCTCCATCCTGATCATGCTGGGCGGGGTGACCCTGTTCGTGCGGCTGGGCCAGACCCTGTTGCGGCCGAACAAGGTGCGCTTCCCCTGCGATCGCTGCGGCCTTCAGGTGCATGACCCGGACGCAGTGCACTGCAAGGCCTGCGGCCAGATATTGTGCATTCCGGACGAGGGGGCCTGAGGGGTGGCTAGTGGCTAGTGGCTAATGGGTAAAGGGGGGGGGGGGGGGGGCCCGCGGGGGGGGGGGGGCGCCCGCGCCCCCGCCCCCCCCCCACCCCCCCCCCCCGCCGCCCCCGCGCGGCCGCCCCCCCCCG
>NZ_DDRM01000041.1:2238-27864 GCF_002343105.1 Brevundimonas sp. UBA2416
TAGTGGCTAGTGGCTAGTGGCGAGTGGCTGGCCGCCGCCGGTGCGGTGGCGCGGCCCGCGCCGCCCTTCTGCTGAAGGCTGGGCGACAATCACTCGCCACTAGCCACTCGCCACTCCTCCAAGATGACAAAGCCGTAACCTCGACGCGCCCGGCTTGCCGCAACCCGACCCGCCGTTAAGGTGCCGCCCGACCCATCGTCGGAGACACCGTTCCATGATCCGTAACGCCGCGCTCGCCGCGCTTCTCGTTTCCACCGCCCTTTGCACGAGCGCCATGGCCCAGACCCCGACCCCGCCCAATCCGCCGCTGGCGGAGGGCGCCTTCGCGACCTCGGATGCGACCGACCCCTATGTGTGGCTGGAAGAGATCGAGGGCGAGCGCGCCATGGCCTGGGTCAATGCCCAGAACGAGCGCTCGCTCGGCGTACTGCGCGGCGACCCGCGGTTCGAAGGTCTGCATCAGCAGGCGCTGGAGATCGTCCAGTCGCGTGACCGCATTCCCGCCCCGGGCTTCCGTCGTCAGGGCGGTACCGAGGTGATCGACAATTTCTGGCAGGACGCGACCCATGTGCGCGGCATCTGGCGCACCACCTCGGTCGAGAGCTACGGCACGGCCGAGCCGGTCTGGGAAACCATTCTCGACGTCGACGCCCTGGCCGCGGCCGAGGGCAAGAACTGGGTCTACAAGGGCGCGACCTGCCTGCCGCCTGAGGAGACCCGCTGCCTCGTCTCCCTGTCGGACGGCGGCAAGGACGCGGTGACGATCCGCGAGTTCGACCGCGCCACCCGCACCTTCGTCGAGGGCGGTTTCGTGCTGGAAGAGTCCAAGGGTGGCGCGTCCTGGGTGGACGAGGACACCCTGCTGATCTCGCGCGATTTCGGGCCCGGAACGCTCACGAGCTCGGGCTATCCGATGATCGTCAAGGTGCTGAAGCGCGGCCAGACCGTCGATCAGGCGCAGACGGTGTTCACGGGCCAGCCGACCGACGTCTCGGTCTCGGGCTATACGCTGCGGGACGCCGACGGCGTGGTGCAGGCGACCCTGATCAACCGCGGCGTCAGCTTCTATGAGGGCGAGACGCACCGGCTGAACGCCGACGGCACGACGACGAAGCTGGAGCTGCCGGCCAAGTCCAATATCAATGCGCTCGTCCGTGGACAGATGGTCTTCACCACGGATCAGGACTGGACCGCCCCTTCAGGGCAGGCGTTCAAAACCGGCGACGTGATCGCCTATGATCTGGCGGCCTGGCTGGCCGATCCAACCGTGCGGGCGCAGCTGGTCATCCGCCCCGGCCCGCGCGAGGCCATTGAGGGCATCTCCAATACCCGCAACAAACTGGTCGTGGCGCTTTACGAGAACGTCCGCGGCTCGGTCTATGTGTATGAACCCAATCCGTCGGGCGAATGGGCGCGCAGCCGGCTGGACCTGCCGCAGAACGTCTCGGTCGGCGTCGGCTCGGCCAGCGAACTGGACGACCGCATCTTCGTCAGCGTCACCGGCTATCTGAACCCGTCGAGCCTGTTCCTCGCCGATGCGGCGACGGGCGAGGCCGATCTGACCAAATCCCTGCCGGCCAAATTCAACGCCGAGGGCATGAGGGTCGACCAGTTCGAGGCCCGCTCGGCCGACGGCACGATGATCCCCTATTTCGTCGTTCATCGCGACGAGATGCCGATGGACGGTTCGAACCCGACCCTGCTGTACGGCTACGGCGGCTTCCAGTCGTCGCTGCTGCCCGGCTATTCGGCCACGGTCGGCAAGCTGTGGCTGGAGCGGGGCGGCGTCTATGTCATCGCCAACACCCGCGGCGGCGGCGAGTTCGGCCCCAACTGGCACCAGGCGGCGCTGCAGGCCAACCGCCAGCGGGCGCATGAGGACTATCAGGCGGTGGCCCAGGACCTGATCACCCGCGGGATCACCAGCCAGCCGCGGCTGGGGATCATGGGCGGGTCGCAGGGCGGGCTGTTCATGGGGGCGATGCTGACCCAGCGCCCGGACCTGATCAACGCCGCCGTCATCCAGGTGCCCCTGTTCGACATGCTGCGCTTCCACCGCCTGCTGGCCGGAGCCAGCTGGATCGCGGAATACGGAAATCCGGACATCCCGGAGGAGCGGGCCTGGATCCAGCAGTATTCGCCCTATCAGAACCTGCGCGCCGACCAGCCCTATCCCGAGGTCTTCATCCACACCTCGACCAAGGACGACCGCGTCCACCCCGGCCACGCCCGCAAGGCGGCGGCGCGGCTGGAGGAGCTGGGCTATCCGGTGCTGTTCTACGAGAACACCGACGGCGGCCACGCGGCGGGGGCCAATCTGCGCGAGACCGCGCGGCGGCTGGCGCTGGAATACACCTATCTGACGCGTCGGCTGATGGACGCGCCGGCGGCGGAATAGGGCATCCTCCGGCGGCGGATGTTTTGATGTGCGGAGTTTGACCATGAACCGATTGATCCTGTCCGCCGCCCTTCCGGCGCTGTTGCTCGCGGCCTGTGCGGGCGGCCCGGCGCCGATACCGGTCCGGGCCCTGTCGGTGGACGAGGTTCCGCGCGTCATGCAGGCGCCGCCGCCCCACTTCCCCGCCGACCTGACGCCCGCCGGAGTCCGCGCCGCCGACGACCATCTGGCGCTTGAGGAGGTCAACGGGGCCGAGGCCATGGCCTTTGTGGCGGAGTCCAACCGGCGGGCGTTGGCCTCGCTGGAGGGCGACCGGCGGTATGAGACGTTCCGGCAGCAGGCCGAGGCGATCCTGACCGCCACCGACCGCATCCCCGGCCCCAGCTTCCTCGGCGACGGCATCGGAAACTTCTGGCAGGACGCGGCCAATCCCAAGGGCATCTGGCGGCGCACGACGCTGGACAGCTACCGTTCGGCGAATACCCAGTGGGAGACCCTGCTCGACATCGACGCCCTGGCCCGCGCCGAGGGCCGGGACTGGGTGTTCAAGGGCGCCAACTGTCTAGTCCCCGCCGAGACCCGCTGCCTGATCAGCCTGTCCGACGGCGGCAAGGATGCGGTGGTGGTGCGGGAGTTCGACACCACGACGCGATCGTTCGTGGACGGAGGGTTCAGCTTGCCTGAGGGCAAACACCGGATCAGCTGGCTGGACGCCGACACGCTTCTGGTCGCCACCGATTTCGGTCCGGGCACCCTTACCGAGAGCGGCTATCCCTTCATCGTCAAGTCGCTGACGCGCGGGCAGACGCTGGCGCAGGCCACCGAAGTCTATCGCGGCGACATCGGCGACGGGGGGTATGGAGTCAGCCCGAGCGTCTACCGAAGCGCTGCCGGCGCGGTCGAGGCGGTGATCTTCCGGCGCCCGCTGGACACCTTCCGTGCCGAAACATGGCGCTGGGTCGATGGCCGGGTGGTCAAACTGGACCTGCCTGAGCGGGTCGGGATCAACGGGACCATGGGCGAGCGGCTGGTGTTCTCGCTCGACGAGGACTGGCACGTCCGCGGGGGCACCCTGCCGGCGGGGGCCATGGTCGTCGCCGGCCTCGACGGGCTTTCAGAGGCCGGGACGGGCACCGCCGCCGTGGTTTTCGCCCCGGGCGAGCGGCAGTCGATCGACAGCGTGCGGGTCATGTCCGACAGCATCCTGGCCGTTGTCTCGGACAATGTCGTTGGGACGCTGAAGCGTTTCGATCCGGCCTCCGGCGGATGGCGTGCGACAGACATCGCCGTGCCTGCCAATAGCGCCGTGGGTCTGGGCGACAGTTCGAAGTCGCGGGGCGAGGTCTTCCTCTCGACCCAGGGCTTCCTGACGCCTCCAACCCTCAGCGTGGCGGACGTCGGTGCGGCGACCATCACTGAACTGCGATCCGCGCCGGCCAAATTCGACGCCTCCACCCATGTCACCGAACAGTTCGAGGCGCGGTCCTCGGACGGGACCATGATCCCCTATTTCGTCACCCGTCCGCGCGACATGGCGATGGACGGCTCAGCCCCGACCATCCTGTTCGGCTACGGCGGCTTCCAGGTCAGTTTCCCGCCCGCCTACAAGCCCGAGATGGGCAAGCTGTGGCTCGAGAACGGCGGCGTCTTCGTCCAGGCCAACATCCGCGGCGGCGGCGAGTTCGGGCCGCAATGGCACCAGTCGGTGCTCAACGAAAACCGCCAACTGGCCTTCGACGATTTCGCGGCGGTGGCGGCTGACCTGCACCGGCGCGGGATCAGTTCGCCGCGCCGCACCGGCATCTATGGTCGTTCGAACGGGGGCGTGCTGACCTCGGTGACGATGACCCAGCATCCGGAGCTGATCAATGCGGCGGTGATCGAGAGCCCGCTGATCGACATGCTGCGCTATCACGAACTGCCCGCCGGGGCCTCGTGGATCGGCGAGTACGGCGACCCGCGCATACCGGAAGAGGCCGCCTGGATCGCGCGATATTCGGCCTATCAGCAACTTCGTCCGGACGCGGAATATCCTCGTGTCTATATCACGACCAATACCCGCGACGACCGGGTCCACCCCGGACACTCGCGGAAATTCGCGGCGCGGCTGGGCGAGATGGGCCACGACCACCTCTATTTCGAGGATACGGCGGGCGGTCACTCCAACGACGCCGACCCGGTCGCCAACGCGCGGCGCTGGGCGAGGCATTATGTGTATCTTGCGCAGCAGCTGATGGATTGAACGCCGCTCTCCGTTGCTATCGTCATTCCGGGCGGAGCGCAGCGTAGACCCGGAACCCAGCGGCGCGCGCGAGCGCGAAACTGTCGGGAGCACAGGCAGCGAGCAGCGACTCGCCGCCGCCGCCGCGGTTGTTTCGCCGCCGTCGCGGCGCCGCTGGGTCCCGGCCTTCGCCGGGATGACGAAAGCGGGGCTCAGGCCGGCTCGACGACCTTCGCCTTCTTCGGCTTGGCGGGTTTTTCGGCCTTGGGCGCCTTGACCGGCTTTTCGGCCTTCGCCGGTTTGGCCGCCTTCTTCGCCAGCTTCTTCGCCTCGCGCGCAGCCTTTTTGGCGGCGCGGGCCTCGGCCTTGGCCTTGTCGGGCGCCGCGTCGGCCTCGCCGGCCAGTTCGGACAGCAGGCCCAGGAAGCCGTCACGCTTGCCCTTGGGCAGCAGGGCCATGATGCGTTTGTCGGCGGCCTCGACCTTCGGGCGGGCCGCGTCCAGTGCGGCCTGACCCGCGGCGGACAGGCTGACGGCCTTGGCGCGGGCGTCGATGCTCGACTTCTCGCGGTCCAGCAGGCCCTTGGTCGTCATGCGCGAGACCAGGTCGGCCAGGGTCGAGCGGTCGATACCGGTGGCCCGGACGAGATCGGTCTGGGTCAGGCCGGATCTCTGCGACACGGCCTCAAGCACGGCGAACTGGCGCTGGGTCAGGCCGTCGGGGCCGGTTTCCTCGGAATAGATGTCGAGCGCCAGCTGCAGCACACGGTGCATCAGGTGGCTGGGCGAGGCGGCAAGGCCGCCGCTGCGCTTCAACTTGTTCCCGGACTTGACCATGAACCGTATCCCTTCGGCCTCGATGGGCCATGCGTAGCAGCGGTGCTTTACGGTTTGACGACGGACGCTCCGTCGGCGGTCCAGATATTTCAGGGCGCGGTGTCAGGCTTCGCCGGCGCCATCGCATCAACCGGCGCATCGGTCGAGGTCAGGTTGCGCATGATCAGCGGGATCTGCGACAGGCCGAAGGCTGAGGATGCAATCCACAGCACGCCCCGGAAGCTGACCCAGACATCGGCGGGATCAACGTCCCCGCGGCCTATCTGCCCGGCCACCCAGCCGACCAGGGCCTCGCTGCGGATCAGTTCGTTGGTGATGGCAACGGCCAGAAAATAGATGCCATAGCGCAGGGTCAGCGTCCGCCACGCCCGGTCGTTGATCGGGATCACCGTGCCCAGCAGGGCTTTCAGCGGCTGTTTGTTGAGCATCACGCCGCCGATCAGGGCGACTGCGAGCGACAGGTTCAGCGCCGTCACCTTGACCTTCACCCACAGGCCGTCGCCGGTCAGAACGGTCAGAAGACCGAAGACAAGGGCGAAGCCGCCGACCAGCAGCGGCATCAGGGCCAGACGCTTCTCGACGATCAGGCCGACCGCCACACCCACGGCGGACCCTGCGACCAGGAACCAGGTCGCCTGGACCAGGGCCTCATCGCCGGTCATGCCGCGCAGGCGCATCACCAGAAAGGCGAGACCGAAGGCCAGCAGGCCGCCGAAATCGACGAGCTGACGCAGGCGGGAGTCGGTCTTCGGGGCCGGTTCGGCGGCGGCGGCGTCACTCATGCGTCAATCCTCAAGCCCGACCAGCAACCTTGAAAAGGCTCGCGCGTCGAAGGGTTGCAGGTCCTCGATGCCTTCGCCCACGCCGATCAGCTTGATCGGGGCGTCCGAGGCCTGGGCCACGGGCACCAGCACCCCGCCGCGCGCCGTGCCGTCCAGCTTGGTCATGACCAGTCCGGAGACATAGGCGGTGCGACCGAAGATCTGTTCCTGCGCCAGGGCGTTGCGGCCGACGGTGGCGTCCAGCACCAGCAGGGTCTCGTGCGGGGCCTCGGGATCGATCTTTTTCAGCACACGCACGATCTTGAGCAGTTCGTCCATCAGGGCGGACTTGTTCTGCAGCCGCCCGGCGGTGTCGATCAGGACGACGTCGTAGCCCTCGACCTTCGCCTTCGTATAGGCGTCAAAGGCCAAGCCGGCGGGGTCGGCGCCGTCGCGGCGGCTCTCGAATGAGGCCCCGGCGCGCTCGGCCCAGACCTTCAGCTGTTCGCGGGCGGCGGCGCGGAAGGTGTCGCAGGCGACGATCATCACCCTGGCGCCCTGTCCGGTCAGGTCGGCGGCGATCTTGCCCAGGGTCGTGGTCTTGCCCGAGCCGTTGACCCCGACGAACAGGGTGACGAAGGGGCGGGCGCCGTTCAGCGGCTCGTAGCGGGCCTCGTGACTGATCAGTTCGGCGGTCACGGCCTCGGCCAGCGCCTCCTTGACCTCGCGCTCATTGGCGCCGGCGCCGAAGCGCAGCTCGCGGAAGCGGGCCACGATCCGGTCGGTGGCGGCGGGCCCCAGGTCGCTCTCCAGCAGATGCTCTTCCAGCCCCTCGAGCGCGGCCTCGGACAGCGGTTCCTTGATGAAGGTCGCGACGACCTGTTCGGTCATCTGTTTCGAGGAGCGGGAGAGGCCCTCGGTCAGGCGCGAGAGCCAGCCCTTTTTCGGCGCGTCGTTCATGCAGCGGGCTTAGCGGGTTCGTTCGGCAAAATCACGCGGTCCGTAAGAGTCTTGCATCTATTCAACCCGCTCATCCCCGCGAAAGCGGGGACCCAGTGCTTTGGCCGGGCGGTTTTGCCCTGTATGAGCATAAACGGCGGTCCAATCCGCCGGCGTCAAGCTGGACAGTACTGGGTCCCCGCTTTCGCGGGGATGAGCGGAAATCTTTATGCCCAAGACCCACCCGTTCCATTCGCCCCGCACCCACGGCTTCGTCCGCGTGGCCGCCGCGACGCCGGTGGTCCATACCGCTGACCCGGCTGCGAACGCCGCCGAGCACATCGCCCTGATCCAACAGGCCGGCGCGCAGGGCGTGGATCTGATGGTCTTCCCCGAGCTGTCGCTGAGCGGCTACGCCATCGACGACCTGCTGATGCAGGACGCGCTGCTGGATCGGGTTGAAGCCTGCATCAAGCCTCTGGCCCTGGCGGCGCATGAGGCCGGGGTGATCGCCGTGGTCGGGGCGCCGATCCGGCAGGGAGACGCCCTGTACAACTGCGCCCTCGTCCTGGCCGGGGGCCGGGCACAGGGGGTGATCCCCAAGAGCTTCCTGCCCAACTATCGCGAATACTATGAAAAGCGCTGGTTCGCGCCGGGCCGGGAGGCGCGCGGCGGCCTGCGGATCGGCGACGACTGGGCGTCGTGGTTCGGGACCAATTTCGTCATCGAGGTCGCCGGGCGGCCCGGCTTCGTCTTCGGGGTCGAGATCTGCGAGGACTACTGGGCGCCGCTGCCGCCCTCGACGCGGCTGGCCCTGGCCGGCGCGCGCATCCTGCTGAACCTGTCGGCCTCGAATGTGCTGATCGGCAAGGCCGATGACCGCAGCCTGCTGTGCGCCAGCCAGTCGGCGCGCGCCATGGCGGCCTATGTCTTCACCGCCTCGGGCTGGGGCGAATCGACGACTGATCTCGCCTGGGACGGGCAGGCGACAATCCACGAACTGGGCGCCTGTATCGCGTCCGGCCCGCGCTTCTCGATGGAGGCGCATCTGACCATCGCCGATATCGACGTCGAACGGATCGGCCTGGACCGTCTGCGCACCGGCACCTTCGCCGACTGTGCCCGTGACGAGGCCCGGCGGGCGGGCGAGGACGACCATATCGGACGGCTGCTGATCGTCGAGGAGGACGCGCCCACGGGTCCGCATGGCGACCTCCTCCGCCCCCTCGACCGCTTCCCCTTCGTGCCCGACGACCCGGCCCGGCTGGATCAGGACTGCTACGAGGCCTTCAACATCCAGGTGCAGGGATTGATGCGCCGGATGAAGGCGACCCATGGCGACAAGGTCGTCATCGGCGTCTCGGGCGGGCTGGATTCGACCCAGGCCCTGCTGGTCGCCTGCCGCGCCTTCGACCGGCTGGGCCTGCCGAGGACCGGGATTCTCGCATACACCCTGCCCGGCTTCGCCACCTCGGAGGGGACGAAGGCCAACGCCTGGGCCCTGATGAAGGCGCTGGGCGTCACGGGCGCCGAGATCGACATCCGCCCGACCGCGCAGACCATGCTGGAGGCTATCGGCCACCCGTTCGCCAAGGGCGAACCGGTTCACGACATCACCTTCGAGAATGTGCAGGCCGGTCTGAGGACGGACTATCTGTTCCGCCTGGCCAACCAGCACGACGCCTTCGTGCTCGGCACCGGCGACCTGTCGGAGCTGGCGCTGGGCTGGTGCACCTATGGCGTCGGCGACCATATGAGCCACTACAACGTCAACGGCGGGGTGGCGAAGACCCTGATCCGGCATCTGATCCGCTGGGTGGCGATGAAGGAGCATACGGGTGGGGCGGCGGACACCCTGCAGGCCATTCTGGACACGGAGATTTCGCCCGAGCTGGTCCCCGCCGGCGCGGACGGCAGGCTGCAGTCCACCGAGGCGACCGTCGGCCCCTATGCGCTGAACGACTTCTTCCTGTTCTACACCACCCGCTTCGGCCTCAAGCCGTCGAAGGTGGCCTATCTGGCCCATCAGGCCTGGAAAGACGCGGCGACCGGCCACTGGCCGACGGCCACGCCGGACGACGAGCGGGTCGAATACGACCTCGCCACGATCAAACACTGGCTGCGGAAATTCCTCTTCCGCTTCTTCCAGACGTCGCAGTTCAAGCGGTCAGCCCTGCCGAACGGGCCGAAGGTGGTCACCGGCGGCTCGTTGAGCCCGCGTGGTGACTGGCGCGCGCCGTCTGACGCAACGGCGCGGGTGTGGCTGGATGAGCTGGAAGCCAACGTCCCGGACTGAGAAAGAGTGGATAGTGGTTAGTGATTAGTGGTTGGCCGCCGACTGCGCAGCACGACGGCCGGCGTCGCCCTTCCGCCAGCAGCGAAGCGGCAATCCCTGACCACTAGTCACTAATCACTAATCACTCCGCTCAAGGCAGCTCGCTCAGGAACGGAAAGATCGCCGCCTTGGCCTCGGGCTCGTCGAGCATGGGGGCGTGGCCGACGCCGGGGACCTCGACGAAATCCATCTTCGGCGCGCGCTTGCGCATCTTCGCCGCGATCTCGGGGCTGAGCAGGTCGGAGGTCTCGCCGCGCACCAGCAGGGTCGGCCGGCCCTTGGCCAGGCGGGTGAAGAAGGGCCACAGATTGGGGACCAGGGCCTTGGCTCCCGCCGCCCGGATCGGGACCATGATGTCGGGGTCGTAGTCCGGGATCGGCGTGCCCTCGGTGCCCATGCGGAAGGTGCGGCGGGCGAAGGCGTCCCAGTCTTCGTCTGAAAGGTGTGGCAGGGCGACCCCGTTGAGCTTGCGCGCATAGGCCGCCGCGTCCGCCCAATTGTTGATCTCGACCGGCTGTCCGGCATAGGCGGCGATGCGGGTCAGGCCCTCCTTCGCTACTTCGGGGCCGACGTCATTGATGATGGCGGCGGCGATGACCTTCGACCGGATGGCGGCCAGCGCCATGGTGATCAGCCCGCCCATGGAGGTGCCGAGAAAGACCGCCCGCTCGATTCCGAGGTCGCGCATCAGGGCCAGCACGTCCTGGGCATAGGTCACGGGCTGATAGGTCATCGGGTCGCGGGCGCGGTCCGACTGGCCCCGCCCGCGGATGTCCACGGCCAGCACCCGCCGGCCGCTCTGGGCGATCAGCGGGGCGATGGCGTCGAAATCGGCCGAGTTACGGGTCAGGCCGTGGATGGCGATGACCGGCAGTTTCGCCGTGCCGGACGCCGCGGCATAGTCGCGGGCGTAGAGGCTCAGCCCATCCGCACTGGACCAGCGGCGCTCGGCGAAGGTCTGGGTCATGACGGGCTCCAAAAAGGCTGTCGGCGCAGCCTATTTCATGGGTGAGGGAATTCCCACCCGACGCGAACTGACAGCCGGCGTCAGCGCTTCAATGACCGAGCAGTTCCCGCACGAATTCCCACAGGTCGCCGCCCTCGAAGCGGAAGCCCGGAACGCCGGCGCGGCGCGCGGCCTCCATGTCCGACGGCTGGTCGCCGATCATGAAGCTCTTCGCCGGATCGATATTGTGATCCGCGATGGCCCGCAGGATCATGCCGGGGTTGGGTTTGCGGTCCGGATGGTCGGGATGGATCCAGGCCTCGACCCGGCCCTCGCTGTGGAAGGGACAGGCGTAGACGGCGCCGATCACGCCCCCCTTGGCCGCCAGCTTGCGGACGACCAGGGTGTTGAAGGCCTTCATCTGGTCTTCAGTGAACAGGCCGCGCGCGACGCCCGACTGGTTGGTCACGATGACGCACAGATAGCCGAGCTGATTCAGGTGCCGCACAGCCTCCGCCGCGCCGGGCATAAGGCGGAGATGCTCTTCCAGATGGGGATAGCCGGTGTCCTCGATCAGCACGCCGTCGCGATCGAGGAAGACGGCGGGGACGCCAGAATTCATGATTTCCGGGCATACGGCGCCGTACACGGTCGTTGCAACCCGTCACGCGAAGTGACGGCGCGGGATTTGGCGGGACAGCGGACGATTTGGTAGGAGGGCGCAACCACCATGGCGCTGACGCCAGCCTGCCGCGCGCCCGGAGACCATCCTGACATGAGCATCGCCTTTATCGACCTGCAGGCCCAGCGCCTTCGTCTCAACGGCCGGATCGAGGCCGCCGTGCAGGAAGCCGTCGTCGGCGGCGCCTGGGTCATGGGCCCGCAGGTGCGACAGTTCGAGGCCGACCTCGCCGCCTTCGGCAAGGCGAAACACGCGCTCGGTTGCGCCAATGGCACCGACGCCCTGATCCTGCCGCTGATCGCCTGGGGCATCCGCACCGGCGATGCGGTCTTCTGTCCCAGCTTCACCTTCACGGCCACGGCGGAGGTCGTGCCCTGGCTGGGGGCCACGCCGGTCTTTGTGGATGTGGACCCGCGGACCTTCAACATGGACCCGGTCCAGCTGGAGGCGGCGATCGAGGCGACCCTGAAGGAGGGTCGGCTCAAGCCCCGCGTGGTCATCGCCGTCGACCTGTTCGGCCAGCCCGCTGACTATCCGGCCATCAAGGCCATCTGTGACCGTTATGGTCTCAAGCTGATCGCCGATTCGGCCCAGGGTTTCGGCTGCACCCTGAACGGCCACCATCCCATCAAATGGGCCGACATCACCACCACCAGCTTCTTCCCGGCCAAGCCGCTGGGTTGCTACGGCGACGGCGGCGCGGTGCTCACGGACGATGACGATCTCGCCCAGGAAATGGACTCGCTGCGGGTCCACGGAAAGGTCGTCGCCAAGGACATGAAGCCTGGCGAGACCTTCGCCCACGACCCCAAATATCTGGCCATGCGGATCGGCATGAACAGCCGTCTGGACACTATCCAGGCCGCCGTCCTGATCGAGAAGCTGAAGGTCTTCGCCCAGGAGATCGAGTGGCGCAACCGCGCGGCGGACCGCTACGCGGCAGGCCTCGCGCCTCACGTCGCCAGTGTGCCCGCCGTGATCGAAGGCGGGGTCTCGATCTGGGCCCAGTATACGATTGAACACGAGAACCGCGACGGCCTGGCAGCGCATCTGAAGGACCAGGGCGTACCCACGGCGGTCTACTATCCCGTGCCCATGCATCTGCAGCCCGCCTATGCGCGGTTCTCCAAGGGGCCTGGCAGCCTGCCGGTCACCGAGCGGCTGATGCAGCGGGTCATCAGCCTGCCGATGCATTCGGATCTCGACGAGGCGACCCAGGACCGGATCATCGCCGCGGTCGCCAGCTTCCGCTAAGGACCGCGCATGACCCAGCACCTCCCCCCGCTCAAGGTCGGCGTCGCCGGCGTCGGCGTCATGGGCCGCAACCATGCGCGCGTCCTGTCCGACATCCGCGACTTCGACCTGACCGCCGTCTTTGACCCGGAAGCCGCCACGGCCGAGGGGGTCGCCGGCCTGTATGACGCAAGGGCCTTCACCGTCGCCGCTGACTTCGTCGCCGCCGGTCTGGACGCCGCCGTGGTCGCCACGCCGAACCGGCATCATGCCGAACTGGGCGTCGCCCTGCTTGAGGCCGGGGTCCATGTGCTGGTCGAAAAGCCGATCGCCGCCACCGTCGCCGACGCCCAGCGGATGATCGATGCGGCAAAAGCCAATAGCCGCGTGCTGATGGTCGGCCAGGTCGAGCGGTTCAATCCGGCGGTCGAGGCGGTCAAGCGCGCCATCGACGGGGACGACGTCATCTCGATCCAGATCACCCGCGTCGGTCCCTTCCCGCCGCGCATGGGCGAGGTCGGGGTGGTCATCGATCTGGCGGTGCACGACATCGACATCATCCGCCACCTGACGGAGTCCGAGATCGTCGAGGTCCAGCCGCAACTGGCCCGCACCAAGGCAGAGCGCGAGGACACCGCCCTGCTCCAGTTCCGTCTTGCCAACGGAACCATCGCCCACATCACCACCAACTGGGTCACGCCCTACAAGGTCCGCACCCTGCAGGTCGCGACCATGAACCGGTTCGTGGTCGCCGATCTGATCACCCGTCAAGTCACGGAGTATTTCGGCCAGCAGGCTGACGGCTCCTACCAGACCCGCGCCGTCAACAGTTGGCCCGCCGAGCCGCTGAAGAAGGAGCTGGAGGCCTTCGCGCACGCGATCCGCACGGGCGAACCGCCGGCGGTCACGGGCGAGGACGGGCTGCGGAACCTCGAGGTGGCGTTGAGGTGTCTGGGGGAGGGCTAGCCGCCTACCACCTGCATCCCCAGCCACTCTGCGATCAACGCCGGCTTGTCCGCGCCCTCGATCTCGACCGTGACCTCGTGCTTCAGCAGCCAGCGGGTGCCGCCCCCCATTGGGCCCTTGTCCTCGGCGGACAGCAGTTTGAACCGTCCCCGGACGTTGGACCCTGCCGGCACCGGGGCGAGGAAGCGGAGCTTGTCGAAGCCGTAGTTGACGCCCATCACCACGCCTTCCAGCGGCGGGACGGCGTCATAGGTCATGGCCGACAGCAGGCTCAGCGTCAGGAATCCGTGGGCGATGGTCCCGCCGAACGGGGTCTGGGCCGCTGCGACCGGGTCGATGTGGATGAACTGGCGGTCCTCCGTGATCTCGGCGAAGGCGTCGATGCGGGCCTGGTCGACGGTGATCCAGCGGCTGACGCCGATCTCCTGACCGATCAGGCCCGGCAGGTCGGCGACGGGGGTGGGGGTTCCCTTGCGTTCGGTGCGGCTCATGCGGTCGGTTCCTTCAGGGGATGGGCGTGAAACGGTCTTCGATGATGGCGGCGAACAGGGCCGGGTCGACATTGCCGCCCGACAGGATGACGGCGGTGGTGCGGTCGCGCGTCTCGATCTTGCCGGCCAGAACGGCGGCCAGCGACACGGCGCCGCCCGGCTCGACCACCTGTTTCAGCACCCGGAAGGCGTAGCGCACCGCCTCGGCCACCTCGGCGTCCGAGACGGTCTCGACCCGGTCGACGCGCTGGTTGATGGGGAAGGTCAGCTCGCCGGGACGATCGGTCATCAGGGCGTCGCAGATGGTGCCCGGCGCGGGCGCATGGGTCAGCCGCTCGTTGGCGGCGATCGACCGCTGCATGTCGTTGTAGTGGTGCGGTTCGACGGCGATCACCGGGCTGTCCGGCGACAGGGCCTCCATCGCCAGATTGATCCCGGCGATCAGGCCGCCGCCGGAGGCGCCGCAGACCAGCTGGTCGATCAGGCCGTCGGCCTGTTCCATGATCTCCAGCCCGATGGTGCCCTGTCCTTCGATGACGAAGGGATCGTCGAACGGGCGGACGAGGACGGAGCCTTTGGAAGCCGCGATCTCCTCGCCGATGGCCTCGCGGCTCTCGGTGTAGCGGTCATACATCCTGACCTCGCCGCCGAAGCCGATGACGCCCTCGACCTTCACCTTCGGACTGTCGGCGGGCATGACGATGATGGCCTCGATGCCCAGGATCTGCGCCGCCGCCGCCACGGCCTGGGCGTGGTTGCCGGAGGAATAGGCGACGACGCCGCGCGCCTTCTCCGCGTCGGTCAGCCGGCTGATCCGGTTCCAGGCCCCGCGGAATTTGAAGGCCCCGGCGCGCTGGAGGTTTTCGGCCTTCAGCAGGATGCGGCCCCCGGTCAGCGCATTCAGCGCGGGGCTCTCGATCAGCGGCGTGCGCACGGCCTGGCCGGCGATCTGGCGGGCGGCGTCCCGGACGCCGGCGAAGGAGGCGGTGTGCATGGGATATCCATACCGCGTGATTTCCTCCCGGCGAAGCCGGCTTTGAAGGCCGGAAGGTTCATCACAACGAACACAACGAAGAATCCACAAAGGGCACGACGGGGCCTGCGCCTGACTCCCCTCCCGTTGTGACCCGTTGTGTTCGTTGTGATGAACCTCCTCTCGCGGGTCCGGCTCAAGGATTGCGGCTTCGCCGCGATGACCGGTTGAGTCTCCGGGCCGCCGCTCTAACCTGCCGGGATGAAGTCCCTCATCCTCGCCATCGACCAGGGCACGACCTCGACCCGGGCCATCGCCTTCGAGGCCGCGCCGGAGGGCGGGCTGCGGCCGGTCGCCGTCAGCCAGATCGAACTGGAGCAGCATTTCCCGCATCCAGGCTGGGTCGAGCACGACGCCGCCGAGATATGGACCGCGACCCTGCAGACCTGCCGCGAGGTGATCCGCAAGGCCGGCGGGGTCGGCCGGTTCGCGGCCATCGGCATCACCAACCAGCGCGAGACCTCTGTGCTCTGGGACGCCGCGACGGGCGAACCGCTGCATCGCGCCATTGTCTGGCAGGACCGGCGCACGGCGGACGTGACCGGCAAACTGGCCGCCGCCGGCCATGAGCCCATGGTTCAGGCGGCGACCGGCCTGATCCTCGACCCCTATTTCTCGGCCTCGAAATTCGCCTGGCTGCTGGACGCCGTGCCGGGCGCCCGGGATCGCGCGGCGAAGGGCGAGGTGAGGGTCGGCACGATCGAATGCTGGTTGATCTGGAAGCTGACGGGCGGCGCGAGCCACGTCACCGACGCCACCAACGCCAGCCGCACCTCGCTGATGGACCTGTCGACGCGCCAGTGGCGGCCCGAGCTCGCAGACCTGTTCAACGTCCCCATGGCGGTCCTGCCGGAGATTCGCGGCTGCGCCGATCCCCTTGGTGACTGCGACGCGACCCTGTTCGGCGCGGCCCTGCCCATCCATGGCGCGGCGGGTGACCAGCAGGCGGCGCTGGTCGGTCATGGCGCGCTCAAGGCCGGGGACGCCAAGATCACCTATGGCACCGGCGCCTTCCTCGTCGCCAATGTCGGGGCGGAAGCCGTCGGCTCGACCAGCCGTCTGCTGGGCACCATGGGCTATGCGGTCGGCGAGGACGTCGCATACGCCCTTGAGGGCTCCATCTTCTCGGCCGGTTCGGCGATCCAGTGGTTGCGCGACGGGCTGAAGGTCATCAGCGAGTCACGCCAATCCGAGGCCATGGCCCAGGGGCTGAAGGACAACGGCGGCGTCTATCTGGTCCCCGGCTTCACCGGCCTCGGCGCGCCCTGGTGGGAGCCGGAGGCGCGGGGAACCATCGTCGGCCTGACCCGCGACAGCGGCCCGGCCCAGATGGTGCGAGCGGCGCTGGAATCGCTGGCCTACCAGACCCGCGACCTGCTCGACGCGCTGGAAAAGGACGGGGCGCCGAAGCTGAAGGTGTTGAAAGTCGACGGTGGGGTCACCGCCAACGCTTTCGCCATGCAGTTCGTCGCCGACATCTGCGACGTCGTGGTTGAACGCCCGGCGTTCCAGGAAATGACGGCGCTGGGCGCGGCCAAGCTGGCGGCGCTGGGCGTCGGCCTGATCGATGATCTGGAGGACCATCCGGTCGAGGCCCCGGCGCGCTGGACGCCCCGGATGGCACCGGAAGAGCGCGAGCGGTTGTTGAAGGGCTGGCGCGGCGCGGTCCGCGCGGCCATCATCGCCGCCCACCCGGAAGACGCATGACCCAACCCACCGAAGACGCGCAAATTGCCGATGCCCAGGCGACCTTCTCCGGGACGCGGGAGGTCGATCCCCGCTATGCGCTCGATGAGGCGGCGCTGGATCGCTGGCTCGCGGCGAGTGTCGAGGGTTATGCAGGGCCGCTGAGCGTGCGCCAGTTCAAGGGGGGGCAGTCGAACCCGACCTATGAACTCGTCACGCCCGGCCACGCCTATGTCCTGCGCCGCAAGCCGCCGGGGACCCTGCTGCCCAGCGCCCATGCGGTCGATCGTGAGTTCACCGTAATCTCGGCCCTGCACAAGCAAGGTTATCCGGTCGCCCGGCCCTACGCCCTGTGCACGGACGACAGCGTCATCGGCTCGATGTTCTATGTCATGGACAAGGTCGAGGGCCGGGTGCTGTGGGACCTGAAACTGCCGGGCATGGAGCCCGCCCAGCGCCGCGCCATCTATGACAGCCAGGTCGATACGCTTGCCGCCCTGCACGCCTTCGAGCCCGCCACCATCGGACTGTCCGACTACGGACGGCCCGGCAACTATTTCGAGCGGCAGGTCGGGCGCTGGACCAAACAGTATCGCGCCTCGGAGATCGATCCGATTCCGGCGATGGACCGACTGATCGAGTTCCTGCCAGTCACCCTGCCGCCGGACGGACCGACGCGGATCGTCCATGGGGACTTCCGCCTCGACAACCTGATCCTCGCCCACGACGGGCCGCAGGTCCGCGCCGTGCTGGACTGGGAGCTGTCGACGCTTGGTGATCCGATGGCGGACTTTTCCTATCTGCTCATCGCCTGGGTCATTCCGGCGACGGCGCGGAACGGTCTTGCCGGAGCCGATATCGAGGCGCTCGGCATTCCGTCAGTGGCCGAGACGGTCGAGCGCTATGCGAAGCTGACGGGGACCGCGCCGGCCAATCTGGACTGGCTGTTCGCCTACAACCTGTTCCGGCTCGCGGCCATCTGTCAGGGCATAGCCGGGCGCGTCCGGGACGGGACGGCGGCTTCGGCCCACGCCCGCACCATGGCGGCCCAGGTGCCGATGCTGGCGGCGGGCGCGCTGAGTTTCGCGGAGAAGGCGGGGGCCTGAGGAGGGTATTGGGGATTAGGGATTAGGGATTAGGAGGGCTTGGGGCTTGGGGGGCTTGTCCGGCCGTCGATCCGTTCGGCCCCGCTGCGACCTAGTCCCTAATCCCTAATCCCCAATACCCTCTCTCACCCCGGCTCGCCGACCAGCGTGAAGGCCGCCCAATAGGCCGGATGCGCCCAGCGGCGTTCGGCGCGGACGGCGCGGATGCCGGCCTGGAGCGCCCGGGCGCGGACGCCGGGATCCCCGGCGCGGTTGTCGTCGAGATCGGCGAAGGTCGAGGTGATCAGGGTCGTCGTCGCGGCGTCGGACACCTCCCAGTGCGACACCATCACCGACCGGGCCCCGGCGTAGAAGAAGGCGCGCGCGAGACCCGACAGTCCCTCGCCGCCGGGCCGCCCGTCGGAGGCGGCGGTGTTGCAGGCCGACAGGACCACGAACTCGGCATTGAGCCGCAGCTGGGCCGCCTCGGAGGCGCTCAGATAGCCGTCGTCGGCCTCGGTGGCCTGATCGGGCGGGGTCATGACCAGTCCGGGCTCGGCGGCGGCGGAGCCGGCCATCAGGCCGTGGGTCGAGAAGACCACGAACCGCGCGCGCGACAGGGCGTCGGCGTCGACGGCGCGCACCGCATGCTCGGTCGCCTCGAGACCGATCCGGACGAGGGCTTCAGGATAGCGGGTCTTCAGCGTCTCCAGTTCCAGCTTCGAACCGGGCAGGGCGGGCAGGGCGCGCAGCTTGCCGACATCGGCCAGCCGGCCTTCGCCCATGACATCGTCCGCCGCCGGCGAGCCGCGCGTGGCGTTCACAGGTTCGCCGGTCAGCAGCGGGGCCCCGAAGGCGGCGAGGTGCAGGCGGGCGCCGCCGGCGTCGGCCCGGCGCGCCACGGCCCCGCGACGGGGCGGACAGCCGGGGCTGCGCAGCGCGGGGTCGGCGACCAGATGACAGCGCAGGGCCTCAAGGCTCGACACCGACGGCAGGGTGGCGAGGGCGTAACGGTCGATCAGCCATGGTGTCGCTGCCAGGGCTTCGGGCGCGGCATCGGAGCCGGACGGCGCGCCGGTCGTCAGCACCGACAGGGGCAGGGAGGTCAGGGCGCCGGTGACGACCGAGATCAGGGTGGTCTTGCCTTCAAAGGCGCTTTCGACCGGCTCTACGAGCTCCGTGTACAGACGATGCGCCGTGGAGCGATCAAAGGGTGTCGCCTGCGGCCCCGCGAACAGGAGCGGATCGACGTCCTGCCCGCCGCGCACGGCGCCGGCGCTGGTCAGGGAGGCGCGCAGCCGGTTCACCGCCTCGGTCATGGCCGCGTCGCCGAGGGTCTCCGCCCGGGCCCATTCGACCCGCTCACGCGAAACGCCCCAGACATAGGTCGCCTCGGGATTGACCAGCACCAGCAGCAGGCCCTCGTCGGGGCCGAGCAGGGCCTGGGTCTCGGCGATCGACAGGGCGCGCGGGCTGGTCAGTTCGGAATAGGCGGGGAAGCGGGCGTCGATGTCGGCGTCCACGGTCCGCAGTCGTTCGACGGTCGCCTCCCACGCGGTCCGGCTCCGCGCGCGTTCGGCCAGGGCGGCGGCGTCTTCCGAGGCGTAGAGCCGCTCCAGTTCGCGCTCCAGCCGATCGCGGCGCTCGATCAGGGTCTCGCGCTCTTCCGCCAGCCGGCCGAGGGCGTCGTCGCCCTGGGCGAACCGGGCCGAAACACGCGCCAGGGCGTCGGCGGCGTCGGAGGCGATGGCCCATTGCGCGGCCTCATACGCCTCGGCGCGCAGGGCGGCGGGCGACTCCTGACGCGCGGGAGCGGGGCCGGCGCCGAGGACGGCGGCGATTGCGGCGACCGAAGCCAGATACCTTGCGAGTCTGGCAGCGATCATCCGGCAGGGCCTCAGTTGCTCAGGACCTGGACCTTGGTCCAGACGTCGCCGCGGTTGACGATGTCGATCTGCATCTGGCCGCCGGCGCGCGGCGAGACGGTGCAGACCGGATAGTGGTCACCGAAGCCGTCGCGGCAGACCACGGCGCCGCGGGCGTCGCGCACGACCAGGTCGATATTGGTGTCGCCGTCGCCGATGGCCGCGACGCGCAGGATTTCACCGCCGCGCGCCTCAACGTCGAAGGCCCAGCGCTCGCGGGCCTGCAGCGATTTCACGGTCAGGACCGGACCGGCCCCGAAGGTTGAGGAGCGCACGCCCCGGGTCAGGGGGTCGCGCAGCCGGTCGATGGCGTCGACGACGCCGGGATTGTCACCGGCCATGGCCGCGGCCTCGTCCAGCAGGCTGGCGGCGGTCAGGAAGGGGGCCTCGTCTCCGGCCTGGCGAACAGGCACCTCGGCCAGCAGACGCGCGGCCATGATCAGGGCCCCTGCGTCATTGCGGTCGCGGCCCCAGGCGGCCAGTTCGGCGGCGGTGAGGACCTGGGTGACGCCGCGCGCGGCCGGCGTATTGGCAAGGTCGTCCTGCCCGGCCGCCGCCATGGCGGCGCAGCCGAAAAGCAGGCTGATCGCCAGGCCCGCGCCGATCCATGTCCGTCCGCCGATACGCATCACCGTTCCCGCTCGCTGTCCGGCCCATGGACTGCGGGCCGATCATGCACTTTCCGGAGCTTTGGGAGAACGGGGATACTGACGGAAACTGACACGACGCCGCCGATGTCTCAGTGCGGAGCCAGGACGGCGCCGTTCAGGATGCGCCGGTCATCCTTCGCCTGAACCAGGACGGCGACGGCCAGCCCTGGTTCCAGCGCGGCGGGCAGGGCGTAGAGGGCGGGACGGCCGGTCCATTCGCCGAGCGTCCGCACCGAGCGCACCACGTTCATGTGCCGCACCGTGCGCCCGCGGTTGTCGCCCCGCGCGATCTCGACCTCCTGCGGCCCGGGCGTGAAGGTCACGGCCACCACCTCGGCGCCCCCGGCCGGCGCGCGGCCCGAGCCGACCCCGACGCGGTCGCCGCCCTCGCGGAATTCGATCTCGGGCGGAAAGACGCGGCGCGCGGCCTCCTCGTCGATGGCGCTCTGCAGGGCCGGCGTCTGGGCGCCGACGACCTGACGGCGGCCGTCGATCACCACCTGGGGGGTCGAGACGTCCCGCAGCCGCAGGGGTTTGCGATAGGCGCGCTGGCGCTGGGCGAACTCCGGCCGGGCGAAGGTGTCCTCCCAGCCCAGATAGTCCCAGTAGTCGACGGCGTAGGTCAGGGCGATCACGCCGGGCTCTGTCGCGACGGACTCGAACCGGGCGTTGGCCTCGGGACAGCCGGCGCAGCCCTGGGCGGTGAACAGTTCGATGACCACGGGCTCAGGCGGGGCTTCCCGGGCGGCACGGGCCGACGACGGCTGGGCCACAGACCCCGCCGCGACAAGAGCGGCCGTGAGAGCCGCAACAGGGATGATCCAGCCCCTCGTCCGCATGGCGCAAAGGTTAATCACGGCAGGCGAAAACGCGCCGCTCATTTTCGCGTGAAGGCCGAACGAGGCGGTGGATGGCTAGACGCGGATGTCCAGCAGGGCGCCGGGGCGCGGGGGCCGCTCTTCGTCAGCCGCCGTTGTGGACTGCACTGTCGCTGTGCGAACGGGCGGTTCTGCGCCCCCGGCCTGCACCGCATCCAGCGCCGCCCTGAAGAAGTCCGAACGCGCCGCGCGCACAGGGGCCTGTGCGGGCTGCAGCGGGGTCGGGAAGGACGGCAGGTTGGGTCGAATCGCGCTCATGCCGGCAGGGTTAACGAAAACCGTCGGAAAGAGGTTAACGCCCCGGTTCGCGCGGCGTGGACGTGGGCAGCGGCCGGGCCGGCGCCTGAATGGCGGCGACCAGCCGTTCGATCTCGGCCGCGTCGAGCAGGGGCCCGGACGACTTGGCCACGACCTGACCCATGGCATTGACGGCGAAGGTTTCGGGCGCGCCGGTGATGCCAAGATCGAGGCCCGCCCGGCCATCCCGGTCGACCAGCACCATGGTATAGGGATCGCCGAGTTCGTCGAGGAAGGCGCGGGTGGCGACGGGATCATCCTTCCAGGCCACCCCGACCACGGCCACGCCGCGCGCCTGGAGCGCCATCAGAGCGGGATGCTCGGCCCGGCAGGGCGCGCACCAGCTGGCGAACACATTGACCAGCATCGGCTTGCCGACACCCGCGGTCTTCAGGTCGAGATGGCCGGGACCGGGCTGGTCGCCCGTCAGCAGCGGCAGGACGGTCTCGGGGATCGGCTGGCCGACGATGGCGTCAGGCTTGATCGCCGGATCGCGCTTCAGCGACCAGCCGATGAACAGGGCCGCCAGCGCCACGAGGACGATCAGCGGGACGACGGAGAGCCAGCGGCTCATGACCGGGGTTCGTCTTCCAGCCGCTTGAGCTCCGCTGACCAGCGGCGGGCCGAGGTCAGGGCGCGGGCGGTGAGCGCGGCCAGAACGACGGCGCTCAGGCCCCAGGCGGGCCAGACGAAGGCGGCGTATTTGCCCATGTCGAGGTCGAGCATGATCAGGCCTCCAGAGCCCTGCGGGCGCGGATCGACAGCACCCGCCGGCGAATGATCTCGGTGCGGATCGAGGTCAGCCAGATGGCCAGGAACAGGGCGGTCCAGGCGGCCATCATCATCAGCAGGGGCGTGAGAAAGACGGCGGACATCGACGGTCCATCGGCCCGCAGCAACGAGGCCGGCTGGTGCAGGGTGTTCCACCAGTCGACCGAGAATTTGACGATCGGCAGATTGATCAGCCCGACCAGCCCCAGCACCGCGGCGGCCCGCGCCGCCTTCGCCTCATCGTCGATTGAGGCCCGCAGCGCCATATAGCCGAGGTAGAACAGGAACAGGATCAGCACCGACATCAGCCGCGCATCGCCCCAGGCCCACCAGGCCCCCCACATCGGCTTGCCCCACAGGCTGCCGGTCACGAGCGCCAGGGCCGTAAACGCCGCGCCGGGCAGGGCGGCGGCGCGGGCGGCGGCATCGGCCAGCGGATGGCGGAACACCAGGGCGAAGAAACTGGACACGCCCAGCGCGGCATAGGCCATCAGGCCGAGCGTGGCGGCGGGCACATGGACGAACATGATCCGCACCGTATCGCCCTGCTGATAGTCCTCGGGCGCGATGAAGCTGAACCAGGTCGCGGCCGCCAGCAGGACGGCGGCCAGCCCCCACAGCACCGGCGTCAGCGGACGGGTGAAGCGCAGGAACCGGTCGGGATTGGCGAGGCCGAACATCGTCCGGTCTTTAGCGGGCCGGACGGGCGCGCGCCATATACGGACTTCTCCGGGTGGCGTCTGGTCGCGGGCGGCGTGCTATGGGGCGATACTCCCGACCCGAAAGACCCGCCATGACCGACGACGTGACCAAGGACTCCAACGGCAACATCCTGGCCGACGGCGACAGCGTGACCCTGATCAAGGACCTCAAGGTCAAGGGCTCGGGCGGGGTGACGCTGAAGCGCGGGACCCTGGTCAAGAACATCCGCCTGACCGGGGATGCGGACGAGATCGAGGCCAATGTCGACAAGGTCCGCGGGCTGGTGCTGCGCACCGAGTTCGTGAAGAAGGCCTGACCGGCGGGTTCCACCGCGCGAAGCCCAAGAACCCCTGGGTCGAGCTGGTTCATCACAACGGACACAACGAAGCCACGACGAACACAACGGGATCGCGTCAGGCTCCGGCCCCGTCGTGCCCGCTGTGAGACCGTTGTGTCCGTTGTGACGAACCCTGAGCCGACAACCGCCTCAAATTGCGCTTCGCGCGGCTGGCCTCACCCCTGCGCGTTCCGCACTGCCGCCGCGCCAGCAAACGGTGTGACCACGGCCGCGAACAGGACATAGGCGGCGAGGAAGGCGAGCGCCGGGGCCGGATCAAGGCCGTTGACGGCCCGCTCGAGCGCGCCCGCGCCGAACACCACCGGCGGGATGAACAGCGGCAGCACGACCACGGCGATCAGCAGGCCGCCGCGCTTCGACCCGAGCGCCAGCGCCGCGCCCAGCGCGCCGGTCAGGGCGAAGCCGAGCGAACCGATCAGGGCGGAAAGCGCGACCAGCGGGGCCAGCGACGGCGGCAGGCCCAGGGTGATGGCGGCGACCGGGGCGGTCAGGGCCAGCGGCACGCCGACCGCCAGCCACTGGGCCTTGGCCTTGGTCAGGACGACCAGCTCCAGCGGGACGGGGCCGAGGGCGATGAGGTCGAGGGCGCCGTCCTCCAGATCGCGCTCGAACAGCCGCTCCAGCGACAGGATCGAGGACAGGGCGAGGGCCAGCCAGGCGACGCCGCCGGCGATCGGCCTCAGGCCCGCCGGGTCGCCGCCCGCCGCCAGCGGAATCAGCGCCGTCAGACACAGGAAGAAGCCGCAGGCTAGCAGCGGCCCGCCGCCGCCGGACCATGCCAGGGCCAGCTCGCGCCGGAACAGGATCATCAGCCCCTTCATCGCCCGGCCCCGATATCGAGCGGCCGCGCCGTGACCGGCAGGGGATCATGAACGGCGGCGAGGATGGCGCCGCCCTTGTCGAGATGCGCCTGCATCATCAGGCCCAGCGCCGCCCGCCAGCGGGCGTCCAGCGGGGCGAAGGGCTCGTCCAGCAGCCACAGGGGGCGCGGCGCGGCGACCAGACGCGCGAAGGCCAGGCGGCGGCGCTGTCCGGCCGACAGCTTGCGCACCTCGAGGTCAAGCAGGGGCTCCAGCGCGAGGACATCGATCGCGGCGGCGATCCCGTCCGCATCGGCGCCGGCCCATTCCGACTGGAAGGTCAGTTCGTCGCGAGCCCGACGGCCGGTCTTCAGCCCATCCTGATGGCCCAGCCAGTGGATGTGGCGCGTCCGGGCCTCGGCGGGTTCGCTGTCGGCGAAGGCGATGATCCCCGCATCGGGCCGGATGAAGCCGGCCAGCGCACGCAGCAGGCTGGTCTTGCCCGCGCCATTGGCGCCGGTCAGGGCCACGGCCTCGCCCGGGGCGATGTGGAAGGACAGGTCACGGAACAGCACGCGTTCGCCGCGGGAAACCGTGAGGGCGGAGACGGTGATCACTGCGTCTCCCTCCCCTTCATGGGGAGGGATGTCGGCGCGAAGCGACGACAGGGTGGGGTGCGTCTGGAATTCCCCACCCGGTCGCTGCGCGACCACCCTCCCCACTTCGGGGGAGGGAGAGCGTTTGTGCGACCCGTTCGCAATGACCCCATGCCCGACGGGGATACATGGACGCGCCCCGGAACCCTCGCTATATCCGGCCCCGCCGCAGCAGGCGTTCGCCGCGCGCGTCGGGGACCTGTGCGCCCCGCCGTCGACCGCGCGTTCGTGCAACCGGATTGTCGGGCGGCGTGAACCAGAGGAAGCCTCTCCATGCCGTCAGTCGACAGCCTCAAGACCCGCCGGGACATCACCGTCGGGCGCAAGAAATACGCCTATTACAGCCTTCCGGCCGCTGAGGAAGCGGGCCTGACCGGGATTTCCCGCCTGCCGCGCTCGATGAAGGTGCTGCTGGAGAACCTGCTGCGCAATGAGGACGGGGTTTCCGTCAGCGAAGCCGACCTCAGGGCCGTCGCCGCATGGATCGAGAACAAGGGCTCGGTCGAGCACGAGATCGCCTTCCGCCCGGCCCGGGTCCTGATGCAGGACTTCACCGGCGTGCCCGCCGTGGTCGACCTGGCCGCCATGCGCGACGCCATGAGCGCGCTCGGCGCCGACGCGACCAAGATCAATCCGCTGGTGCCCGTTGATCTGGTCATCGACCACTCGGTCATGGTCGACCATTTCGGCACGCCCGGCGCCTTCAACCAGAACGTCGAGCGCGAATATGAGCGCAACATCGAGCGCTATAATTTCCTGCGCTGGGGTTCGTCGGCCTTCAACAATTTCCGCGTCGTGCCCCCCGGCACCGGCATCTGCCACCAGGTGAACCTCGAGAACCTGGCCCAGACCGTCTGGACCGTGGCCGAGGGCAAGGCGACCGTCGCCTATCCCGACACCGTGGTCGGCACCGACAGCCACACCACCATGATCAACGGCCTGGCCGTCCTCGGCTGGGGCGTCGGCGGCATCGAGGC
>NZ_DDRM01000041.1:28021-29509 GCF_002343105.1 Brevundimonas sp. UBA2416
TGGGGCGTCGGCGGCATCGAGGCCGAAGCCGCCATGCTGGGTCAGCCCATCCCCATGCTGATTCCGGAAGTCGTCGGCTTCCGCCTGACCGGCGCCCTGCCGGAAGGCGCGACCGCCACCGATCTGGTGCTGACGGTCACCCAGATGCTGCGCAAGAAGGGCGTGGTCGGGAAATTCGTCGAGTTCTTCGGCCCCGGCGTCATCAGCCTGACCATCGAGGACCAGGCCACGATCGCCAACATGGCCCCGGAATACGGCGCCACCTGCGGCTTCTTCCCCGTCTCGGCGGCGACCATCGGCTATCTGACCGCCACGGGCCGCGACAAGGCGCGCGTCGCGCTGGTTGAAGCCTACGCCAAGGCCCAGGGCCTGTGGATCGACGAGACCTCGGAAGACCCGGTGTTCTCGGACATCCTCGAACTGGACATGGCGTCCGTCGTGCCCTCGATCGCCGGCCCGAAACGCCCGCAGGACAAGGTCGAGCTGACCGTGGCCGCCCCGTCGTTCGAAACCGCCCTGACCGAGGTCTTCAACCGCCCGGTCGACGCCCCGCGCGTCAAGGTCGAGGGTGAGAAATTCGACCTCGGCGACGGCGATGTCGTCATCGCCGCCATCACCTCCTGCACCAACACCTCCAACCCGTCGGTCCTGATCGCCGCCGGTCTGGTGGCGCGCAAGGCGAAGAAGCTGGGTCTGTCGGTCAAGCCCTGGGTCAAGACCTCGCTGGCCCCCGGCTCGCAGGTGGTCACCGACTATCTGACCGCCGCCGGCCTGCAGGCCGATCTGGACGCCATGGGCTTCAACCTGGTCGGCTACGGCTGCACCACCTGTATCGGAAACTCGGGCCCGCTGTCGGACAGCATCTCCAAGGCCATCAACGACAACGGTCTGGTCGGCGCCTCGGTGCTGTCGGGCAACCGCAACTTTGAAGGCCGGGTGAACCCCGACGTCCAGGCCAACTATCTGGCCTCGCCGCCGCTGGTCGTCGCCTACGCCCTCGCCGGCTCGATGCGGATCGACATCTCGAAGGATCCGATCGGTCAGGACAAGAAGGGCAAGGATGTCTTCCTGAAGGACGTCTGGCCGACCTCGAAAGAGATCGCCGACATCCAGAAGAAATGCGTCACCCCGGCCATGTTCGCCAAACGCTACGCCGACGTCTTCAAGGGCGACAAACACTGGCAGGGCATCAAGGTCGAGGGCGGCCAGACCTACGCCTGGGACGACAGCTCGACCTATGTCGCCAACCCTCCGTATTTCGAGGGCCTGTCGATGGAGCCGACCCCGGTCACCGACATCGTCGAGGCCCGCGTGCTGGCCATCTTCGGCGACAGCATCACCACCGACCACATCAGCCCGGCCGGTTCGATCAAGAAGACCTCGCCCGCCGGGGCCTGGCTGACCAACCGCGGCGTCGACGCGCTGGACTTCAACAGCTACGGCGCCCGCCGCGGCCATCACGAAGTCATGATGCGCGGCACCTTCGCC
>NZ_DDRM01000041.1:29682-56079 GCF_002343105.1 Brevundimonas sp. UBA2416
CCGCATCCGCA
Source organism: Brevundimonas sp. UBA2416 (assembly GCF_002343105.1). Taxonomy (NCBI): domain Bacteria; kingdom Pseudomonadati; phylum Pseudomonadota; class Alphaproteobacteria; order Caulobacterales; family Caulobacteraceae; genus Brevundimonas; species Brevundimonas sp. UBA2416. The sequence goes on from NZ_DDRM01000041.1 coordinate 29,694, forward strand.
ACAAGATCACGCCTGACATCGAGGGCGGCGTCACCCGCCACTTCCCGTCGCAGGACACGATGTCGATCTATGACGCCGCCATGCGCTACCAGTCCGAGGGCCGGCCGCTGGTCGTTTTCGCGGGCAAGGAATACGGCACCGGCTCGTCGCGCGACNNGCGACTGGGCCGCCAAGGGCACCCGCCTGCTGGGCGTCCGCGCCGTCCTGGCCGAGAGCTACGAGCGCATCCACCGCTCCAACCTGGTCGGGATGGGCGTGGTGCCGCTGCAGTTCAAGGCCGAGGGCTGGACCCGTCTGGGTCTGACCGGCGAGGAGATCGTCACCATCCGCGGCCTGTCGGACGTCAACATCGGCAAGCTGCGTCCGCGTCAGGACCTGTGGGTCGAGCTGTTCCGTCCGTCGGACGGCAAGATGGCCCGCTTCCCGGTCCGCTGCCGCATCGATAACCAGACCGAGCTGGACTACTTCAAGGCCGGCGGGGTCATGCCGTATGTGCTGCGCAACCTGGCGCGGGGTACCGCGGAGTAGGCTTCGGGCCGGACGAAACGAAGAGGGCCGGCGGAGCGATCCGCCGGCCCTTTTTGCTGACGTCTCCATGCGATTCCGCAACTTCAGGCTGGATAAATCAACCTTGACGAGCGGTCACGGCGGGTATCTATTTCCCGGCAGGGGCCGATCTGCCGGCCTCCGAAGGAGGACCAGCTATGCGTGCTTCGATGGTTTCCATTCTTCTGGCCGGAGGGACGCTCGCCCTCGGCGCCTGCAGCACCACGGTCGAACCCGTCAACCTGACGATGGCCGAGCGGGCCGAGCAGTGCAGCGCTGACTCCGAACTGGTCCGGACCGGCAGCCAGACCGGCGACCCCCGGCAGGACTACAGATGCATGAGCGGCGGCCATCGGCGCGGAAACGCCAGTGATTCCGCCGGCGTCGTCGGTTACGGCAGGCAAAGCACCATCGCCGCCGGCCGGGCGACGCCCTGATCCAGCCCGATCGACGGCGTTGAGACGCCGCCCCGGTGCCGTCAGCCCCCCGTCGCGTTATGCGGTCCGCGGTCGCGCGGATTGCGGCCGAAGGCCTGCTCGCAGACGGCGCGGCCGAATTCTTCGGACACCATCATCTGGCGGTCGCCGAGCACGCCGCCGAGGCGGCCCTGGGCGCTGGTCGCCACCGAAACAGGGAAGCGGCCGAGCACGCGGTTGTTGGCCGGATCGACGAACTCCACCGTGCCCGAAAGCGTATGGACGCCGTCGCCGGTGAAAAGGGTTTCCAGCCGGCCGGCGCGCTGCATCTCGTCGACATGGACCCGGACGTTGATCGGCGCGGTGCCCCACATGCAGCGCCGCAGTTCCTCGTGCACCTCTTCGGAGAAGGTCTCCGAAAAATCCTCCTCGGCGTCGAGCCAGCCGGTCGACAGGGTGATGCTGCCGACCTGGGCGGTCTCCTGCAGGCCGATCGGCAAGGCGATGGGCGGACCGCCCTCGATGACGGGCGCACAGGCCGTGGCGGCGAGCAGGGCGGCGGCCAGGACGGCGGTCGTGGCGGACTTCATTTCGGGCTCCCGGTTTTCGCGGCAAGCTTTAGCGTGGCGGGCGGTGAACGCCGGATGAACCACGTTCGCCAGAGGATTAAATCGCCGTAAGGCTCCTCCGTCTAGCGCCCGAACACCTCGACCCCGATCTCGCCGTCGGGGGTCAGCCAGGCCCGTTTCATGCCCTGGCTGTTGAAGGGCGCGGCGATGTTCCCGTCGCGGTCCAGGGCGATCAGGCCGCCGTCCCCGCCCATGCCGCCGATCTCGTCGATCACGGCGCGGCCCGCTTCGGCCAGGGTCTGGCCCGCGGCGACGCGCCAGCTGACCTGAACGCAGGCGGCGACGCGGATGAAGTATTCGCCCTGACCGGTGCCCGAGACCGCGACGCGCCCGTCGGCCCAGCTGCCGGCGCCGGGGATCGGGGTGTCGCCCACGCGGCCCGGCATCTTGCCGAATACGCCCGCCGTCGAGGTCGCCGCCGCCAGCCGTCCGTCGCGGTCCAGCACGCAGCAGCCGACCGTGCCGTGCGCCAGCGTCCCCGGCGGATGATTGTCCTCGCCCTGACCGGCCCGGGTGTACCAGGCGGTTTCATCGGCGATCCGCTCCAGTCCCTGATCGAGTGCGAACAGGGCGGCGCCCTCGCCGGCGAGCATCACATGGGGCGTGCGGTCCATCACGGCGCGCGCGGCCACGACGGGATTGCGGAAGCCCTGCAGGGCGGCGACCGCCCCGGCCTTGCGCGTCGCCCCGTCCATCAGACTGGCGTCCAGCTCATAGGCTCCCGCCAGATTGGGCGAGGCCCCGCGGCCGGCGACATAGAGACCGGAATCCTCGAGCAGCACCGTCGCCTCGACCGCCACGTCCAGCGCCGACGCCCCCGCGTCCAGCCGCGCCTTCATGGCCGCGACGACCTCGCCCATGTGGGCGATTTCGAGGGTGTAGTCGCGTTCGCGCCGGGCGCCGGCGCCGCCGTGGAGGATGAGGGCGGGTCTGCCGGTCATCGGGGCCTCTTTTCTCTCGGGTCCAGGGTCGCTAGCTTTGCAGTAAGATGGCAAGGCTTTCGCCCGTCATGCGCGCCAAGGGATGATCCGTGCAAGATCGAGGATCCTTCGCGGTTTCGAATTCCGCCCGCATCGAGATCGATCCGGGCCTGAAGCCGTCGTCCATGACTGCCGCCTTCAAACAATTCGGCCGAATCCACATCCCCGGCTTCCTCAAGCCTGCGTCAGCCGAGATGCTGCACCGCGCGCTCGCGACCGAGAAACTCTGGCTCTGCTCGACCATGGGCGGCGGCCAGACCGTCGACGTGCCCGTCGAACAGCTGGAGGCCTTTCCGCCTGACCAGGCGATGCGCTTCCTTCAACTGGCCCATGCCGAGGCGCGCGACGGCTTCCACTATATGTTCGACAACGTCCGCATCAGCGATCTGGCCGAGCAACGCCAACCGCTCGCTGCAGAGCTGGCGGCCGCCTATGCCTTTCTCAACAGCCCGGCGTTCCTCGATTTCGTGCGCGCGCTGACCGGTGATCAGCGCCCCAATTTCGTCGACGCACAGGCCACCCGGTACGAACGCGGGCATTATCTGACCCAGCATGACGACCTGGCCGAGGGCAAGGGCCGGCTTTACGCCTATGTCCTGAACCTGACGCCGCACTGGCGGACGGACTGGGGCGGACTGCTGAACTTCATCGACGCCGACGGCCATGTGGCCGAGGCCTACAGCCCGGCCTGGAACGCGCTCAACCTGTTCCGTGTGCCCCAGCCTCACGCCGTCTCCTGTGTGGCCCCTTTCGCCGGAGCCCCGCGTCTGTCAATCACCGGCTGGGTGCGCCAGATTGATCTGAGCCTCCTCCCCGGTCGGGCCCCGGCCCCGAACCCCTTCAGAAAGACCCCCTGATGCGCGCTGTCCTGTCCAAGGCCCCCGGCGGTCCCGAAACCCTCGTCGTCGAGGAGGTGCTGGATCCCAGGCCGATGAAGGGCGAGGTTGTCATCGAGGTCCGGGCCGTGGGCGTCAACTTCCCTGACACCCTGATCATCGAGGACAAATACCAGTTCAAGCCGACTCGCCCCTTCTCGCCCGGCGGCGAGGTAGCGGGCGTGGTCGAGGCCGTCGGCGAGGGGGTGACCACGGTCCGCAAGGGCGACCGCGTCATCGCCGTGCCCGGCTGGGGTGGCATGGTCGAACGGCTGGCGGTCCCGGCCGCCTCGGTGATGAAGATCCCCGACGCCATGGATTTCAACACCGCCGCCGCCCTGGTGATGACCTACGGCACCTCCTACTACGCCCTGAAGGATCGGGCCCAGCTGAAGGCGGGCGAGAGTCTGCTGGTGCTGGGCGCTGCCGGCGGCGTCGGCGTGGCCGCGGTCGAGCTGGGCAAGGCCATGGGCGCGCATGTCATCGCCGCGGCCTCGACCAACGACAAGGTCCAGTTCGCGCTCGAAGCCGGCGCCGACAATGGCCTGATCTATCCGTCCGGCAAGATGGACAAGGCGGCCCAGAAGGAGCTGTCGGGCGAGCTGAAACTGGCCTCGGGCCGCGATGGTCCGGACGTGGTCTATGACGCGGTCGGTGGCGACTATTGCGAGCCGGCCATCCGGTCGATGGACTGGAACGGCCGCTATCTGGTGGTTGGCTTCCCGGCCGGGATTCCATCCCTGCCGCTGAACCTGACCCTGCTGAAGTCGGTGTCGGTGATCGGGGTCTTCTGGGGCGCCGCGGTGATGCGCGACCCCGCCGCCCACGCCGCCAACATGGCCGACCTGCTGCGCTTCTGGGAGGATGGAAAGATCCGTCCGCGCGTCAGCCAGACCTTCCCGCTGGAACGCGCCCATGAGGCGATCAAGGCGCTGGGCGACCGGTCGGTGATGGGCAAGGTCGTGGTCACGGTCGACTCGTGACCCTGCGGCTGTCGCCGTCGCTGGACGTCGCGGCGCTGCACAGGGCGTTCGAGGCGCGGCGGCGACTGCACATCCCGGGCGTCCTCGATCTCGACAGCGCCGAAGCGGTGGTCGCGGCCATGGAGGCCTTCGACGGGTGGAAGGTCAGCGTCTCGGCCGGGGGCGAATTCTTCGAACTGCCCCTGAGCGGGCGCGTCGCCGCCGAGCCCGGCAAACAGGGCTGGATCGATCAGGCCCGCGTCGACGGGGCCGAACCGCGCATGCAGTACATCTTCGACACCCGCCGTCTGGATCTCGAGCCCGAAGACGCGCCGCGCGACGCCGTCAGCGAGGTGCTCGACTTCCTCAATGGCCCGGACTTCCTCGCCTTCGTCCGGGGCGTGACCGGCGATGACCGCATCGATTTCGCCGACGCCCAGGCCACGCGCTACCGGCCCGGCCACGTCCTGACCGGCCACGACGACGGGGCCGAGGGCAAGAACCGGCTCTATGCCTATGTGCTGAACCTGACCCGCGGCTGGCGCGCCGACTGGGGCGGGGTGCTGGCCTTTGAGGGCGCAGACGGACACATCGAGGAAGGCTTCGCGCCCGCCTTCAACGCCCTCAACATCTTCGCCGTGCCGATGCGCCACGCCGTGACCCAGGTGGCCAGCTTCGCCCCCAGGGACCGTCTGTCGATCACCGGCTGGCTCCGCTCCCATCAGGCGGTCTAGTCGTCCCGCAACCGTTCCAGCGCCGCGTCGGCCTGATCCTTGTGGCGGCGTTTGATATGGGTTCCCAGGGTGGCTATCAGGGCTGCGATGACCGCGGCGTCGTCGGTGAAGCCGATGCCGGCGAAGACATCGGGGATGGCGTCGATGGGCAGGATGAAATAGGCCAGCCCGCCCAGCATGATACCCTTGGCCGCCATCGGCGTCTCGGGATCCCGCGCGGTGTAATAGACGCTGATCACCTGACGCGCGAAGGGGATGCAGGCCGCGGTGCGCCGGATCTTGGGCCAGAACCCCTTCTGCACCCGTACCTCATTGACCTGCTGGACGGAGGGCACGAGGGCGCGGGACGGATCCAGCGCGTCTTCAGGGGTCATCGGTTTGGCATTCGTGGTCATGGCGGCTAAATCCCCGCGACGTTCTCAGGTTCAAACAACATAGGGGCTCCGGCCATGAAACTCGACGGGTCGATTGCGGCGGTGGTGACGGGCGGAGCCTCGGGCCTCGGCGAGGGGACGGCGCGCGCCATCGCGGCCACGGGCGCGAAGGTCGCCCTGTTCGATATGAACGCCGAGAAGGGCGAGGCCGTGGCCAGGGAGATCGGCGGGATCTTCTGCCTGGTCGACGTGACCGACGACGCCTCGGTGGCCGCCGGTTTCGAAAAGGCCCGCGCCGCCCACGGCCAGGAGCGTCTGACGATCAATTGCGCCGGCATCGCCACCGGGCAGAAGACCGTCAGCCGCAAGAAGGACACCGGCGAGATCCGCGCCCACGACATGGCCGGGTTCGAACGCACCGTGCGGGTCAATCTGTTCGGCACCTTCCGGGTGCTCAGCCAGTCGGCCGCTGGCATGGTGACGCTGGAGCCCATGGCCGATGGCGAACGCGGCCTGATCGTCAACACCGCCTCGGTGGCGGCCCAGGACGGCCAGATCGGCCAGGCGGCCTATTCGGCCTCCAAGGGCGGCGTCTATGCCATGACGCTGCCGGTCGCCCGCGACCTCGCCCAGGAAGGCATTCGCTGCAACACCATCCTGCCCGGCATCATGTGGACGCCGATGATGGCCGGCATGGACCAGAAGATCCAGGACGCCCTGGCCGCCGCCATCCCCTTCCCCAGCCGTCTGGGCACGCCCGCGGACTATGCCTCGCTGGTGCTGGAGCTGGCCCGCAACGTCTATATCAACGGCGAATGCATCCGGCTCGACGGCGCAATCCGGTTGGCGCCGCGCTGACGCGCGGATGCACTTCGCGCAGGCGCTAACGCCCGCAACGCGGTTGCTCGCTGCTTGAGCGCCGAATTGTGCGACGGGGGACTTGCGAGAGGTCGGGCCTTCCCGCTATACGCCCGCCTCCGACTGAAGTGCGGGCGTAGCTCAGTGGTAGAGCACAACCTTGCCAAGGTTGGGGTCGAGAGTTCGAATCTCTTCGCCCGCTCCAGTCGATTGAAGAGGCCCGGTCGCCAGATCGGGCCTTTTTCAATTTCCGCCCCGGGCGGCGTGAGTTTGCCAAGGTTGGGGTCGAGAGTTCGAATCTCTTCGCCCGCTCCAGTCGATTGAAGAGGCCCGGTCGCCAGACCAGAAAGGCGAACGAAAAGCCGCCCGACGTGTGTCAGGACGGCTCCTCGTCAAATGGACGACGCCTAGCGACCCGGTCCGCTCTGTACAGGCTGTCCCTTGGGCGCACACGACGGGGGATTTGTCAGACCGAGCGACAGCAGATTGCCGCCGTTCACGATGCAGTTGAAACTTCTGCCGTCCTCAGCCCGGACTTCCACATAGGTGTTCACGCCGCTGGTCCGACGGCTGACCACGGTCAGATCCGATGGCGCATAGCCCAGCACGCCAGACGTTTGATTGGCGATGCTGTCGTCGCTGAGGTTGTTCGTACTTTCAGCGATCGTCCCGCAAGAGGCGAGCAAGGTCGACACGGCGATCAGGGTGAGCGGCAGGTAGGTTCGCATGGATTAAACTCTCAAGACTGGAAGGCCCCTTTCCCGCGGGAAAGGCTGGACCTCGCGATTACCCGGGAACCGGGCGGCTCCGACGCGAATGCGCGCGGCTCCTTCAGTTAGGCCGAGCGCTGTCCGGCTCCAGCCCGTAAAACGTACCGGTGCGCCCCCCGCGGGCCAGGTCTGGCGGGAGCGCCGGAACCGAATGCAGCGGTGTTTGACGCTTCGCGCCGCCCGTTGGGTCGCCGCCGTCGCGGCGCTGCCGGGCGACCCGGTCTCGGTCGGCGAGCTGGAGGAAAGCGAAAGCATCTAGCGGAAGTGGTGTGGCCGGAAATTCCTCGCTTGCGTTGAGGTCGGGCTGGCCTAGGTTTGCGGGAACCGAATCCACAAAGATTTGTAATGGTTAAGCTTGTCGCGTCTCCGGCGACCCATGCCTGGGACATTTCGTCCGTGGGTGAACCCGGCGCCTTTGACTTCTATCGTCAGGCGATCGGGGATCTGTACGAAGTCGCTGACGTGTCGCGGGCGGATGCCGTCGCATTCGCCAATCGGACATCGATCACGCTGTTCGAGAGCGGCGCCATCGGGCGGGGACGATCAAGCGCCCAGACCCTCAGGCGTCCCGCGCCTCTGATCCGGCGGTCGCATGTCGATTCCATCAACCTCTTCCTGAACCTGTCGAACCTGCGCGGAGACTGTGACGGTCGGGATGTCCGCAGCGGCCCGGGCACGATCCATTTCCGCGATTTCAGCCGCCCGTCCGTGTCCAACATTGACCAGGTGGATGTCATCAACCTGACCATCCCGCGCGCGCAGGCGCCCGACTGGATGCTGGCAGGCGAAATCCATGGGCTGGCCATGCCGGCGAGCCTGGCCGTCACCCGCTTGCTGGCGGGCCATCTGACCACGCTGGCCGAAGTTGCCGCGGACCTCACCCATGAGGAGGGCGACGCCGCTATCGAAGCGGCCCTGCTGATCGCCGGGCGCGGTGTCGGACGATTCGTGAGGCCGACAGCCGACCAGACCGAGGCGGTCTACCGGACGGTGCGGATCAGGGCGACGCGCGCCATTGAGTTGCGCCTGCTGGATCCGACCTTGACCCCGGACGAGATCGCCGCTGCTGCGGGGGCCTCCCGATCAACGCTTTACCGGGCCTTCGCCAACTATGGCGGCGTTCAAAGGCGGATTCAGACGTTGCGACTCGAACGCGCCCGCGACGTCCTTCGCCGCCGGGCCGGACGACACCCGACCGTGTCGCAGGTCGCCTATCAGCACGGCTTCGCCAGCGAAGCGCACTTCAGTCGGGTGTTTCGCAGTCGCTTCGGGCATTCGCCGGGTCAGGCGGCGAGTGCGCCGGTCACCGGCCAGTCGGCGAATTCCTTGCGGCAGCTACCGTACCGCTATGACGTCTGGCTCGACTGGCTCGGCCGGTCACGGACAGGCTGAGGATCCGACCTGGGACGGACAGTCAAGGAACTGGGACGCGTAGACGTGGGGGTGGGGCGCCAGCGCCGCTAAGCTTCCAGCCCTCGGTCAATCCAGGGTGGAACCAATGTCGGCGCCGCGTCCCTCGAGCTCTCCATCGTTTCGATGTGCACCCGAAGCGGTCCGCTATTTCGACCACCGCGCCGCCACATGTCGGTCGGCCGAGATGCTGGTCAGCGCCGAGCTGGAGGTGCTGTGGTCAAACGCAGCCGCCCTGGCCTTGATGTCACGTCGCGGCCCGGTCAGCCTGAGCGACAATCGCCTGATCCTGTCGCTGCGCCGCCAGGAAGACAGCCTGCGGGCCTTTCTGAGCGCTCTCGACACAGGCTGCGGTGTCTGGGCTCTGAAGGCGGAAGACGCCTGGCTGGTACGGGCCGAGGCCATCGCGCCGCCAGACGCGCCGCCGGCCTGGTTGCTGACCTGGCAGGCCATGGCCGACGCCGACCGCTACCTGTGGTCCGACGTTGGCGCGCATCTCAGGCTGACGCCGTCGGAAACACGCATTCTGCGAAGCCTGCTGGACGGAATGACGGTTGATCAGACCGCCCTTCAGCTTGCGGTCTCGGTCCAGACCGCGCGCACCCACGTCCGGCGTATCTACGTCAAGCTGGGGGTCGGCAACCGCGAGCAGTTGTTCGCGGCCGTTCTGCCCTACCGGTGGGGCTGAGCCCATGCTGGGGGTCGGCCTGGCGGCCGGGTTCGGTCTGATGATGGCGTTGTTCTTCGGTCCCGAAATCGCGAACAGTCTCAAACGCAGACGGCGGCGCCAGGCGCGTCGCCGCAGCCGGGACGGCTTCGACTGACGCCTGATCCGTTGTCACCGGCTCCTGAATCGCGCACGCTCCGGGTTCGGTCGGGGGAGGCCGGACGGTCGGGGGCGGGCCATGAGCGATCAGACGCATCAGTCATCCCGCAGTAAACCGGTGGAGTCGCAGAGGCTGGACGCCTTCGTCGACGCGGCTTTCGCCTTCGCCGTGTCGCTGCTGATCATCGCCGGCGGCGAGCCGCTCCGATCGTTCGACAATCTGCTGGACGCGCTGGCGCGGATTCCGGCCTTTCTCTGCGGCTTCGCCCTCATCGTCATGTTCTGGCTGGCCCACCGCGCATGGTCGTCGCTGGGGCCCCGCCGGGACGGCCGGGCGACCCTGCTCAGCCTCGCCATCGTCTTCTCCGTCCTCGTCTTTGTCTTCCCGTTGCGGCTGCTGACCGAGACGGGCGCGCATTTCATCTCGGGCGGCCGATTGCCCGGCGCGGGTCTTCTCGCCAGCTTCGATCAGCTGGGCTGGACCTATATGATCTACGGCCTCGGGTTTTCGTTCCTGTCGGTCCTGTTCGCCCTGCTGTTCCGGCAGGCGAAGGCGACGATTGAACCGGGCGACGCAGACGGGCGGCGGGCGGCGCGATCCTGGATGCGGACCTGGACGCTGGCGGCGGTGACCGGGGTGCTGTCGGGGCTTGTCGCCCTGTCGCCCGCGCTTGCGGCGGCGCCCTGGCTTCCGGGCGTGACCTATTGGCTGATCCCGATCGGCATCATGGTACTCGGCGCGATGGACAGGAGACGGGCGCGCCGGAGCTAGAGACCCAGCGCAGCCCTTATCTCGCGCCAATCCACGATCTTGTAGTTCTGCTGTCCCGGATTGGGCGCATCCTCGTGGTCGTGAAACGCCACAGCGCCCTCGGGGAACCGGCCGATCGGTCCGGAGAAGGCGTCCAGCCCGTCGGTCTGGGTGACGCCGTCGATCACCGGGCCGTCGACGATGGCGAACCGTCCCACATAGACGTGATCGGCCCCCTCGATGCGATAGACCGGATAGGTGCTGTCGCCCTGGCTGGAGACGATCAGATATTCGACCCCGCGGTCACGCAGGATCGTCAGGCCCTCGACGTCGTCCCGGATCCGGTTGCGATCGACACGGGCGACCTCTGTGGCGGTCGATGGCCCGGCCGGATCGAAATCGAAGCGCCATACGCCGACGTCTTCCTCGCCGACATAGAGGGTGTCGGCCGCGTCATTGACGACACAGCCTTCCAGCTGGCTGCCCAGTGTCAGAACCCGCTCCGCGCCGATCACCGGCCCCGCCGACCCCGCCGTGACCGTCATCTGGTGCACGGTCCCGGCCTTGGTGGTCACGACCAGATAGAAGGCGTCGCCCCGCCGACCCATGCAGAAGCCGTAGGGCTCGTAGGCCGTGGAGAGGAAGCCGTAGTCCGAGGTCGTCAGGGTCGCCGGATCGAAGAGATACAGATTCACGCCGTTGCCGCCCGGCGCGTCGTTGCTGGCGGCGACCAGAACCCGCTCGCCGACCGCGGTCGGGAAGCCAGGACGCAGATCAACATTGTTGACCGGACCCGAAGGCAGAAACTGGCGGACCGAGCCGTCCAGATTGTGGATGTACAGACCGTCTGATTTGTCAGTCCCGAACATCACGGCGCGCGTCGGATCGCGCGGGTCCGCCCAGAAAGCGGGATCGTCCGCGTCGACCTCCGGATCGGTGGTCACGACGGTCTCGACGGTCGCCATGACGGCCCTGGCGGGGTCGCCCGGCGCCAGAATCCCTTGCGGCCCGCGGTCCTCGACGGAGGCGCAGGAGGCCCCCAGCAACATGACGGGCAGGATGAGGAGGGCAAGAGTTCTTGAGGTCATGAGGCCGAATCCCGTGATGGCCCGACGGCAAAACCATGGGGGTCTGGATCGATCAAGCCAATGAGCGTGACGGTTTGATCTCGTGAGGATGAAAGTCGCTCCGTGTCGGGAGGACCTGTCACCCGGGCGTTCGAAAACAGCCAAGCTGGCGTCTCGGAAGCGTCGCGACCGTGTCGCCGCCGCAGCCTAGCGGAGCCGTCAGAACCGGCGACCGTGGGGGCGACCGGTCATCGGGGATGCCTCAATTATGAAACTCGGACTTCTGCTCGGCGCTGCGCTTGCGCCGCTCGCCTTTGCCGGCGCCGCCTTCGCCCAGTCGGGTCAGGACGCCGCGCCGCAAGGACCGGTCTCGTCGCTGGACGAGGTGATCGTCACCGGCGAGCCGGTGATGCGCAACCGCACTGACGACGTGGTCTCGACCCTGTCCTACGACCTCGAGTTCTTCCAGCGCTTCGAGCCCCTGACCGTGGGTGACGCCCTCAAGCGCGTCCCGAGCGTGACCTTCCTGTCGGACGTGCTGGAATCCGATGGCGTGCGCCTGCGCGGTCTCGATCCCGGCTACACCCAGATCCTGATCAACGGCGAGCGGGTGCCCGGCGGCGAGGCTGACCGTTCCTTCTTCGTCGACCGCATCCCGGCCGAACTGATCGACCGTGTCGAGGTGGTCCGTTCGTCCTCGGCCAACCGTTCGGGTGACGCCCTGGCCGGGACCATCAACATCGTCCTGCGCGATGCGCTCGCCCTGGATGGCGGCTACATCCGTGCGGGCGCCCTGCTGTTCCCGGACGATGAAGTCGGGACCACCTTCGGGGCCGTCTACGGCGGCGAGGTCGGACCGGGTCGACTGCTGGTCGGCGCCAGTGTCCAGGACCGCCGCAATCCGAAGCTGAAGTACAGCCAGCGCTTCGATGAGCCGGGCGGCACCCTGGACAACACCGAAGTCCAGACTGATGTCCGCGACGGCACCGACTACTCCTTCAACGCCGCCTATGAGGTCGAGGTCGGAGGCGGGACCCTGGATCTGTCCGGCGTCTTCGTCCGCACCGAACGCCTGCAAGATGAGGATTCGATCGAATACCGCAGCGGCATCGAGACCAATGCGAACATCCTGTCGATCAACGACAACGACGTCGACATCCAGACGGACAATCTGGCCCTGCGCGCCCGCTATGAGCGCGACATGCTGGGTGGCGAGACCCGGATCAAGCTCGCCTATGCCGCCTTCGACGACGAACAGTCCGAGTTCGAAAACGAGGCCGAATACCTGCGTGACGGCCTGCCCTTCCCCGATGAGGACCGCTACACGGCCGAGCTCGAGTTCCGCGACCTGCGGGACGAGGAGATGTCGTTCGCCGTTGAACACAGCCGGCCTGTCGGCGACGACGTCGAGATGGAGTTCGGCCTCCAGGCGGTCAGCAAGGAGCGCGACTCGACCACCGTGGTGGCCGACCGCGTGCGGTTCAACATTCCGAACGCCCCGACCCCGCGCCCGGCCCAGCCGCCGTTCGTGTTCAACACCAACAACTACGTCATCGAAGAGACGCGGTTCGACCCCTATGTAATGTTCTCGGGCGAGGCCGGCGCCCTGAAGTGGGAAGCCGGCCTGCGCTATGAGGCCACCGACACCACCATCGCCGGCATCGACAACGATTTCGCCGTCCTGCTGCCCTCGGCCAGCCTGCGCTACCGCCTTTCGGCCTCGGATCGCCTGACGCTGTCGGTCGCCCGCACCGTCCGCCGCCCCGATTTCGACGATCTGGCCCCGGTGACCCTGGAAGAGGAACGGGGCGACAACGATTTCCGCGGCAATCCGCTGCTCGAGCCGGAAACGGCCTGGGGCGTGGACCTCGGCTTCGAGCGTCGTCTGGGCCGCCGTGGCGTGGTCGGCATCAACGCCTTCTATCGCGACGTCACCGACCTGATCGAGGACGTCAACACCGGCCTGCAGGGCAGCGGGGGTGCCGGCACCTTCATCGAGTCGATCGACAATGTCGGCGACGGCCAGGTCTATGGCGTCGAGTTCGACCTCTCCACACCGCTGGACTTCATCGGCATGGAGTCGACGGGCGTGTTCCTGAACGCCTCCTGGCTGGACAGCACGGTCGAGGACGTTCTCGGTGAGCGCCGTTTCAACAGCCAGTCGGACTATGTCTACAACTTCGGCTTCACCCACGACATTCCGACCTGGGGACTCGCCTTCGGCGCCACCTACCGCAAACAGGCCGACGCTTTCGAACGCGTCTATGCGGAAGAGATCGTGACCTCGTACGGCGCCGATCTGGAAGTGTTCATCGAGAAGCGGATTTTCTCGAACACCGTCATCCGCCTGACCGGCTCCAACCTGCTCGACAGCTCGAAGGACGAGGTGTTCGACAAGTTCGGCGATCAGGCCGATCAGATCGCCCGGGACTACGACGAGTACGAACTGGAAACCGAGAGCGCCGGACCGGTCTATCAGCTGGTGATGCGCGTCGCCTTCTGAGCCAACTCGCGCCGGTGAGTGATGAGGGGCCGGGCGGCGACGCCCGGCCCCATTTCGTGGCGCCGTCCCGATCCGGCACGACGACGCTGGACGGCGCGTCCAAGCCCGGCTAGGTCGCCTTCGGGGCGAAAGCGGGCCGGTTCGGTTCGCCGTTTGCAAGGTGTCTCCCGGACAGGCGCGCGTGGCGCCAGAACGGGACAGTCGGGTCGCATGTTTCTCGAAGGCCAGGTGAACTGGATGTGGGTGTTGGGGGCGGTCGCCGCCGTGGGCTGGATCGTGGGCCTCGTCGCCCTGTGGTTCGCCTTCCGCAACGGTACGCGTCACGTCAGCACGTCGGATCAGCTCGATCTGGTCCAGCGCGTCGCCGAAGATTCCCAGAAGCGCCTGTTCGAAACCCTGAACGCCATTCCCGTCGCCCTGGTCGAGACCGACCTGCAGGGCAAATTCGTCTTCGCCAACCGCGCCGCCCACCAGCTGCTCGGCCGCAAGGACGCCGAACTGATCGGCCTGCGTTTCCACTCGGCCACCTGGGGCATCACCTTCCCAGACGGCCGGCCCGTGCCGCCGGACCTTCTGCCCAGCGCCCGCGCCCTGCGCGGCCAGACGGTGCGGGGCTTCCAGCATCTGCTGGCCAACCCCGCCTCGCGCCGCAAGATGCTGGTCTCGGTCACGGCCATGCCGATCGAGAATGAACTGGGCCAGATCACGGGATCGACCGCCGCCATCGTCGAGACCGAAGGCCTGCAAATGCCCGAAGCCCTGATGGCCGAGCCTGTCGCGGGGCCGTCCGACGACCTGACCCGCCGGGTCTTCGACGCCGCCTCCAGCGCCCTGATCGTGGTCGGCGCCGACGGCCGGGTCCGCGAAGCCAACCGCACGGCCCTGCTGGTGCTGGGCCGCCCGGAGGCTGAAGGCGACTTTTCCGACCTGTTCCTGGCCGAGGAAGAGCGCGTCGAGGGCCGCCAGGCCCTGCGCGCCGCCCTTGCGGCTCCGGCTGGCGAGGCCGAGCCCTTCGTCTCGCGCAACGGCGCGGAGGACGGCATCCGCTGGTCCATGCTGCCCCTGACCGACGCCGACGGCCGCGTCGACGCCCTGCTGCTGGCCGGCGAACGCGCTGATCCGGCCCGGACCGCCGAACCGGTCGTCGTGGCGACGGAGGGCGCGCCTGAGGAAGGCTCCGACGAAACCCTCGCCCTGCGTGAAGCCGCCGAAGAAGCGCGCCGTCAGGCTGAGGAAGCGATCGCCGCCGCGGCCGCCGCTCGCGAGGAAGCGCAGGCCGCCTGGGCCGCCGCGCGCAAGGCTGAAGAGGACGCCGAGGCCGAGCTGGCCGGAGGTCGCCGGATGGAAAGCGTCGGCCGTCTGACCGGCGGACTGGCGCATGATTTCAACGCCCTGCTCGGCGTGATGACCGGTGCGCTCGACATGATGCTGCGTCAGGCCGACGATCCCGCACGGGTGCGCCGCATCGGTCAGGCCGCCCTGGCCGCCGGACAGCGGGGCGAACTTCTGACCCGGCGCCTGACCGCCTTTTCGCAGGGCGATGACGAACCGGTGCTGCGCGTCCTCGACGCCGGGGTCCTGCTGCGCGGCATGGAAACGCGTCTGCGCGCCCTCGGCGGACCGGGTGTCGACCTGATGATCGAAGGACCGTCCGGGGAAGCCCCTGTCCGTCTCGATCCCGTCGCCTTCGAGGGCGCGGTCCGCGGCCTGACCCAGAACGCCATCGACGCCGTCGCCGGCCGGGGATCGGTCGCGGTGCGGCTGGAGACCATG
Organism: Brevundimonas sp. UBA2416; assembly: GCF_002343105.1. Lineage (NCBI taxonomy): Bacteria > Pseudomonadati > Pseudomonadota > Alphaproteobacteria > Caulobacterales > Caulobacteraceae > Brevundimonas > Brevundimonas sp. UBA2416. The sequence goes on from NZ_DDRM01000041.1 coordinate 45,168, forward strand.
CTGGAGGGCGGGGTGCGTCTGAGCGTGCGGGACAGCGGCCCGGGCATGGATCGCGATCTGGCCGCCCGCGCGGTCGAGCCCTTCTTCACCACCCGCGAGGGCGCGGCGGGTCTGGGTCTGTCCCAGGCCTATGCCTTCGCCCGGCAGTCGGGCGGCGTCCTGTCGATCGACAGCGCGCCCGGCGAGGGCGCCGAGGTCTCGATCACCCTTCCAAACGCCGCCTGAGCCGCCGCCTTTCACCGTTCGCCAGCCCGGCGTATGGTGGTTAACGCGGGGGCGGGAGGTTCAATATGAAGCTGTTGCGATTCATCGTGGTGCTGGCGGTCATCGGCTACGCCGGCTGGCTGGCCTGGCCGTTCATCTCTCCCTTCCTCGAAGGCGCCGGGCCCGATGTGGCTGCATCGCGCATGGGCGCCGAGGCCGGGTCGGGCGGAGACCTGTTCGGCTTCCTGCCGGCCTGGACCCTGTGGGCCGGCGCGGTCGTCCTCTATCTGGTCGCCGCCGTGCTGCTGGGCTCGGGCAACCCCCGGGCGGCCGTGGCCTATTTCCTCGGCTTCATCGCCGACGCCGTCCTGAGGCTGGCGCTCGACCAGCAGGGTGGAGGCGATGTCGCCGCCCGCTCCGGCGGCCCCACCTCCATGGCGGCGCCCGAGGCCATGGGCGGCCTGCCGGTCGATCCGGTCTGGCTGGTGCTCGGCGCGGTCTTCCTGCTGGGCGTGCTGGTGGTCATCGCCAGCCGCCGCATCCGCCGCAAGCGCGAAGCGGGCCAGCTGAATTTCTGATCACCGACTGCGGATTGGCCGTGCGGCTTCCTATATGCGGGCTGACGGTTGACCCCTGCGGGCGGGCCGTTAGGTTCCGCGCGCCTTTCCGCGCCCACGACAGACCCGAGAGATTCCATGGCTGAAGCCGCCGTTCCCAGCGCCTCGTATGACGTCGTGATCATCGGCGGCGGTCCGGGCGGGTACAATGCGGCCATCCGGGCCGGCCAGCTGGGCCTGACGGCGGCCTGTGTCGAGATGCGCGAGACCCTGGGCGGGACCTGCCTGAACGTCGGCTGCATGCCCTCCAAGGCCCTGCTGCACGCCTCGGAGCTCTACGAGATGGCGGGCAAGGAATTCGCCGGCCTCGGCATTGAGGTGACGCCGAAGCTCAATCTGGCGCAGATGATGGGCCAGAAGGCCGACAGCGTGACCGCCCTGACCAAGGGCATCGAATTCCTGTTCAAGAAGAACAAGGTCGACTGGGTCCGCGGCCGCGGCCGCATCGCCGGCGCCGGCAAGGTCGAGGTCACCGCGGCGGACGGCACGGTCAGCACCCTTTCCGCAAAGAACATTGTCATCGCCACCGGCTCCGAGCCCACCCCCCTGCCGGGCGTGGCCTTTGAGGACGGCAAGGTGGTGGACTCCACCGGCGCCCTGTCGCTGCCGGCCGTGCCGAAACACCTGATCGTCGTCGGGGCCGGGATCATTGGTCTGGAGCTGGGCTCGGTCTGGCGCCGGCTGGGGGCGCAGGTGACGGTGGTGGAGTATCTGGACCGCATCACCCCCGGCATGGACAGCGACCTGGCCAAGGCCTTCCAGCGGACCCTGACCAAACAGGGCATGAGCTTCAAACTGGGGTCAAAGGTCACCGCCGCCACCTCATCGAAGGACGGCGTCGAACTGACCGTCGAACCGGCCGCCGGCGGCGCCGCCGAGACGCTGAAGGGCGATGTCGTTCTGGTCGCCATCGGCCGCCGTCCCTATACCGAGGGTCTGGGTCTGGAGACGGTCGGCGTCACGCCGGACAAGCGCGGTTTCCTCGACAACGACCATTTCAAGGTTGCGGACGGCGTCTGGGTCATCGGCGACGTCACCCATGGCCCGATGCTGGCCCACAAGGCCGAGGAGGACTCCGTCGCGGTGATCGAGCTGATCGCGGGCAAGGCCGGTCACGTCGACTACAATCTGGTCCCCAGCGTGGTCTACACCGCCCCCGAAGTCGCCTGGGTCGGCAAGACCGAGGACCAGCTGAAAGCGGACGGCGTCGCCTACAAGGTCGGGAAATTCCCGTTCAGCGCCAACAGCCGGGCCAAGATCAACCATGAGACCGACGGCTTCGCCAAGGTGCTGGCCGACGCCGCCACCGACCGGATCCTCGGCGTCCACATCATGGGTCCGCAGGCCGGCGAGATGATCGGCGAGGCCTGTGTGGCCATGGCCTTCGGAGGCTCGTCGGAAGACCTCGCCCGCACCTGTCACCCGCATCCGACCCGGTCCGAGGCCGTCAAACAGGCGGCCATGGGCGTCGAAGGCTGGACGATGCAGGCCTAAACGCCCGGAAGCTCCAGCGCCCGCGTCGACTGACGGCGCAATCCGGCGAAGGTCACCGTGTCATTGGGGAAGTCGAGCGTGACGTCCCTGAACCGGCCGAGCAGGTCGGCGCCGATCAGCAGGGCCGGCCGTTCGCTGATGCCCAGGGTCCGGAAACAGTGCAGGTCGGCGAACAGCATGGGGGTGGCCCCCAGGCGGTTCGCGCCCAGCCGCAGGTCATCGACCTGGGCCAGATCGGCGCTCAGGCTCTGGCCCGTCACGCCATAGATGGGCACCGCTCGCGACAGACGCCCGCCGTCCCGCCGCCGCGCCGCGATCGCCCGCCGAAGCGCCAGATTGCCGATGGAATACTGGGCGCCGCTGTCGATGAAGGCGATCGTGGGCTGACCATCGACGGTCACCTGCGTCAGCATCATCTGGCCGAAGCGGCCGGTCGTCGCCCGCAGTCCCTGCCGGCGAATCCGCGAGCCGGTCTGCATGTCGCCGCCCATGACGATGGCGACGCCGCGGATTGTGAGGCTGGCCGCGCGCCGCACGACGTCAAACTGCAGCTTGAACCGTCCCAGTACGTCGAGACCGATCAAGCCGTCCGCGCCCAGCTGGTCGCGCTCGAATACGGGGCAGGTGAGGTCGCGGAAACCCAGTCCGCTGAGCTGCAGCCGGCTGACGCCGACGCTGCGGGTGATCCGGGCTTCCGTAATGCCGTGCACCAGCACCGGCTGGAGCGGCGGCAACGCCAGCTGGTCCGCAAGCGTATCGGCGATGGACGTCGTTCCGGCGCCCGTGTCGATCACGAAGGTGAAGGGACCGCGGTTGTTGATGAAGACCGCGGCACCCACCCGGGTGAAGAGATTGGCCAGCAGCTGGATCGGCTGTATCTCGCCCTCGGGCTCCGGCGCAGCGTCCTGGGCTGCGGCGGGCCAGGCGGCGCCCACGCCGACGGCCGCGGTCAGGCCGGCGATCAGACCGCGACGGTCAAGGCCCTGAATATCACTCACGCCCAGCGCCGCCTCCCAAGCGGTTTTGAGCTTCACTGTACCCCGTTCAGAGAAGCTGACCAGCCCGCGGCTTTCAACGCCTCGGGTGGGCGGCGGAATATTCGTCCAACAGCCTGTGGGCATCGACGGCGGTATATTTCTGGGTCGTCGACAGGCTGGCGTGGCCCAGCAGTTCCTGAATCGAACGCAGGTCGGCTCCGGCGCCGAGAAGATGGGTGGCGAAGCTGTGACGCAGGGCGTGGGGCGTCGCCGTGGCGGGCAGGCCCAGCCGCCCGCGCAGCCGCTGGACCATGGCCTGAACGTGACGAGGCGTCAGCGGTCCGCCGCGACGGGCGCGGAACAGGGCGTCATCCGGCGCCTGGGGGAAGGGCAGGAGGGCCAGATAGCCGTCGACCGCCTCGCGGACCGCGGGCAGGACGGGGGTCAGCCGCGTCTTGCCACCCTTGCCGGTGATGCGCAGGGTCTCGGGCAGGGGGGCGTCGGACCGGATCAACGACAGCCCCTCCGATATCCGCAGGCCGCAGCCGTACAGCAGGGTCAGGACGGCCCGGTCCCTCGCGGCCTCCCAGGCCTCGGTGTCCGGATCTGCATCGGTCTCCTGCAGAAGGCCGCGGGCATGGTCCTCGCTGACGGGGCGGGGCAGGGACGGCTTGATCCGCGGGCCCCGCACAAGGGCCAGTTGCGGCGCCGGCGTGGCGCAGCGCCGGTCGAGGAAGCCGTGGAAGGCGCGGATGGCCGACAGGGTCTGGCTGATCGATCTGGCGGCCAGTGGATGGTCACCCGATCGCCGCTCGGCCAGATGGGCGCGCACCTCGGCCGCGGTCACCGTCCCCAGATCGGCCAGCCGCTGCGGTCCACCCCGGTGCCGCTCCAGAAAGGCGAGATACAGCCGCCCGATGCGGCCGTAGGCTTCCAGCGTATTGGCGGCCAGCCGGCGTTCGTGGGCCAGATGCTCCAGCCATGCGGCGAGGGCTTCCCCGGCGCTCGTCAGTTGAGGATCGGCCATCGCTCGGCTGTCCGTTCCACCACCCGGGCGATGAAGGCCACCAGTTCGCAGCCCATGGTCGGGGTGAAACCGTCCTCCTCGGGCGAACCGAAGGCGCAGATGGCGTGGCGCGCGGGCGCCTCCGCGCCGGGAAACTGCGGGGCCATGCGGATCAGGGCGACGGACTTCACCTCGGCCTCTGACGCGCCGAACAGGTTCAGGCCGTCAAAATTGGGCCCGAGCCAGGTCAGGCCGTGCTCGCCCAGCAGGGAATCGACGCCGCCGGCCTCGAGTCCGCGCCAGCCGAACGGCACCCCGCCGGGCTTCTCAAGGGCGATGGCCGCACCGGCCAGGCCGAACCGGCCCTGCGCCACCGCATCGAGACGGCGGGCCAGATCGGACGGGTTGCGCGCCTCCATCAGGTCCAGCGCCGCGACATGGGTCTGGGTCTGGGCGGCGAAATTGGCCCGGGCGATGGATTCAATGCGTTTGCGGGCGTCGGCCTCGCGCTCCGCGGCCTCCTCCAGCCTGGTCAGGGCGGCGCGGCCGAACTCGACCACATTGCGCCCGTGGGGCTTCAGCCCGATCTCTTCCAGCAGCGAGCGGTCGTCCAGCAGGATCTGGGCGTTGGCCTGCAGCCACGCACGGATCTCCGGCCAGTGGGGCTCTTCCGGCTTGGTCGAGAGGTCAGGCGAAACGCTCACAAACCTCTCCTCGAGGTCAAACTACAGGATGGACTGACCCGTCTTGCCCCAGTCCGCCAGGAAGGCATCAAGCCCCTTGTCGGTTAACGGGTGCTTGACCAGGGCCTTGAAAACGTCGGCCGGGATGGTGGCGGCGTCCGCGCCGGCCACGGCGGCGGCGCTGACGTGCCCCGGATTGCGCAGGGACGCGGCCAGAATCTGCGTGTCGAAGCCGTGCACGTCGTACAGTACGCGGATTTCCTCCAGCAGACCGATGCCATCGGCGCCGTGGTCTTCCAGCCGGCCGACGAAGGGCGAGATGAAGGTCGCGCCGGCCTTGGCGGCCAGCATGGCCTGGGCGGCCGAGAAGCACAGGGTGACGTTGGTCCGGATCCCCTTGTCGGCGAAGGCCCGCGCCGCCCGCAGCCCGTCCCAGGTCAGGGGCAGTTTGACGACGACATTCGGTGCGATGGCGGCGAGCTTGTCGCCTTCCTTCACCATGGTCTCGAAATCGGTCGCCACGGCCTCGGCGGAGATCGGCCCCTCGACGAGGGCGCAAATCTCGGCGATGACCTCGGCGATGTTGCGACCGGATTTGGCGATCAGCGAGGGATTGGTGGTGACGCCGTCCACCATGCCGGTGGGGACCATGTCCTTGATGACGGCGACGTCGGCTGTGTCGAGAAAGAGTTTCATGTCGGTCTCTCTAGCGGAGCGCGAAGGGCGGTGAAAGTCGCCAGCGTCCTCATCCCCCTGCCGGTGCCGGAAGCCTTCGACTACGAAGTCCCCGAGGGGCTTGACGTCGTGCGCGGGGATCAGGTCGCCGTGCCGCTGGGGCCGAGGCTGATGCGGGGCATTGTCTCGGAGGCGCGGGAGACGACAGGGTCGAACCGGCGGCTGAAGGCCATCGACCATGTGCTGGACGATCCGCGCCTGCCCGAACGCACCGTCGACTTCGTCGAATGGGCCGCGCGCTGGACGCTGAGCGCGCCCGGCGAGATGGCGGCGGCGGCGTTGAAGGGCCTGCGCGCGCCTCGCCCCCGTCCCGAGCGCCGCGTCCGCCGCGTCGGGGACCGCGTGCCCGTCAAGCTGACGGCGCCCCGGGCGGCTGTGCTCGAGACGCTCGGCCAACGGTCCATGCCCGGCCCCGATCTGGCGCGGGCGGCGGGCGTCTCCTCCGGCGTGATCAAGGGGCTCCTGGACGAGGGCGTCCTCGAGGTCATCGAGATCGAGGCTGTCGCCGCCTTCGACGCGCCCGATCCCGATCATGCCCCGGCGATGCTGAACCCTGATCAGGCGGCAGCGGCAACGGCGATGGCGGAGGCCACGGCGAAGGGCGGCTTCGCTCCCTTCCTGCTCGACGGAGTCACCGGCTCGGGCAAGACCGAGGCCTATCTGGAGGCGGCGGCGCGGACGCTGAAGGCCGATCCGGCGGCGCAGGTGCTGATTCTTCTGCCCGAGATCGCCCTGACCCAGGACTTGATCGCGCGGATCACGGCCCGTTTCGGCGCCGCTCCGGCCGAATGGCATTCGGGCGTCGCCCCCCCACGCCGGCGCCAGGTCTGGGAGGCGGTGGTCGCCGGCCGCTGCAACATCGTGGTCGGGGCGCGGTCGGCGCTGTTCCTGCCCTATGTGAACCTGCGGCTGGTGGTGGTGGACGAGGAGCACGACGGCTCGTTCAAACAGGACGAGGGTCTGGTCTATCACGGCCGCGACCTGGCGGTGGCGCGGGCGCGGATCGAGGGGGCGACGGTGGTGCTGGCCTCGGCCACGCCCTCGCTGGAGACTTTGTGGAACGCGCATCAGGGTCGTTACGGCTGGCTCAAACTGGCGGCGCGGCACGGGGCGGCCCTGCTGCCTGAGGTGACCCTGCTGGACCTGCGCCAGTGCCCGCCCGATCCGCAGACCTGGCTGTCGCAGCCGCTGCGCGAAGCGATCGGCGAGACCCTGCAGCGCGGCGAACAGACCCTGCTGTTCCTCAACCGGCGCGGCTATGCGCCCGTCGTGCTGTGCCGGGCCTGCGGCCACCGGATGACGGCGCCGGATACGGACAGCTGGCTGGTCGAGCACCGCTACACCGGGCGGCTGGTCTGTCACCTGACCGGCTTCACCATGGCGCGGCCGAAACACTGTCCGTCGTGCGGCGCGGTCGACAGCCTCGTCTCGGTCGGCCCCGGCGTGGAGCGGGTCGAGGAGGAGGTGCGTCAGCTGTTCCCCGAGGCCCGCACGGCGGTGTTCAGTTCCGACACCACGCCCGACGCCCGATCCGCCCGCGCCCTGATCCAGCGCATGACCGACGGCGAGATCGACATCCTCGTGGCCACCCAGGCGGCGGCCAAGGGCCACAACTTCCCGCGGCTGACGCTGGTGGGGGTGGTGGACGCCGACCTCGGCCTGCGCGGCGGCGACCTGCGGGCGGCGGAGCGCACCTTCCAGCTGCTGACCCAGGCCACCGGCCGGGCCGGGCGGGCCGACAAGCCGGGACGGGCCATCCTGCAGACCTGGACGCCCGAACACCCGGTGCTGCAGGCGCTGGCGGCCGGCGATCGGGACGCCTTCGTCGCCGCCGAGATGGCCGAGCGCGAGGCCGCCTTCCTGCCGCCTTACGGCCGACTGGCGGCGATCATCCTGTCGAGCGAAAATCCGGTCGCGGTGGAGAAGTTGGCGCGCGAACTGGCCGGTTCGATTCCCAACGCCGACCGCCTCGAAGTCTACGGCCCCGCCGACGCCCCCCTGGCCCTGGTGCGCGGCCGGCGGCGCAAGCGGCTGCTGGTCCGCGCCGACCGCGACGTGGACCTGCAGGGCTTCCTGCGGGCCTGGCTGGCGCGGGTGAAGGTGCCGGGATCGGTGCGACTGAGTGTGGACGTGGATCCGTACAGCTTTCTTTAGGGCGCTTCTCCCTCCCCATGAAGGGGAGGGAGAACCTACCTCGGCCCCGTCAGCCGGATCTCGAACAGGGTCGGCCAGTTCTTGCCCGTCACGAACAGGCGGCGGCCGACCGGGTCCCAGGCGATGCCGTTCAGGACGGCGTCGGTCGGGTCGAGCCCGCTCCGGTCCGGCATCAGCTCCGTCAGGTCGATAATGCCGGTGATCTCGCCCGTCGTCGGATTGATGCGGATAATGAAGTCGGTCTGCCACAGGTTGGCGAACACCTCGCCCTCGACCCATTCCAGTTCGTTGATCTGGGTGACCGGCCGGCCCTGCAGGGTGACAGGGACGCGGCCGGTCTCCTCCAGCGTCACGGGATCGAGAAAGCGCAGCGCCGCGGTGCCGTCCGACAGGATCAGCCGCGTGGAGTCATGGGTCAGCCCCCAGCCTTCGCCCTCATAGGCGTGCTCGCCGCGCGGCTCGAGGTCGTCGGCGTCCCAGACGAAGGCCTTGCCGTTCTTCCAGGTCAGGGTCACGATCCGGTCGCCGATGACGGTCAGGCCTTCGCCGAAATATTCGTCGTCCAGCTCATGCATCTGGAGCACGACGCCGTCCTCCAGCCGGACCCGCCGCACGGTCGACGGATAGCGTCCGGTGCTTTCCAGCAGTTCGCCGTTGTGGAACGCCAGCCCCTGGGTGAAGGCCCGGCGGTCATGCGGATAGGTCCGCACGACCTCGAAGCCATAGACCGGCACCTGCGCGACCGCCGCAGCGGGCGCGACGAAGGCGGCGAGCCCGAGGAACAGGGCGACCGCCAGAACGGGCGCGCCGGTCCGCATGGATCAGGCCCGGCTGTCGGCCGCGTCGGCCTCGGCCTCGGCCGCCCGGGCCCTGGCCTCCGCCTGATCGGCCTGGGCCCTCAGTTGCTGGGCGCTCTCCCGTTTGGTCGAGGCCTTGCGGCTCCACATGTTCAGGATCTCGACCCCGGCCGAGAAGGCCATGGCGGCGTAGATATAGCCCTTGGGCACATGGGCGCCGAAGCCCTCGGCGATCAGCACCATGCCGATCATCAGCAGGAAGCCGAGGGCCAGCATGACCACGGTCGGGTTCTTGTTGATGAATTCGGCCAGCGGATCGGCGGCGAGCAGCATCACGGTAACGGCGACCAGAACGGCCACGACCATGATCGGCAGGTGATCGGTCATGCCGACCGCGGTCAGGATGGAGTCGATCGAGAAGACCAGGTCCAGCAGGATGATCTGGAAGATCGCCGAGCCGACGTTGGAGATGACAACGTCGGCCTTGTCCTTCTCCAGCAGGTCCTTGCCGGGCGTGGGATCGACGGTGTGGTGGATTTCCTTGGTCGCCTTCCAGACCAGGAACAGGCCGCCGGCGATCAGGATCATGTCCTTCCACGAGAAGGAATTGTCCATGACGGTGAAGACCGGGGCGGTCAGGCTGACGATCCAGGCGATCATCGACAGCAGGGCCAGGCGCATGATCAGCGCCAGCGAGATGCCGATGCGGCGGACCCGCGAGCGATGCTCCTCCGGCAGCTTGTTCGACAGGATCGAGATGAAGATCAGGTTGTCGATCCCCAGCACCACCTCCATCACGATCAGGGTGATGAGCGCCGCCCAGGCGGCGGGATCCGAGAGGAGGGGAAGTATGGAGTCGAACATCTGTCGCGTGATCCTGAGGGCGTGGGGCCGGAATGCCTCTGTACAGCGGAGGTTGCAGGTGCGGCAATCCGGCGTGATGCGGCGGCCTGTCTCGGTTGCGGTCCGGGGGTTACGATGCTATCAGGCGCCCGGCTGAGCCGGAGGGCGCGTTGCGAGACGCGTCCCCCAAGTGCTTTCTCAAAGCATTTCAGACCTTTGACTGGCGCGGACACGCCGCCGGTCGCCAACCCGAACGCTAACCGCGCGGACATGACTAGTGGCTGACGACTACAGGACGACGGAAGTCGGCGAGCGCTACGCACAGGCGCTGTTCGACCTCGCTGATGAAACGGGCGTTCTGGACGCCGTTCGCGCCGACCTCGCCTCGCTGCGCGCGGCCTGGAACGAGAGCGCCGATCTGCGCCGTCTGGCCCAGTCGCCTGTGATCGCCGCCGAGGACCAGCAAAAGGGTCTGACCGCCATCGCCGACAAGGCGAAGTTCAATCGCGTGACGAAGAATTTCCTCGGCCTGCTGGCCCAGAACGGCCGCTCGCGCGACCTGACGGCCGTGATCGCCGGGTTCGAGCTGCTCCACGCGAAGAAGACGGGCGTCGTCGCCGCCGAGGTCGTATCGGCCCAGGCGCTGACCGCCGCCCAGATGAAATCCATCCAGACCGCGCTCCGCACTTCGCTGGGCAAGGATCCGGAGATGACCGCCCGCGTCGATCCGTCGATCCTGGGCGGCCTCAAGGTCAAGGTCGGCTCGAAACTGTTCGACGCCTCGCTGAAGACCAAGCTCGACCAGATGAAGTTTGCCCTGAAGCGCGCGTAAGCGCGCTGATCCACCAGAATTCAGCGCGCCCGACCGGCGCGCTGACAAGACGATAACAGAGAGCCTGTCATGGACATCCGCGCCGCCGAAATCTCGGCCATCCTCAAGTCGCAGATCGCCTCTTTCGGCGTTGAAGCGGACGTGTCCGACGTCGGCCAGGTGCTGTCGGTCGGCGACGGCATCGCCCGCATCCACGGTCTGGACAATGTCCAGGCCGGCGAGATGATTGAATTCCCCAAGGCCGGCGTGAAGGGCATGGCCCTGAACCTCGAGCGCGACAACGTCGGCGCCGTGATCTTCGGCCAGGACAACCAGATCGCCGAGGGCGACGAGGTCCGCCGTCTGGGGGAGATCGTGGACGTGCCGGTCGGCAAGGGTCTGCTGGGCCGCGTCGTCAACCCGCTGGGCGAGCCGATCGACGGCAAGGGTCCGATCCAGTTTACCGAGCGCCGCCGCGTGGACGTGAAGGCCCCGGGCATCATCCCGCGGAAGTCGGTGCATGAGCCGATGCAGACCGGCCTGAAGGCCATCGACACCCTGATCCCGATCGGCCGCGGCCAGCGCGAGCTG
>NZ_DDRM01000041.1:56240-58930 GCF_002343105.1 Brevundimonas sp. UBA2416
GAGCTGATCATCGGCGACCGTCAGGTCGGCAAGACCGCTGTCGCCATCGACACCATCCTGAACCAGAAGAGCACCAACGCCGCCGCCGCGTCGGAAGGCGAGAAGCTTTACTGCATCTACGTCGCCATCGGTCAGAAGCGCTCGACCGTGGCCCAGATCGTCAAGACACTCGAGGAGCGCGGCGCCCTGGACTACACCATCGTCGTCGCCGCCACGGCCTCCGAGCCGGCCCCGCTGCAGTTCCTGGCCCCGTTCTCGGGCACGGCCATGGGCGAGTTCTTCCGCGACAACGGCATGCACGCCCTGATCGTCTATGACGACCTGTCGAAGCAGGCTGTGGCCTATCGCCAGATGTCCCTGCTGCTGCGCCGTCCGCCGGGCCGCGAAGCCTATCCGGGCGACGTCTTCTATCTGCACAGCCGGCTGCTCGAGCGTTCGGCCAAGCTGAACGCCGACTACGGCTCGGGCTCGATGACCGCCCTGCCGCTGATCGAGACCCAGGCCAACGACGTCTCGGCCTACATCCCCACCAACGTGATCTCGATCACCGACGGCCAGATCTTCCTCGAATCCGACCTGTTCTACCAGGGCATCCGCCCGGCCGTGAACGTCGGCATCTCGGTGTCGCGCGTGGGCTCCTCGGCCCAGACCAAGGCGATGAAGAAGGTCGCCGGCTCGATCAAGGGCGAACTGGCCCAATATCGGGAAATGGCCGCCTTCGCGAAATTCGGCTCGGACCTCGACGCCTCGACCCAGAAACTGCTGGCCCGCGGCGCCCGCCTGACCGAGCTGCTGAAGCAGCCGCAGTACAGCCCGCTGACCATGGAAGAGCAGGTCGTCTCGGTTTACGCCGGCACGCGCGGCTATCTGGACGGCATCGCGGTCGGCGACATCGGCCGCTTCGAGAGCGAGCTGCTGGCCCGCATCAAGTCGTCGAACGCCGGCCTGCTGGACGGCATCCGCGCCAAGAAGGACCTCACCGCCGAGCTCGAAGCCGAGCTGAAGTCGGTGCTGGACGCCTTCCTCAAGACCTTCGCCTGAGACCGGACCGGATAGCGAGAAAGTAGCGCCGGATGGCCAGCCTCAAGGAAATGCGCAATCGGATCGGAAGCGTCAAGTCGACGCAGAAGATCACGAAAGCCCTGAACATGGTCGCCGCGGCCAAGCTGAAGCGCGCCCAGGACCAGGCTGAAAGCGCCCGTCCCTATGCCCGCAAGATGGCCGCGGTCATCGCCAACCTCGCCGCCGGCGTGTCCGGCGACGGGGCGCCGAAACTGCTGGCCGGCACGGGATCGGACAAGAAGCACCTGATCGTCGTCGCCACCGGCGACAAGGGTCTGGCGGGCGGGTTCAACACCAACGTCATCCGGGCTGCGCGCGAGCGGATCAACAGCCTGATCGCCGCCGGCAAGGACGTCCGCATCATCGCCGTGGGCCGCAAGTCCCGCGACGGCCTGTCCCGTCTCTACGGCGACAAGCTGGTGAAGACATTCGAGATGTCGGACCACAAGGTCATCGGCCTTCCGGCGGCTGAGCCGATCGCGGCCCTGATCGCCGAGGAGTTCGAGGCCGGAAACGCCGACGTCGTCACCCTGTTCTACAGCCGCTTCCAGTCGGTCATCGCCCAGATCCCGACGCCGAAACAGCTCATCCCGGCCGTCGTCGACGGCGACGCCCCGCCGATCGACCTGAACGGCGCGACCTACGAATACGAGCCGTCGGAAGAGGAAATCCTCGAGACGCTCCTGCCGCGCAACATCACCACCCAGGTGCTGGCCGCCCTCTACGAGAACCAGGCCAGCTTCTTCGGGGCCCAGATGGGCGCGATGGACAACGCCACGCGCAATGCGGGCGACCTGATCAACAGCCTGACCCTGCAGTACAACCGCAAGCGTCAGGCCCAGATCACCACCGAACTGATCGAGATCATCGCCGGCGCCGAAGCCCTCTGATCCGAACCCCGCCCAGATACACGCCAAGCACGACCTTCCGAACGGAACGAACCGATGACCGACACCACCGCCAAGAAACCCGCCGCCAAGAAGCCGGCTGCTCCCAAGGCTCCGAAGGCCGCCGCCGCCACCGGTAACGCCGCCTATACGGCCGGCACCGGCGTGGGCAGGATCGCCCAGGTCATCGGCGCCGTCGTCGACGTCGAGTTCACCGGCCAGCTGCCGGCGATCCTGAACGCCCTGGAGACGCAGAACGTCGACCAGAAGACCGGCAAGCCCTTCACCCTGGTTCTGGAAGTCGCCCAGCACCTCGGCGAGAACATGGTCCGCACCATTGCCATGGACACCTCGGAAGGCCTGACGCGCGGCCAGGCCGTGACCGACACCGGCACCTCCATCCTGGCCCCGGTCGGCCCCGGCACCCTCGGCCGGATCATGAACGTCGTCGGCGCGCCGATCGACGAGCAAGGCCCGATCAAGACCACCATGTACCGCCCGATCCACCGCGAGGCGCCCTCGTTCGAAGAGCAGTCGACCTCGTCGGAAATCCTCGTCACGGGGATCAAGGTCATCGACCTGATGTGCCCCTACACCAAGGGCGGCAAGATCGGCCTGTTCGGCGGCGCCGGCGTGGGCAAGACCGTGACCATGCAGGAACTGATCAACAACATCGCCAAGGCCTACGGCGGTTATTCGGTTCTGGCCGGCGTGGGTGAGCGCACCCGCGAGGGCAACGAC
>NZ_DDRM01000001.1:0-26470 GCF_002343105.1 Brevundimonas sp. UBA2416
TGCATGCCCTCGACGACGTCGAGTTCGGTCTCGGCGGTCTTGGCTTCCTCAACCGTGATGACGCCTTCGTTGCCGACCTTTTCCATGGCCTTGGCGATCATGTCGCCGACTTCGCTGTCGCCATTGGCCGAGATGGTGCCGACCTGGGCGATTTCGGAGTTGGCGCTGACCTTGCGGCTCGAGGCCTTGATGTCGGCGAGGACGGCGGTGACCGCCTTGTCGATGCCGCGCTTCAGATCCATCGGGTTCATGCCGGCGGCCACGGCCTTGAGGCCTTCCTGGACGATCGACTGGGCCAGGACGGTGGCGGTGGTGGTGCCGTCGCCGGCCTTGTCATTGGTCTTGGAGGCGACTTCCCGGATCATCTGGGCGCCCATGTTCTCGAAGGCGTCTTCCAGCTCGATTTCCTTGGCCACCGAGACGCCGTCCTTGGTCGAGCGCGGGGCGCCGAAGGACTTCTGGATCACGACGTTGCGGCCCTTGGGACCCAGGGTCACCTTGACGGCGTTGGCGAGAACATTGACGCCGCGCAGCATCTTTTCGCGCGCGTCGGTGGAGAACATAACCTGTTTGGCAGCCATCGGGCAGCTCCTTGGAAAAGTGGTTAGTGGTTAGTGGTTAGTGATTGAGGGGATTAGCCGCGGCGCCAGGACCAGAACCGGTCGCGCCAGCCACTAATCACTCATCACTAATCACCCGGTTCAGCTCAGGACGCCGAGAACGTCCGACTCTTTCATGATGATCAGGTCTTCGCCTTCCAGCTTGACCTCGGTGCCCGACCATTTGCCGAACAGGATGCGGTCGCCGGCCTTCAGGTCCATGGCGACGTGCTTGCCGTCTTCATCGCGGGCGCCGGGGCCGACGGCGACGACTTCGCCTTCCTGGGGCTTTTCCTTGGCCGAGTCGGGGATGATGATCCCGCCCTTGGTCTTGGATTCCTCTTCCACGCGCTTTACCAGCACGCGGTCGCCGAGCGGACGAAACGCCATTTGTCTGTCTCCCAAAGTTTGTATCAAGCCTCGGCGCGGCCGATTGGCAGCCAACGGGTCCGAGTGCTAACGCGAGCGGCAAGTAGGGGGGCGCAGGGCCCCCGTCAAGCGCGGCGGGACAGGATTTCCGGTGGTTTTCAGTCCGCCGCGGCCGCCAGGGTCCAGCCGGCCTCGACCTGCCGCGCGAACAGCGGCCGGGCGCCCCTGACCCGGGTGCGCCAGTCCCGGCCGCGCCCGTCCTGCCCCAGCAGTTCGCCCAGCTCCGTCCGGACCCGGTCCCGCGCCTCGTCCGCGCGGCCCTGCCGGATCAGGAAGCCGGCGTATTGCCAGGTGCCGTCCAGGGCGTCGGCATGGGCCGGCGGCAGGCGGGTCGAGGCGATGACGCCGGCCCGCCGGTACAGGGCCTCGGCCTCGTCAGCGCGGCCCAGCCGGTCCAGCACGGCGGCGTAGCCCTCGATCGATTCCAGCAGATCCGGGCTGTCCGGCCCGACCCCGGCCTCATAGGTCGCCAGCCCCACGCGGAACGGATCCTCCGCCTCGGCCCAGCGGCCCTGGTCGGACAGGGCGTAGCCCAGATTGGCCCGCACCACGCCCGTGAACGGATGATCCGGTCCCACGATCTCCAGCGCCAGGTCCAGCGCCCGCCGGAACGCCTGCTCCGCCCCGACACCGTCGCCCGTCACATGCAGGAACCAGCCGTGGTTCACCAGGCACTGGGCCAGCAGCACCTTCTCGCCCGACAGTTCCGCGATCGCCACCGCCCGCGCATACAGGGGCGCCGCCTGATGCCCCCGGCCCGTCCGGCGCAGCGAATTGCCGAGGTTCGAAAGCACGATGGCCAGATGGCGGTCGGTCGGGCCGTACAGCACCTCATACATGCCCAGCACCTGCCGGTAGATCGGATCCGCCTCGGCGTGCCGGCCCTGGGCGGTCAGGGCGTTGGCGACCAGATTCAGACTGTCGGCGGTCTTCTCATGCACCGCGCCCAGATGCGCGCGCCGCAGCGCCAGACTGGCCCGCGCCGCCGCCTCCGCCTCCTCATTGCGGCCGAGGAAGTCAAAGGCCCGCGCGCGATCATAGGTCAGGGTCGCCTGCTCGACGGGGTCGGGCGTCGCCCCCCTCTCGAGCAGGGCCAGCGCCCGTTCGATATCGGCCAGGGCGCCGTTGTAGTCCCCCTGCTCGATCTTCAACCGCGCCCGCACCGCCAGCGGCCGGCCGAGCTGCGACGCGTCCCGCCCCAGCCGGGTCTCGAGCGCCTCGACGGCGGCGGCGATGGCGGCCTCGGCGCCCGGCAGGTCGCCGGCGGCGAACCGCTCATTGGTCAGGGCGATCAGGGCGACCGCCGCCCTCCCGGCGTCCGGCTCGCTGGCCAGGATCGCGGCCACGGGGTCCATCGTCGACGGCGCGGAGACCCGGACGTCAGCAGGCGGCGGCGGCGGAGGAGGCGGTGGTGGAGGTGGCGGCGGCGCGGGCGCGGTCACCGGCGGCGGCTGCTGCGGCGGCCGGTCCTGGGCCGTGGCGCACGAGGTCGTCGCCGCCAGAGCCAGTACGATCACGCCACTCCGCAACAGCCCCGTCACCGACGTCTCCCCTGTTCGATACCCATGTTCGGCTGACGGAACCGCCCTTGGCAAGGCTCTTTGCGGATGAACGCCGGATGAACGGCGACCTTGCGGCCCGTTCAGACGCCCCGCGCTACCTCTGTGGTCAAGCTTGGCAATCCGCCGCGCAACCACGAAGGGGTCCGACCATGAAGACGTTTTCGCAGCCTGCCATCGCCGCGCCGGCCCTGATCGGCGCCATGGCCCTCAGCCTGATGGCCGCCAGCCCGGCCGACGCCCAGAGCCGCCATCGCGACCGTGATCGCGACAACGATCGCACGGAAGATGTCCTGATCGGCGCCGCCATCGGCGCCCTCGCCGGCGCCCTGATCGGTGATGGCGACGGCTCCTATATCGCCGGCGGAGCCCTGGCCGGCGCCGCGCTCGGCGCCAGCTCAAACAACGGCGGCGACTGCGACTACTATCGCGGCGGCCGCTGCTACCGGAACCAGGGCCACTGGGAGCGCGAGCACGGCATCAACAGCCGCGACCGGTACGATCGCTATGACCGCCGGGACGACCGCCGTGATTACCGCCGCGACCGCCGCGACGACCGCCGCTATGACCGCGACTATCGCTATGAGCGTCGGTGGTAGTCAGACGTCCTGGCCGGTCGGGCAGGGTTTGACCTGACGTGGTCGAAAAAGGCGGCCCCCGGTAACGGAGGCCGCCTTTTCAATGCTCTCGTCATCCCCCGGTCTTCGCGGCGCTCGCTGGAGGATGACGAAAGCCGGCAAATCACACCATCAACCGCTTCAACAGCTCCGCTGTCGACGGATCCAGCCCGGCCGACGGTTCCCCCGCCGCGACATCGGCCAGAACGGCCTTCGCCAGGGCCTTGCCCAGTTCGACGCCCCACTGGTCGAAGCTGTTGATGTCCTGAATCACCCCCTCGACGAAGGTCTTGTGCTCATAGAGGGCGATCAGGGCCCCGACCGCCTCGGGCGACAGGGCGTCCATCAGGATGGTGGTCGAGGGCCGGTCGCCCGGGAAGGTCTTGTGCGGGGCCAGCCGGTCCGCTTCGGCCTCATCGGCGCCCGCCGCGATCAGCTCGGCGCGGGCCTCGGCCTCCGTCTTGCCGATCATCAGGGCCTGGGCCTGGGCCAGGGCGTTGGACCACAGGGGCGCATCGCCCTCGCGCGCATCCATGGCGGCGTCGGTGGTATGGCCGACGACGATGAACTCCGCCGGAACGACCATCGGCCCCTGATGGATTTGCTGGAAGAAGGCATGCTGGCCGTTGGTGCCGGGCTCGCCGAAGACGATCGGGCTGGTGGCGGTGTCGACGGGCGAACCGTCGCGCTTCACCCGTTTCCCGTTCGACTCCATCTCGAGCTGCTGCAGGAAGGCCGGCAACCGGCGCAGGCCGTGGGCATAGGGGGCCACCGTCCGGGCCATGCGGCCGCGCCCCTCGACATTGTAGATCTGGGCGAGGGCCAGCAGCACCGGGGCGTTGCGCTCCAGATCGGCGGCGAGGAAATGCGCGTCCATGGCCCGGGCGCCGTTCAGCACGCGTTCGAACACATCCCAGCCCAGGGCCACCGCCACCGACAGGCTGACCGCCGACCACAGGGAATAACGGCCGCCGACCCAGTCGCGGAAGCCGAAGGTCCGGCCGCAGCCCCAGGCTTCCGCCTTGTCCGGCGCCGCCGTCACCCCGATCAGATGGTGCACCATCCGCTTCGGCGACAGGCTCTCGGCCAGCCAGGCCTTGGCCAGTTCGGCATTGGCCAGGGTCTCCTGTGTGGTGAAGGTCTTGGAGACCACCACGACCAGCGTCGTCGCAGGGTCCAGGCCGGACAGGGCCTCGCCCATCTCGCGCGGATCGACATTGGCCACGAACCTCAGGTCGATGACCGGCTCCAGCGGCCGCAGGGCGTCCCACAGAAGGCGCGGTCCCAGGTCCGATCCGCCGATGCCGATATGGACGATGGCCGTGAACGGCAGCTTGGTCCCGCCGGTCTCGGCGCCCGAGCCGATGTCGACGGCGAAGGCGGCCATGGCATTGCGGGATTCAACGACCTCGGCGGAGACGGGCTCGCCCAGGGCGCGGAAGTCGGCGTCGTCCGCGGCCCGCAGCGCCGGATGCAGCACCGCCCGGCCCTCGGTGTTGTTCACCGCCTCGCCGCCGAACAGGGCGTTGCGCCGCCCCTCGACATCGCAGGTGCGGGCGAGATCCAGCGCGGCCTCGAACCCCTCGGCGCTCCAGGCCTGTTTCGACAGGTCCAGATAAAGGCCCGCGGCCTCCACCCCCATGCGGTCAATACGGCCGGGATCGGTCGCGAACTGGTGGACGATGCGGCCGTCGGCGTCCTTGCGGGCGACGCCGCGAAGCATGTCGAGGGCCTGGGTGCGGGCAGTCATCGGGCAAGCTCGAAATTCGGAAAGGTAAACCCTCGTTTACGGGTCGGGCGTAAGCCGGTTCAACGCCGAATCCGCGATTCGGCCAACTATATGAGGTTAGCCATGTCCTGCGGCGTCGCCCTGGCCGTCTCCCTGCTGCTCTCCGACCCCAGTGTGGCCCTCGCCGCGGCCCTGCCGCCGCCGGCCGCTGATGCCCCGGTGTCGGTGGCGGATGAGCCGCTGTTCGCCGAGATCGTGACCCGGTCGAGCGCCATGCGCGGCATCGTCAGCACATGGCTTGCAGCCGGCGCGGCGGACAATGCGGCGTTCGGCGTCAGTCCCGAGTTTGAACTGCTGCAGCGCGGAACCGCCCTCCTGGCCGAACGGGACATGCAGGCCCATCTGGTCCTCAAGGAACGCGGTACGGACGGCGATCTGAAATGCATCCTTCGCGGCATTGCCGAGGACATGCCGCTGAAAGTCGCTGCTGTCGCCGCCGCCACCACCCCCGCCGAACGCCGCGTCGCCCTCGAAGAACTCCACTACCTCCTGAACGACAACGTCGAAGTCATCACCGCCCCGCCCCAGCCGGAGGTGTAACTCGGTTCCTTCTCCCTGTGGGAGAAGGTGGCCCGTAGGGCCGGATGTGGGTCGGCTGTATCCCTCGGCGTAAGCCGCCGCACCGGTCGCGCCACGGCCTTCGCCGAATGCCCTCACCCGACCCACACCCTTTCGCGCCGCCAATCGCTACGCTCTTGGGCGCTCAAGCCCTCTCCCAATGGGAGAGGGATCACGGCCAGCCTGGCTGCATCCCGGCTCCCTTCGTGCCCTTTGTGATCCCTTCGTGTCCTTCGTGATGAACCTCCCGGCCGTCGCCCCCTGACCCCGCTGTCCGAACACGACCGATTCTGACGCAGCCGCGCCCCACCCTGCGTCCATGTACGAGCGACCCGCCCGAAAAGTCCGGTCCGAAGACACCTGGTGGGCGGTCCGCCGGGCCTGGGAGGCGGGCGAGACCGCGGCCGCTCTGGCCCAGCGGTATGATGTCGGCCTGGCCAACCTGTGGCGACGCCGGGCATCGGAGGGCTGGAAACGGCGCGTGACCGCCGATCCGGATCCGGAGCCGCCGGAGGGTTGGGACCGCTACGCCCGGCGCAAACAGGCCGGGTTCGAATACCAGTTGGAGGAGACGCGGCTGCTGGCGGTCAAACTGGCCGAGGCGATGCAGGGCGGGCCGCTGGAGCAGGTTCCGGTCTGGCACCTCGGCTTCGTGCTGGAGTGGCGGGCGGAGAACCTCCCGCCCGGGACAGCGGCGAACGACCGTGCCTGGGCGGTCCGGCACGGCTGGACCGAGGCCTTCTGGAGCGAATCGGGGTGGCTGCACCCCCTGTCCTATCTCGACGAGGTGACCCTGCAGGCCAACCGCGACGCCTGGCGCGAGGACGCCGGCCTCCCGCCGGGGGCGGCGGAGGCGTGGCCCTGCTGAGGCGGCAGATCTGACCCTTCTCCCATTGGGTCGAGGCTGATCGCATGCGATCAGCCGAGGGGTGGCGCGCAGCGCCGGATGTGGGTCGGCTCTATCCCTCGGCGTAAGCCGCCGCTCCCGACAGCGACACGGCTTACGCCGACGGCCGCCACCCGACCCACACCCTTTCGCGCATCCGATCGCTACGCTCCCGGGCGCTCAAGCCCTCTCCCAACGGGAGAGGGAATTAAGTCCCCACCGTCTCCGGATATTTCACCGCGCACCCGTACGGCGTTGCGAACGGCGTCCGGACCGCGCGCCCGGCCTCCAGATCATCCAGCGCCGCGCGGACGAAATTGTTCGCGCCTTCCAGATCCTCGGGCTTGTTGGTCGGCCGGTCGTCGATCCCGCCGACGAAGCGCAGCACACCCTCGCCGTCGATCACCCGCATGTCGGGCGTGGTCTTGGCGTCATACAGCTTGCCGACCTGACCGGTCGGGTCGAGCAGCAGATGGGTCGCCGCGCCGTTGGTGCGCGTGCGCCATTGGCGCGCAGCCTCGCCCTCGACATGGCCCTGCGTCCCCGGCGCCGACGAGATGATGGTCAGCCAGACCACGCCATCGGCGACGGCCTCGCGCTGCAGGGCCTGCATCGCGCCGGTGTAGTGTTTCTTCACATAGGGGCAGCCCTCATTGGTCCACTCCAGGACCACGGTCCGCCCACGGAAATCGGCCAGCGACCGCTGCGTCCCGTCGGCGTCGACGAGGGTGAAGTTCGGGGCGGGTTGGCCGGCGACGGGCGCGCCCGCCGGCGTCGCCGGGGCGGGCGCTTCGGCCTTCTCGGGCGCAGCAGCCTGGGGTTGGCAGGCGGCGACGAACAGGGCGGCGAAGGCGACGGCGGTCAGGCGTTTCATGACGAACTCCTTCAGGATTCGGCGGCCTTGAGGGCGTCGATGACGACCCCTTCGGTAAGAAGCTGGGGCAGGATGCGCGGCTCGGGCGATCCCGGCGAATACAGCAGATACAGGGGTACGCCCGACCGGCCGTGGCGCTGCAACTCGGCGGTGATGGCGTCGTCGCGCCGGGTCCAGTCCCCGACCAGATAGACGGCGTTGCCCTGCGCCATGGCGTTCTTCAGCCCTGCCGAGCTCAGGGACGTCCGCTCGTTGATCTTGCAGGTCACGCACCAGTCGGCGGTGAAATTGACCAGCACCGGACGGCCCTCCGCCAGCGCCGCCTCGACCGCCGTCGCCGACCAGGGCGCGCTCGTCGGGCCCGCGCCCTCAACGGCGGCCGCCGGACCGGCCGCGGGCGCCGGAGCGCGCGCCGCCAGGATCAGGGCCGCCCCGGCCAGCAGCAGGGCCGCGACGCCGGCCGTCAGATGGAACACCCCGCGCCGCCCGAAACCCCGTTCGGCCTGTCCGCAACCGACAAGCCACAGGCCCAGCGCCAGCAGCAGGCCGGCGACGAACAGCAGGCCCAGCGCCTCGGCCCCGGTCTGGCGGCTGAACACCCAGGCCAGCCACAGGGCGGTCGCATACATGGGGAAGGCCAGCAGGTTCTTGAGCCGCTCCATCCACGGTCCGGGTCGCGGCAGTCTGGCCAGCAGGCCGGGTGTCAGGCTGACGGCGACGAAGGGCAGGGCGAGACCGAGGCCAAGACCCAGGAACACCAGCAGCGCCATCGGCCAGGGCATGACCAGCGCCGCGCCCAGCGCGAAGGCCATGAAGGGGGCGGTGCAGGGCGCGGCCACGATCACGGCCAGCGCGCCCGTGAAGAAGGCGCCGAGCCCGCCGGGCAGGCGCGCCAGCGGTCCGGACCCGGCCCCCTGCAGTCCGCCGCCGATGTGGAAGACGCTGGACAGGTTCAGGGCCACGGCCAGCATCAGCAAGGCCAGGCCGGCGGTCACCGGCGGCGACTGCAACTGGAAGCCCCAGCCGACCGCCTCGCCCGCCGCCCGTAACGCCAGCAGCCCGCCGGCCAGCAGCAGGAAGGTGGTCAGCACCCCGGCGAGGAAGGCCAGTCCATCGCGGCGGGCGTGGCGAACGTCATGGGCCGAGGCCGCCAGCGAGGCCGCCTTCATCGCCAGGATCGGGAAGACGCAGGGCATCAGATTGAGGATCAGCCCGCCGAGGATGGCGAACAGCACGGCCCGGGCGAGGGTCGCCAGACCTGTTCCGGAGTCTCCGCCCGACGCTGCGGGCGTCGCATCGGCCGCGATGGCCAACGCGCCGGACCCGGTCGTTCCGGCCGGGGCCACGCCTTGCCCGGCCCGGATTTCCCAGGCGCCGTGCGCCGTGACCAGCACGCCGCCGACCGGGCCCGTCAGGCCCGCCGCCCGTGTCTCGCCGCCCGGCTGCAGCCTCAGCGTCAGCCCCTGTGGGCCCCACTCGCCGGTCTGGGGGGCGGGATGGTCGATGACCCCGCCCTCGAACGGGAAGAAATAGCTGGGACCCGGATCGCGCCCGGCCAGCGGTCCGCCCGCCGCGCCCAGCGTCAGCACGCCGTTTTCCAGCACGATCCGGGCCTCGATGCCGGCCGGCCCTGGCGCATTCTCCAGCACGCGGGTGATCGCGGCGCCGTGGCGCGGGTCGAGCGGCGCGGAGCCCTCGCGGACCGGCAGCTCCAGTCTCAGGGTCAGTTCGTCCGGTACGCACATCTCGGCGCTGCAGACGAGGAACAGCGCCCTGACCGTCAGGGGCAGGGACGTCCCGGGCCGCGCCGAGGCCGGAACCTCGACCGGAACCGGCAGATAGACCACGCCGGAATAGCCGTAGTTCATCAGGCCCGAAATGCGCTGCCGCTCGGGCACCGGCCAGACGATGTCGCCGGCGCGCACGCCCCCGGGCAAGGTCCAGGTCAGGGTCGTGGCGCCCCCGGAATCGCCGGGATTGCGCCAATAGGTGTGCCAGTCCGGCTTGATGGTCTGTTTGACCGCCACCACAGCCGTCGATCCCGGCGCGGCCCAGGCTGACATGGGGACCAGTTCGGCCTCGATCCGCTCGGTGCGCTGCGGTCCGACGGCCGTGGTCTGACCCGCGGTCTGGGCCATGGCCGGCACGGGCCACAGGCACAGGGCCAGCAGGATCAGCACTCGAACGAAAAGGTTCACGCGGCCTCCGGAGACGGTTGCGGCGACCTTAGCCGCCCGGAGCCGTCTCCGTCACCGCCTGCGTCAGCGACGCGGCGTCGCGCCAACGGGGTGTGGGCTCAGCGCGGGACCGCCTCGATCAGCACCTCAGTGCGGCGCCGCATGGGCTCGCGCAAGCCGGCGTCGGTCACGGAGCCCTCGTCGCCGACGGCCTCGACCTCGAAGGCCGGCGCTGGCCAGCCCGCCGCCGTCAGCGCCTCGGCCACCGCCTGGGCCCGGCGCTCGGACAGGCTCAGGTTCGCCGTCGCCCCGCCGCGCGCGTCGGAGAGGCCGATGACCTGCACCTTGCGGATGTCGCAGCCCTGCAGCTGCGCCGCCTCCATCCCGATCGCCTGTCGCGCCGCGTCGGTCAGTCGCGCCTCGCTATCCGCGAAATAAACCTCGAACCGCTTGGTCGTGCACGGCGACGGCTCCGTCACCACGGCGCTCCGGTCCATGAACCGGGTCACCCCGCACCCGGACAGCCCCACCGCAACCGCCAGCCCCGCAAACCCGATCAACCGCTTCATGTCCAACCCCTCACAGCTCATGAAAAGGGCGGCCCGCCTCGCGACGAACCGCCCTGAACGTTCATTCAGTCAGCGTACGCCTAGTAACGACGCTGGCCATTTTCCCAGTAGCACTCGTCCTGACGACCGTCGTAGCAATAGTAGTAGCGGTTCTGGCTGTCGCGGTAGCGCTGCTGATTGGCCCGGTCCTGCTGCGAACCGCGTACTGCGCCCGCTACGCCGCCGACCACAGCGCCGATGGCAGCGCCGCGTCCGGCGTTTCCGTCGCCGACGTTATTGCCGATGATCGCGCCAGCGACCGCGCCGATTCCGGCGCCGATAGCGCCTTGTCTCGTCGCTTGGCTGGGGTTGCCGTATTCGTCTGTCGCGCAGGCGCTGACCAGAAGACCGGCGCCGGCGATCGCGATGATTGCCTTGTTCATGGATATTTCCTTCATCCCTCGGGTTCGCCCCACGGGTGAGAACGCTGGAATAAGCGTTGCGGTTCCCGCGGTATGATAGAGGTTAAGTCTGTATTAGGCTTCAGTCGATGTCGCGCGGAGGGTGTGGCCTCGATTTTCTGGGTTGAGACGGGGGTTTCGTATGCGTTTTTCTGAACCGGTCCGCATGGCGGACGACGGCGAGCACAGTCCGGTATGGGCCCGCACCAAGCGGCGGTCGGGCGGCAATCCGCTGGTCGGGATCATTGTCACCCTGCTGGCGCTGTTCGGCGTTCTGACGGCTGTGCTGGGCATCAAGGAGCAGTCGCTGGCTGAGGGTGGCGCCATGATGGACGGCTGGATCACCAAGGGCGTCTCCACGGTTCGGGGCGAAGCTCCCCGGGTCGCTGACGAAGCCGCCGACGCCGCCGGAGCCGCCGCTGAGAAAGCCGGCGACGTCGCCCAGGCTGGAGCCGCGGCCGCTTCCGACGAGATGAAGAAGCAATAGTCACGCTTTGGCGCTCCCGATCGGAACATCGTTCCGGTCGGGACGTTCGGGCGGCATGACTGATACTGTGACGCCAGTGAGTGATTTCACGACGCCGGCAGAGACACCGACCGTTGAAACCTATGTCCTGACCCCGCACGTCGCGCTGGGGCGGGTCATCATGCTGGTCAATCCCTTGTCCGGCGGAGTCGGACCCAATGCGGCCGACGAAGCGGCAGCCATCATTGCGGACTACGCCTTGGAGGCCACGGTCGTCACGCTGGAGGGCGGGCAGTTTGACGCTCAGGTCCAACAGGCGCTCGATGCCCGACCCGACGTGCTTCTCGTTCTGGCTGGAGACGGCACGGCCGGGACGATCGCCTCGCGCGCCGGCCCGAACGGACCGCTGGTCGCGCCGTTGCCGGGCGGCACCATGAACATGCTGCCCCGGGCGCTGTACGGCACCGCCGACTGGAAGATCGCCCTCAGGCGTGCGCTTGAAGAGGGCGCGCCGCAGCGGGTCGCCGGCGGCGAGGTCACCGACGGACGTTTCCGCCAGGCCTTTTACTGTGCCGCCATCCTCGGGGCGCCGGCCCTCTGGGCGCCGGCCCGCGAGGCCGTGCGGGAGGGCAAGTTCGGACTGGCCTGGGCCTACGGTCGCCGGGCGCTCAAACGCGCTTTCTCCGGCCGCCTGCGCTTCTCTCTCGACGGTCGCGCCGACCGACGCGCCGAGGCGCTTGTTCTGATCAGCCCGATGATCTCCAAGGCGATGGACGAGCATACCGGGCTGGAGGCCGCCGCCATGAACCCTGCAGACGCGCTCCAGGCCTTCCGTCTCGCTGCCCACGCTGTGTTTGACGACTGGCGCCAGGACCCGGCCGTGACCACCAAGGCGATCCAGCACGCGACCATCCGCGCGCGGTCGCGGATTCCGGCCGTGATCGACGGCGAACCCGCCCTTTTGCGCCATGAAGCCAAGGTTCGCTTCATCCGGACGGCCTTCCGCGCCTTGGCGCCCAATCCGCCGGCCGCGGAGGACGGCGTCTAGTGGGGCGCATCCTCCAGTTCTCGGACATCCATTTCGGCTGTGAGCACACGCACGCCTGCGCCGCCGCGCTCGAATATGCCCACGCCACGGCGCACGACTTGGTGCTGATCACGGGCGACATCACCCAGCAGGGTCTGTCTCACGAGTTCGAGGCGGCCGGTCGCTGGATCGCCAGCATGCCGGACCCCCGGTTCGTCATCGTCGGCAACCATGATGTCCCCTACTGGAGCCTGCTCGCGCGGGTGTTCAGTCCGTGGAAGGCGTTTGAGCGCGCGACCGGCCATCCCGCCCACGATCATCAGTTCCTCAGCCCGAATCTGATGGTGCGGGGCGTCGTCACCGCGCGCGGCTGGCAGGCCCGGGCCAACTGGTCCAAGGGCGTCATCGACCTGGATCAGACCCGCAAGGCGGCCGAGGCTCTGCGTCAGGCGCCCGTCGGGGCGTTGCGGGTTCTGGCCTGTCACCATCCGTTGGTCGAGATGATCGGCGCGCCGATGACCGGCGAGGTGAAGCGCGGCGAAGCGGCCGCCCTCATCTTCGCCGAGGCCGGGGTCGATCTGATCACCACGGGCCACGTCCATGTCCCGTTCGCCCTGCCGATAAGCCTCGGCGACCACTGTTCCTATGCCGTGGGTTGCGGAACCTTGTCGCACCGCGAACGCGGCTCGCCGCCCAGTTTCAATCAGATCGACTGGGACGCGCACCACATCACGGTCACCGCGATGGCGTGGACGGGCGACCGCTTCGAGCCGGACCAGACATGGAAACTGCCACGCCGTCAGGACACGCGCCGCACGGCCACCGCGCCGGATCCCAATCAGGCGGGACAAATGGAAAAGGCCGCGGTCTGATCGACCACGGCCTCCTGGTTTCCATGCCTTCGATCGCGCGTCAGCGTCGCCGCCGGCTGGCGTGGGACTTTTCGGTGAACGCCGCCGCCACCATGGTGGCCAGCGCCGGGTTTCGCAGGAATATCCAGCCGCCGGCCAGCGCTGCGACGGTGCCAAGGATAGGTCTCTGGCGGAACAACATATAGGCGCGCCGACCCAGGCCGGACACGTCTTCCTCGTCTTCCTCGTCTTCCGCTTCACTGCGGGCGACGAAGGTCAGAGCGACTGCGAGGGCCACCACGGCGAAGAGCAGGAAGGTTATCGCCGCGGCGGCGAGCGGGGGGACGACGAGCATCAGGCCGTAGAAGACGGCCGCGCCCAGCGCCAGAACGGCCACCAGAGCGGCACCCGCCGCGACCGAAGCCGCGACGGCCTTCTTGACCAGACCTCTGGCCATGCCTCCGCCGAACATCAGCGCCGACGACCGGCGAGCAGAAGTCCCAGCACGACGCCGACGCCGAGCGCGATGGCGGTCGACTGCATCGGACGCTCCTGCACCCGTTCGACCAGATAGCGTTGCGCCTCGTCGAAACGTTCGCTGGCCTCGTCGTAATATTCCTGACCCCGCACGCGGGCGGTGTCGTAATAGCCGCGGGCCCGCTCGCGCAGGACGTCGGCTTCCTCCCGGAGGCGGGTCTCGGCTTCCGCTGCCTTGGCGCGCAGGCGGGCCTCCGCCGCCGTCGCCTTTTCACGCAGCCGTGCCTTCTCTTCGGCACCCAGCACCTTGAGGTCGTCCTTCAGTGTATTGATGTCGTTCTTCACGGCTGTCCGTGCTGCCTTGGTCGTGGCCATTGTGCGCGCTCCGCGTTGCAAGCTTGACGGTTAGATAGAGAACCCTGAGCCGGAACGCCACTGTCCGGTGACGGTTCCCGCATTGCAGCATCAGCCGGTGGTGGCGAAGTGGCGCATCCGGGCATAGACAGGGCGAATGACTGACTGGCTGTTCACACCCGCGCCGACCGCCTCCCTGCCCATTGACGGCAGGACCGAGCGCTTTCCTGTTCGTCGCATCCTGTGCGTCGGCCAGAACTACGCCGCCCACGCGCGTGAG
Organism: Brevundimonas sp. UBA2416; assembly: GCF_002343105.1. Taxonomy (NCBI): domain Bacteria; kingdom Pseudomonadati; phylum Pseudomonadota; class Alphaproteobacteria; order Caulobacterales; family Caulobacteraceae; genus Brevundimonas; species Brevundimonas sp. UBA2416. Next base: position 13,953 of record NZ_DDRM01000001.1, read on the forward strand.
ATGGGTCAGGCCCGCGCCGAGCCGTTCTTCTTCACCAAGCCGGCCGATGCGGTCGTCGTCGACGGCGCCGATCCGGTCTTCCCGACGGCGACCGCCAACCTGCATCACGAGGTTGAGCTGGTCTGCGCCATCGGGGCGGACGGCGAGATCGCCGGCTGGGCGGTCGGCTGCGACCTCACCCGCCGCGATCTGCAGGCGGCCGCCAAGGAAAAGGGCCGGCCCTGGGATGCGGCCAAGGGGTTCGACCAGTCCGCGCCCTGCGGCACCCTGACCCTTGGCGCCCTGCCCGATCCCGCTGCGCCGATCGCCCTGTCGGTCAACGGCGAGGCCCGCCAATCCGGCCGGCTCGACGACATGGTCTGGAATCCGGCGGAAATTCTCGGGAAGGCGCGGGAGCTTTGGGACGTACAACCCGGCGACCTGATCTTCACCGGCACGCCCGAGGGCGTCGGTCCGCTCCAGCCCGGCGATCGCGTCGAAGCGACCGTCGGCGGGCTGCAACCCCTCACCTTCACGGTGCTTCCGCGATGATCCTGCACGGCTATTGGCGCTCGGGCGCCGCCTACCGGACCCGTATCGCGCTCGCCCTGAAGGGGCTGGCCTATGATCAGCAGGGCATCGACCTGCGGACCGGCGCGCAACGATCCGGGGCCTTCGTCGCTCTCAATCCGCAAGGCATGGTGCCGGCGCTGGAGGTGGAAGGCGCTGTATTGACCCAGAGTCCCGCCATCCTCGAATGGCTGGAGGAGACCCATCCCGTGCCGGCGTTGCTGCCGGCGGACGCCTTTGACCGCGCCCAAGTCCGCGCCATGGCGGCCCTCATCGGCTGCGACATTCATCCGTTGAACAATCTGCGCGTCGGCAAGGCCCTGCGCGAGACCTTCGGCGCCGATCAGGCCGCCGTCGATTCCTGGGCCGCCCGCTGGATCCTGCCCGGCTTCGAGGCCCTGGAAGCGCTGGTCGCTCGCCACGGAGCCGGCTGGTGTTTCGGCGCCGCTCCGACCCTGGCCGACTGCTATCTGATCCCGCAGATCTATTCGGCGCGTCGGTTCAATGTGCCGCTCGAGGCTTTTCCGCGCCTCTTGGCCATCGATGCCGTGGCTGCCGCTCATCCCGCCTTCATCGCCGCCCATCCGGACGCGCAGCCCGACGCGGACTGAGGCTCAGCCGAGGAACCGGTCCACTGCGGCCATGAACCGCGTCGGCTGGTCGATCATGACCATGTGCTCGGCGCCCTCGATCGGTACAAAGGCGGCCGGGGCGCGCAGCCGCGCGTAGGCGCCGCGGAACAGGCTGTCGGTGCGGCTTCGAGGCGAGTTCCCGTCCGCGCTCCAGCCGTAGACCACGGTCACCGGAGCCGTGATGTCGGGCAGGCGACGGCGCAGGTCGACCGTCATCACCTCATACAGGGACTGGGCCAGAACCCTGCGGTCTCCGCCCTGCCAGCCCAGTGTTCCGAAGACGGCGTCTGTCGCCCCGCCCAGTTCCAGCCCCATCTCCCGGCCGCGCGAGCGCAGCGCTTCGTCACCCAGGAAATGGATCGCCTGATAGGCCAGTTGGGCGATCGGCTCGACGTCGCCGACCGTGGCCTGCGGGCTGATCAGGGCGGGAAAGAAGGGTGAGGAGTCCACGACCATGACCCGACCGATGCGAGCCCCCGCGTCGGCCGCGACACGTAGCCCGACCTGGCCGCCCATGGAGTGGCCGATCAGGGCCGGCCGCTCGAGGCCCTGTTCCGCGATGTAGCGCCGCACTTCGGCCGCGACCGCCGCCATGACCGCCCCGCTGGCGTTGGCTCCCGCAGGCAGATCCCCGAAGCCGCGAACCGAGATCAGGTGGAGCCGTCGTTTGCCGGCCAGCCGGTCCGCCACGCCGCGCCACACCTCGGCGGTCGAAGCCAGTCCGGGGATCAGCAGTACATCGGCACCTCGCCCGCGCGTCGACACCGCGATCCGCCGCGAGCTGAAGGCGGTCTGCGCCCGGCCGCGTGAGGCGGAGCCCGCCGTCAAGGCGGAGGCCGCCAGCCCCGTCAGTATCTGTCGTCTGTGTTGCATGCCGCCTTCATGTCGCGCCTGTCGTCGCGGCAGCGTGCTTGCCGATTGCGGCACGACGATGAAGGGACCGGATCCGCGCGCTCGAGACGCAGTCGGATATGAACCCTAGCCCTGGGCGGGTCGAAGGCCTTCGACCGCGGCCCGCTGGACCACCGGGCGGCGTTCGCCGCCGGCAGCCCGGATGCGGTCGATACGGGCCTTCTCGGCGCGGAACGCCGTCAGATCGGCGCCGGCCAGAACCGTGCCTTCAGTGGTGCGCACGCCGGCCGGATTGATCCGCTGGCCGCCCCGCCAGATTTCATAGTGCAGGTGCGGACCGGTCGAAGCGCCGGTCGAACCGACATAGGCGACGATCTGGCCCTGACGCACGCGCTGTCCGGCGCGCATGCCGGAGGCGTAGCGCGAAAGGTGGCCGTAGCCGGTCTCCAGCCCGTTCGAGTGGCGGATGCGAAGCCAGTTGCCGTAACCGCCCCAGCGGCGCGCCTCGACGACGACGCCGTCCGCGGGGGCCACAACCGGCGTGCCGCTGGCGGCCGCGAAGTCGATGCCCTGGTGCATCTTGCGATAGCCCGCGATCGGGTGGCGGCGGAAGCCGAACGAGGAAGAGACGCGGAAGCCCCGTTCCAGCGGCGTGCGCATGAAGGCCGAACGCGTGTTCTTGCCGGTTGCGTCGAAATACTGGGCCTCGCGTGCGCCTTCGGGCTGGAAGCGATAGAAGGCCACCCCCTTCAGTTCGGCATACAGCAGGCCGTCGGTTCCGATGGTGCGACCGTTCTCCGTGACGGTGCGGCCGAAGACGTAGGTGAACTCGTCATTGGCGCGGATGTCGCGGTCCATGTCGAACCGGTGCGAGAACAGGCGGCCGGCGGCGCGCGCGACATCGGCGGGGGCGCCTTCGCGACGGGCAGTCCGTATCAGCGAGCCCTCGACCTTGCCCGTCAGGACCACGGTCTCGTGAGTGACCTTCTCTTCCAGCGCCCGAAGACGCAGAGCGCCGTCGAAGCTGCGCGACACGGTCAGCTGGGTGGCCGGGCCCGTTCGCATGGTCAGGCCGATCAGGCGGGCCTCGCCCCGGCCGCCGCGCGGCTGGGAAATGGCGGTCTCGAAACGCTGGCCGACGCGCATGGCGTTAACGTCCACGGCGTTCGACAGGGTGGCAGCGACGGCCGAGGCTTCTTCCGGCGCGATGCCGGTGCGGCGCACGGCCTGTTCGAAGGTTTCCCCGCGCCGGATCTGGACGGGGATGGCTTCCGGCGTGGTCAAACCGGCGGGCATGCCGGCCGCGGCGAAGGCCTGATCAGCCAGGACAGCGATCTGATTCTGGGTGAGAGGCGGAGCCTCTTCCGCTTTCGCGGGTTGGTACACACGACCTGCAAGCAGCGCCACCGAGATCGCGGCCACCGCCGTCAGGGCGTGGGGCGCGATGCGCATCGGTTGGCGACGTGGATCGAACTGAGCCATCGGTCCCCGGGAAACAACGACGCCGGACGGCGCCAAAGCCACTGGTAGCAAGGATCGCGCCGAAGCAGCCCCCCGCGCGAGACAGGCCGTATAGCCCGTCCGTCCCATCATGGGAAGATGGTTCGTTACAGCGCGTTAACCGGAGCCGTAGTCGTCGGTAAAGCTTGCGTGAACCATGAGACTATCGTGGAGAAACCACTGTGTATTCGCCGCGTTTGGACGATGAATTGACTCATCCCTGCGGCAAACTGTCCCGAACTGACCCAAGCGACATTCAAAGTGGCCTATACGCCACTCGGCCGTGTTGTGACGGACACGCTCATATTGCTGACCCGGAGAAATCCTTTGCTCACTGGCCTTTCCACCCGAGCGTCCGTCCCGATATGACCGATCGATGACCGCTGCCATCGATCCCGCTCCGCCTCCCGTGCGGCCCGTGCGCACACGCGGTCCCCGTGTCCGGCTGATTGCAGGCGTCGTCGTCGGCGTCCTGCTGGTTCTGACGGCTCTGCTCTACCTCAACCGGCGCGCGGCGACACGGCAGGTGCTGATCGGCTGGCTGGAACAGCAGGGCATTGAAGCCGATATGACGGTCGAGCGGCTTGAGCTCGACGGCCTGGTGGCCAGTGTCCGTATCGGCGATGCTGCCAATCCCGATGTGGTCGTCGAACGCGTCGAGGTCGACTACGCCCTCGGCGCGCCCTGGTCTGCGGGAGGGCTGGGCCTGACGCCCACGCGCATCCGTCTGGTTCGTCCCGTAGTGCGTGCCAGCGTCCGCAACGGCAAACTCACCCTTGGCTCACTGGACCCGCTGGTGGAGCGCTTCACCGGTCGGCCGCCACGGCCCGACAGTCGTGGTCCGCTGGTTGTGGTCGAGCGCGCGCAGGTCCGGCTCGACACCGACTACGGCCCTGCCAACATCTTCGGTGACGCCCGGATCGACGACGGCAAGCTGATGCGTCTGACCGCCCGAATGCCGGCATCGGCCTTCAAGAGCGGCGACGCCGAGGCGAGGGGTCTCGAGGCCGCGGTCGATCTGACCACAACGGGGGATCGCGTCGCCCTGCGGTTCTCCACAGTTACCGAACACGCGAGCCTGCCCGGCTTCAGCGGAGAGGAGGCCCGACTGACCCTGGCTGGCGACCTGCCCTATCCCGACCTCAAGAGCCGGCGCGGCGATGGACAGGCGAGGATAGACCTGCGTGGAGCGGCGGTCCGTATCGTATCCGGCGACGCCTCGGCTCGCGACGCCGACCTGCATCTGACCTTCAACGGCCAGACGACTGGCTGGATCGAGACCTTCCGTATCGACGGGACCAGCACGGCCGATCTTCGCGTCGCCCGGATTGAAAGCCCCGAAACCTCGGCGACGACGGCGCGCCTGCGATTGACCGACGCACGGACCGTGATGGCGCGTGACCCGCGCGGCCTGAACTGGGCGGTGGACGGCGGCGCGGTGCTGACCGCCGCGCGGACGTCGGGGACCGGGCTGGACGGCGCCGGTATCACCCTGTCTTCCAGCCGGCTGGCAATGGGCGGACGCGGCGCGGCGATTGAAGCGGCAGGACCCGTCACCCTCTCGGCGGAGCGGCTGGGCTGGAACGACCTGACCCTGTCCGGCGTGCAGGGCGCGACCGATTTCGACCTGGTCTCGGACGGCGGCTTGCGGCTCACAGCCACGGGCGCCTTTCGATCCGCTCGCGGCGCCTGGCCCCTGTTCGGCGCGCCGGTCGACGACGATGTGCCGGAACTGGCGGGGATGAAGCGCGCCCTGTCGGCCTTTGCCGTCGACGTACCCGGCTTCGATCTGAGCACCGGCCATTCGGGAACCCGTCTCTCCCTGACCCGCCCCGCGACCTTGCGTCCGGCCAACGGCGGCCTTCTCACGCTGAGGCCTGCGGCGACCCCGATCTTCTCGGCAGCACGCGGCCAGGCCGGCGGGGGCGCCCTGTCGCTGACGACGACCCGCGGACAGGGCCTGCCCGAGGCCGCCTTTGCCATCCCGGCCTGGCGGCTGACGTCTTCGGGGTTCACCGCCACACTGGATGGCCGCGCCGCCCTGGATTTCGGTCTGGCCCGCGGGATCACGATCCAGACCCGGGGCGAGTTGAGCTCCTCCGGCAGCCGCCTCGCCTATGTCGCCGCCCGCTGCATTCCCCTGACCCTGGAACGGCTCGAACTCGATGAGAGCGATGTCGTCGACTTGGCCGGCGACATCTGTCCCGTCGACCGTCCGCTGGTCAGCGTCGCCGACGGTCACTGGCGAGCCGAGGGCGCCTTGCGCGGCCTCGACGCTTCGGCCCCCTTCCTTGCGCTGAACTTCCGTGAGGCGGAGGGCGGCTTCACCGCCACCGGCGGTCCTGGCGGCCTAGGTCTTGAGGCTCGCATCGCTCGGGCCACGGTCGTTGACGCCACTACGCCCCTTCGCTTCAGCCCGCTGACCGCAACTGGCTCCGCGCGCCTCGCCGACGAAGACTGGTCCGGAGCCTTCGATCTGGCGCATGGCCATACTGTGCTGGGTCGCCTCGCTCTGACCCACGACGGGTCAGGCGGCTCGGGCGGACTGACCATCGACGCCCCTTCCATCGTTTTCGTCGAAGGCGGCCTCCAGCCTTCCGATCTCAGCCCTCTGGCCGAATTCATCGGACCGCCTGCATCGGGCTCGGTCGCCTTCAACGGTTCCATCGGCTGGCTGGCCGGAGCAGAAGGGACAAGCTCGGGCACGCTGACCATCCCGGGCCTCGACTTCACCAGTCCCGCCGGTCCGGTGAAGGGCCTGAGCGGAACCATCGACTTCATCAATCTGGCGCCATTGACCGCCGCCCCGGGTCAACGGCTCTCCGCCGACCTCCTGGAGTCGGTCGTCCCCCTGACCGACATCGAGCTGACCTTCGGTCTCGACAAGGCTGCGGTGACTGTCGAGGGCGGCGATCTGGCCGTTGCCGGCGGCTATGTCCGGGTCGAGCCCTTCGCCGTACCTCTGGACCCGAACCAGCCGATCACCGGCGTCATCGTGCTTGAGAACGTCCAGTTGGGTCAGGTGATCGCCGGTTCCGGCTTCGGCGACAAGGTCAACCTCGACGCCGTGGTCTCGGGTCGTTTGCCCTTCACCTCCGACCGGGTGAACGGCATTCGCATCGCCGGTGGCTCGCTGGCGGCGGTCCAGCCCGGCCGACTGTCTATCGCCCGCGAGGCGCTAAGCGGCCTCGAGGCCGGCGGCGGCGGAGAGGGCGTCCCCCCGAACACCGTGCAGGATCTGGCCTACCAGGCGATGGAGAACCTTTCGTTCGATATTCTCTCCGCCGAGGTCAACAGTCTCGACGAGGGCCGCATCGGGGTGCTGTTCCGCATCCGCGGTCGTCACGATCCTCCGCTACGCCAGGAGTTGCGCATACCCCTCGCCGAATTCATCAGCCGGGAATTCCTCAACCGGACCCTGCCCCTTCCGTCCGGGACCGGGATCGACCTGACTCTCGACACCACTCTCAACCTCAACCAGTTGATCGGTGATCTGCTGGAGCTCAACCGCGCCCGCGACGGACGACCGTCGGCTGAAGCGGCCGCTCCGCCGGAGAGCCTACCGCCTGACACGCCGTGATCAGGCCTTTTTCGCCGTTCAGAACCCGTTCACGCTCAATCGCGTTAGATCGCCGTCGATTGAAGACCGGAGACCACCGCTCATGACTCGGCCCCAGACCCGGACGCGCACCCGCCTCGCCCTGCTCGGCCTCATCGCCGCAGTCGGCCTCGGCGGCTGTACGCCCACCGTCCGGCTGCAGGTCGATCCGATCCAGATCTACGCGAAACTCGATGCCGATGTTCGCGTGCGCCTCGACCGGGAGCTTCAGGACCTCCTCGTCGAAAATCCCAACCTGTTCTGATGCGAAAGTTGACCCAGATGTCTTTCCGCAAGTTCTTCGTCGTCGCCGCGGCCGTCGCGGCTCTCGGCGTCGCCGCGGGCGCGGCCTTCGCCCAGACCTCCGCCCAGAAGTCGATGATCGACGCCGCCAAGGTGCAAGGCACGGTCGGCGAACAGGCTGACGGCTATCTCGGCTTCCGCGTCCCGGCATCCGACGCCGCCCTGACCGAGGCGGTCCAGGCGACCAATGCAGCCCGCCGCGAAGCCTATGCGCGCAGCGCGCAGGCGGCCGGCGACGGGGCGACGACCGAGGCCGCCGCGGCCCGGATGTTCCAGACGCAGCTCTTGCCGCGGATCAGCACCGGCCAGTGGTACCGCAACGCCCAGGGCCAGTGGGTCCAGCGCTGACCGCGCGCCGCCTGCTGCTGAAACTCCTTGCCGTCACCGGCGTCGCTGTTGTGTCGACGGCCGCTGTCAGTCTTGCCTGGGCCGCCATCGGTGGCGGTCCGCTGGGCGTTCACGGGCTGATCGCCCTGTCGCTCGGCGTGTTCGGCACGGTCGGACTAACCTGGGGCCTGATGGCTCTGGCCTTCAAGTCCAGCCGCGAAGGCTGGGACGACCGGCCCGACGATCCCGACAAGCCTTGAGCCGCCGCGCGTGCCGCGCGATAGGTCGGGAATGACCGACGCCGCCAATCCCTCCGAGATCACCTACGCCGGCTATCTGGCGCTCGACGACCTGCTCGCCGCCCAGCATCCGCTGTCGGATGAGCATGACGAGATGCTGTTCGTCATCATCCATCAGACCAAGGAGCTGTGGCTCAAGCAGATACTGCATGAAGTGACGCTGGCCCAGGCCCTGGTGCGCGGCGGCGACCTCGTTCCGGCCTACAAATGCCTGGCCCGCGTCAGCCGCATCCAGGCGGTGATGACCATGAGCTGGGACATCCTGGCCACGATGACCCCGGCCGATTATCTGCGCTTTCGCGGTGTTCTGGGGTCCTCGTCAGGTTTCCAGAGCGACCAGTTCCGGCGCTTCGAGTATATGCTGGGGCTGAAGGACGAGCGCTTCCTGCGCTTCCACGTCGAACGCCCCGCGGCCCACGCCGCGCTTCAGGCCGCCCTCATCGCTCCCAGCCTCTATGACGACACGCTCTCGCAGTTGGCTGTCGCAGGCCTGCCGATCCCCGTCGCGGTGCTGAACCGTGAGGTCAGCAAGCCCTATGAGCCGTCCGAAGAGGTCGAGGCTGCGTGGCTCGAGGTCTATCGGGACACCGCCCGCTGGTGGCCCTTCTACCAGCTGGCCGAGAAGCTCGTGGACCTCGATGACGCCCTGCTGACCTGGCGGCACAAACACGTTGTAACAGTCGAACGCATCATCGGGCGGCGTCGCGGCACGGGCGGCACCGAGGGAGTGGCCTATCTGACCGAGACCCTGCAGCGCCGCTGTTTCCCCGAGCTCTGGTCGCTGCGCACGAAATTGTAGAACGGCGAAGCTGAAACCTTTTCAGGCTCTACAACGCTTTCAGGTCTCCTCCCGGAAACTGTGAAAGGCCTGACCATGACCACTCCCAACGACCACGACATCCGCGTTCTCAACAGCCTGATCGAGACCACGATCGACAGTGCTGACGGCTATCGCGAAGCCGCCAAGGAAACCGACAAGCCCAACTACCGGTCGCTGTTCGAGGCCCGCAGCTTCGAACGCCAGCAGGTGGCCGCCGATCTGCAGGGCACGGTCCGCAATCTGGGTGGTGAGCCTGAGGACGACGGGTCGATCCTCGCCAAGGCGCATCGGGCCTTTCTGGACGTCAAACATGCCCTGTTGCGCGACGAGCAGGCGGTCGTGAACTCGGTCGAGAACGGCGAGGACTTCATCAAGGGCAAGTTCGAGAAGGCGCTTGAGGACTCGGACGTCTCCGCCACGACCCGCGAGACCATCCGCCGGGCCTGGACGACGGTGAAGGACGGTCACGACCAGATGCGCGATCTCAAGCACAGCCTGGACGGTCAGAAAGACGCGGACGGGCGGCTCTACCCGAACTAGGGTCCCGGCCCTGACAGAAAAGGCCCCGGCGGTTGCGCCGGGGCCTTTGTAATTTCGGCGAAACGAAGCGGCTTATGCTTCGGTTTCGTCGGCCTTCTGGGCCGTGCCGGTTTCCGGGACCACGACGCCCTTGACCGGACGCACGGTCTGCTTCTCGGCGATCCGGGCCGACTTGCCGCGACGGTCGCGCAGGTAATAGAGCTTGGCGCGCCGGACGACGCCGCGGCGCTTGACCTCGATGGCGTCGATGTTCGGCGACATCAGCGGGAAGACGCGCTCGACGCCCTCGCCGAAGCTGATCTTTCGCACGGTGAAATTCTCGTTGATCCCGCCGCCGGCGCGGGCGATGCAGACGCCCTCGAAGGCCTGGATGCGTTCGCGCTCGCCTTCCTTGATCTTGACCATGACGCGCAGCGTGTCGCCGGGCTGGAAGTCGGGGATGGCGCGTTGGGCGACCAGGCGGGCTTTTTCTTCGGCTTCGATCGTCTGAAGGATGTTCATTCTATTCTCCTCGAGCTTTTGCGCTCTTTACCTGTGATTTGGCGGGCTCAAGTCCCGCATTTGTCTTTCCCTGATACGCCGCCCAGAGGTCTGGCCGTCGTTCCCGGGTCGTCTCTCGCCGCTGCTCTTCGCGCCATGCGGCGACCTTTTTATGGTCGCCCGACAGAAGCACCTCGGGTATCTCCAGCCCCTCGAACGTCCGCGGTCGCGTGTACTGCGGATGCTCCAGAAGGCCGTCCTCAAAGCTCTCCGAACTCAGGCTTTCGGCCTGGCCCAGCACTCCGGGGATCAGTCGTACGCACGCCTCGATCACCACCATAGCCGCCGCCTCGCCGCCGGCGAGCACCGCGTCCCCGACGGAGACCTCCTCGAACCCGCGCGCGTCGAGCACGCGCTGGTCCACCCCCTCGAACCGGCCGCACAGCACCGTAATGCCGTCGGCCTTGGCCCATTCCTTGACGCGCGCCTGGGTCAGGGGCCGACCCCGGGCGCTCATGTACAAAAGCGGCCGGGGCGGGCCGGAAACGCTGTCGAGCGCCCTGGCCACCACGTCCGCTTTCAGCACGGCTCCCGGCCCGCCACCCGCGGGGGTGTCGTCCAGGAAGCCGCGCGTATCTGTGGAAAAGGCCCGAATGTCAACCGTATCAAGGCTCCAGAGCCCGCGCTCACGCCACGCCGTGCCAATCAGCGAGACGCCGAGCGGCCCCGGAAACGCCTCGGGGAACATGGTCAGGACGGTGGCGGTGAAGGGCATGGCGGCGGCTCATACAGGAAAGCCGGGCGGGCGGCGAGGCGGCGCCGTCCGACCCGCGCCTTGACCCGGCCCCCGCCGCCGTTCCAACTCGCCCGGCGACGTCGCGAGGGTCCATGCGTATTCTGCTTCTGCTGTTCCTGCTCGGCGCCTTCCGCGCCTGCGCCAGCGCCGGGCCTGCCGCCGATCCGGTCCTTCCCGCCCTGGATCCGGGCGCCCCGGTCGTCGAGGCGCAGATGCCGTTGCGGCTTCTGCGGGACGAGGGCCAGAACCCCCGGATGGGCGCGCCGGAGCTTGTGGCCGGCAGCTATGCCGAAGACTCCCCTTTCAGCATCAGCTTCGACTTCCACAGCGAGGGGCTCACGCTAGGGCCGCCCAAGGGGGTGGGGATGACCGTCCGCTTCGGCGACTACTGCCGGGACCGGCCCGGCTGGCTCCAGGCCGTGCTGATCGGGCCCTCGGGCCAGAGCTGGCGCGGCCACCGCGTCCCGGTCCCGGCGGGCCCCGACCGGCATCAGGACTGGAGCTCCGGCTATGTCGATGCGCCCGACCTGCTGGCGGCCATGGCCCCGGGCGGCCGGTTCACCCTGGCGCTGCAGGACGACGAGGGGCGGCTCTGGAATGAGGTGAAGATCGATGTCCTCGCCCCGGAGCGCCGCGCGCAGCTCTATGCCGAAAACCTCGCCGCCTTCCGGAACGCCGAGGCGGCGACGACCCCGGAGGCCTCGGAGATGCTCGTGGCCGTCCAGCTGGAGCGGCCCCCGCTGCCGTCGCCGCCGCGGCCCTGCCCCGCGGCGTCCTAGCAGGCCTGCCCGGCCGCCCAGCCCGACGACCAGGCCCACTGGAAATTGTAGCCGCCGAGCCAGCCGGTGATGTCGGCGGCCTCGCCGATGACATAGAGGCCGGGGACGGACGTGGCCTCCATGGTCTGCTGGTCCAGCTGGTCGGTGGCGATGCCGCCCAGGGTGACCTCGGCGGTGCGGTAGCCTTCGGAGCCGACGGGCTTGACGGTCCAGGCGTTCACGGCGGCGTCGAGGCGGCGCAGGGTCTTGTCGCCGACCTCGGCCAGCTTGCCCTTGACGCCTTCGCGGTCGCAGACGCTTTCGGCGAGGCGGCGGGGGATCAGATGGCCCAGCGCCGTGTGGACCATCTGTTTGCCGTTCTCCTCCTTGGCGGCCTTGAGGCGGGCGTAGAGGTCCTCGCCGGGGGCCATGGCGACGGTGATGGGCTCGCCCTCGCGCCAGTAGCTCGAAATCTGGAGGATGGCGGGGCCCGACAGGCCGCGGTGGGTGAACAGCATGGCCTCGGCGAAGCGGGTGCCGCCGCCCTTGACCACGGCGTCGACCGCGACCCCGGCGAGGGGTTTCAGCGTCTCCAGCAGGCCGGCCTCGAAGGTCAGGGGGACCAGGGCCGGGCGGGTGTCGGTGACGCGCAGGCCGAACTGGCGGGCGACGTCATAGGCCCAGCCGGTGGCCCCCATCTTCGGGATCGACTTGCCGCCGGTGGCCAGGACCAGCGACCGGCTGCGGACCACAGTCCCGTCCGACAGGGCGGCCTCAAAGCCGTCGGCCACGCGCTCGACCCGATCGACCGAGACGCCGAGCGACAGCACCACGCCCGCCGCCCGCATGTCGTCGGTGAGCATGCGGATGATCTGTTTGGCGCTGTCGTCGCAGAACAGCTGGCCGAGGGTCTTTTCGTGCCAGGCGATGCCGGCGCGGTCGACGCGTTTGACGAAGTCGTGCTGGCTGAACCGCTTCAGGGCCGAGGTGGCGAACCGCGGGTTCTCGCCGAGGAAATTCGCGGGGCTGGTCCCGGTGTTGGTGAAATTGCAGCGCCCGCCGCC
>NZ_DDRM01000001.1:26708-27040 GCF_002343105.1 Brevundimonas sp. UBA2416
CCGGCGCCGACGATCAGGACATCGATGGGTTGGGGGATCATGGCGGGGGCCTTAGCACGCGGCGGGCGGGCGGAAAAACACAGTGCGCACCGTGCGCACCGTGCGCTCCGGTCGGGGCGGAAAGACACGGTCGAACGGAGAAAAAGCTGAAGACGTCCGGGGCGCGCCGGGGGGCAGCGTCAATATGCTGACAATCCGTGTCGACCTGGGGCGGTCGGGCGGGGTTTCAGGGTAGCGATGTCAAAGCCCGTTGAGGCGGGGCGGGTCTTTGGCCGCCGCGAGCCGCATTATACGCCGGTGCGGGGGGCTGGTGGGGAAGGACCCTCCAGAGG
>NZ_DDRM01000029.1:0-3911 GCF_002343105.1 Brevundimonas sp. UBA2416
TACTTGAGCGCCGACGAGACGAGCTTAGGCCAGACAACACAGAACGGCCCCCGGAGCGATCCGGGGGCCGTTTTGCTGTGTGCTTCCGTCCCCCGAAATGGGGGAAGGGTAGGCGAGGCGAAGCGGGAGCGGCCCTGATCGCCAGATGGGGGTGCAGCGCAGTTAACGCCCCGCTCCGTTGGAGCAACCGCTTGCATGCAACCGCAAAGGGGTCGCTACGTTCGCACTGTGGACGTTAGGGATTCAGTAACCATGCGGCGCGCGCTTCGGATCGGCCTGTTCATCGGCACCTTTATCGGCATGTCGGCCTGTGCGGCCCTGCCGGACGATGGCTCGCACGGCCCGTACGGCGGCGTCGAGGTCGGGCGCACGCGCTGATCTGATTTGTCGGCCGAAATCCGAGCCTTGCCGGACCGTTTCCAGCAGGACCGATCTCGAACCCGAAGGAAACCGTGGCGGCGTGGGCGATTTCCTCCTATCATCCCGCACGCGGACGCCGAGTGTCGCGCCGCGCCGGTCTCGACCTCCCTAGATGTTAGCCATCGCCATCGCCGTCGTTCTCGCCCTCGTGGTGCTCAACGGCCTGTTCGCCATGACCGAGTTGGCGGTCGTTTCGTCCCGCAAATCCAAACTGCAGGCGCGCGCCGAGCGCGGCGACAGGGGCGCGCGGGCCGCGCTGAAACTGGCTGAGGACCCGACGCATTTCCTGTCGGCGGTCCAGGTCGGCATCACCCTGATCGGCATCGCCGCGGGCGCCTACGGCCAGGCCGCGATCGCCGGCGAACTGAACCTGATCCTGGAAGGCGCCTTCCCCGCGCTGGCCGCCTATACGGAAATCTTCTCGACCGTTCTGGTCATCGTCTTCATCACCTATGTGTCGGTGATCGTCGGCGAGCTGGTGCCCAAGCGGCTGGCGCTGATCTTCCCCGAATCGATCGCGTCCAAGATGGCTGCGCCGATCTCGACCGTGGCGATCGTGCTGAAGCCTTTCGTGGTGGTGCTGACCGCCTCTACCTCGGCCATTCTGAAGCTGATGAACGTCAAGGACCGGGATGGTTCGGACGTGACCCAGGAAGAGGTCGAGACGATGATCGCCGAGGGTACGGCCTCGGGTCTGATCGAGCCCGAAGAGCAGGAGATGATCGAGGAGATCCTCCGCCTCGGCGACCGCCCCATCCGCGTGGCCATGACGCCGCGGCACGAGGTGTTCTGGATCGCGCTGGACGACAGCGAGGAAACGCTGCGGCAGGAGGTTCGCACCTGCCCCTATTCCCGCATCGTGGTGGCGCGTGAGAACGACGTCGATAATCCGCTGGGCGTCATCCACAAGAAGGACCTTCTGGACAGCCTTCTGGACAATGGCGAGTTCAACGTCGAGCGACTGGTGCAGACGCCGGCCTTCATCCCGCAGTCGACCTCGGTGCTGAAGGCGCTGGGAATCATGAAGGCGTCGAAGGTCCACATGGCCTTCCTGGTCGACGAATACGGGGCCTTTGAAGGCGTGGTGACGGCCACCGACCTGCTGGAAATGATAGCCGGCGATTTCGACGAGGGCCATGACGACGCCGAGGTCAATGTGCGCCAGCGCGAAGACGGCAGCTGGCTGGTCGACGGTCAGACCGACATCGACGAGCTGGCCGATACGCTGGGCGAGGATTTCGGCGAGGCCGAGGGCTTCCACACCATCGCCGGCCTGGTCCTGCACCAGCTGTCGCGGGTGCCGAACGAGGGCGAAATCCTGCAGCTGGGCCGGTTCGAGGTCGAGATCATCGACATGGACGACCGCCGCATCGACAAGCTGTTGTTCAAACAGCTGGTCAAGGCCGAGGACGAGGCCCGCGCCGTCGCCGAACAGTACGAGGATTAGGGCCGCCCCCTCCACCACGCTTCGCGCGGTCCCCCTCCCCCGAAACAAAGTTCGGGGGAGGATACGCTTGAAAACCCCGGCGGGGTCGGGCATACGCCGCGGTCTGGCGAAGCCGAACGCGCCTGGGGGGAGACCCTCCGGCGCGTTATAGTTTTGTCCGGAACACAGGAGTGTAGCTCAGCTGGTAGAGCATCGGTCTCCAAAACCGAGGGTCGTGGGTTCGAGTCCCTCCACTCCTGCCACTTTTCACTGGCGGCGCGGGTTCCTATCTGCACCGTCAGCCCGTTGAAACGAGACCAGAAGACCATGGCCAAGGCCAAGAGCCCCTCGGGGCGCCGCACCCAGCCCGTCCAGCCGGCGATCGCCGGCAATGCCGTGGCGGCCGAGCCGACCGCGCCGAAGAAGCGCACCTCGATCCTGCAGTTCGCCAGCCAGGTCCGCGCTGAAGGGCGCAAGATCGTGTGGCCGAGCCGCAAGGAAACCTGGATCACCTCGGTGATGGTGCTGATCATGGTCGTGATCGCCGCGATCTTCTTCTTCGTGGTCGACGCCGGTCTGTCTGTGGCCTCGCGCTTCATCCTCGCGATCGGCCAGTAGGAAACACCCATGACCGACGCAGCCCCCGCCAAGCCCGCCGCCAATCCCCGGCACAAGTGGTACATCGTCCACGCCTATTCGAACTTCGAGAAGAAGGTCGCCCAGCATCTGACGGATCAGGCGCGCCAGCAGGGCCTCGAGGACTGTTTCTCTGAAATCCTGGTGCCGACCGAAGACGTGGTCGAGATCCGGCGCGGCCGGAAAGTGAACTCCGAGCGCAAATTCTTCCCCGGCTATGTGCTGGTGAAGATGGAGATGACCGACGACGCCTATCACCTGGTCAAGAACACGCCGAAGGTCACCGGCTTCCTGGGCGCCGCGGGCGGCACCAAGCCGCTGCCGGTCTCGGAGCGCGAGGTCCAGAACATCATCGGCCAGGTGGAGGAGGGCGTCGAACGTCCGAAGCCCACCATCCGCTTCGACATCGGCGAGACCGTCAAGGTCATCGACGGACCTTTCGCCAGCTTCGAGGGCCAGGTCGAAAGCGTCGACGAGGACAATGCCCGCCTGCGCGTGGCCGTGTCGATCTTCGGGCGTCCGACGCCGGTGGATCTGGAATACAATCAGGTCGAGAAGAACGCGGGCTGACCGTTCTCCCTCCCCCGAAGTGGGGAGGGAAGATCGCGCCAGCGATCCGGGTGGGGAACGCCAGTCCCTCACCGCCGGCGCCCGGCTTAGCAATTCCCCACCCGGGCTCGGCTGCGCCTCGCCGTCCCTCCCCATGAAGGGGAGGGAGAACGCGTTGCTTCAGTCCCTCGCTTCTGCTACACGCGCGCCTCGCTCTGAGGAGCGGTGCGGGTTCGCCCGCATAAATCCGTGGGAGGCAGCCATGCCACGACCACGGCTCACCGGGCCTGATTGAGTTCAGGTCCATTGTAAGGAGAGACCAATGGCCAAGAAGATTCTGGGCTATATCAAACTGCAGGTGCCGGCCGGCAACGCCACGCCTTCACCCCCGATCGGGCCCGCCCTCGGTCAGCGCGGCGTCAACATCATGGGCTTCGTCAAGGAGTTCAACGCCCGCACCGAGAAGGAAGTCAAAGGCACGCCCCTGCCGACCGTGATCACGGTCTACCAGGACAAGAGCTTCACCTTCGTCACCAAGACCCCGCCCGCGACCCACTATATCAAACAGGCCGCAGGCATCACCTCGGGCTCGAAAATGACGGGCCGCGAAGTGGCCGGCAAGATCAAGCGCAGCCAGCTGCGTGAGATCGCCGAGAAGAAGATGAAGGATCTGAACGCGAACGACCTGGACGCCGCGACCAAGATCATCGAAGGCTCGGCTCGCGCCATGGGCCTCAACGTCGTGGAGGGCTAAGCACATGGCCAAGCAAACCAAGCGCACCAAGGCCCGTACCGGCGACACCGTCGCCCTGATGCCGTTCTCGGACGCCATCGCCGCGGTCAAGACCAACGCCACCGCCAAGTTCGACGAGTCGATCGA
>NZ_DDRM01000029.1:4022-13072 GCF_002343105.1 Brevundimonas sp. UBA2416
ACCGCCAAGTTCGACGAGTCGATCGAGATCGCCGTCAACCTGGGCGTCGATCCGCGTCACGCCGACCAGCAGGTCCGCGGCGTGGTCAACCTGCCGTCGGGCACGGGCCGTGACGTTCGCGTCGCCGTCTTCGCCAAGGACGCCAAGGCGGCTGAAGCCCTGGCGGCCGGCGCCGACGTCGTGGGCGCCGAGGATCTGTACGAGAAGATCAACGGCGGCTTCATGGACTTCGACCGCGTCATCGCGTCCCCGGACATGATGGCCCTGGTCGGTCGTCTGGGTAAGGTGCTGGGCCCGCGCGGCCTGATGCCCAACCCCAAGGTCGGCACCGTGACTCCGAACGTCGCGCAAGCGGTCAAGGACGCCAAGGGCGGCGCCGTCGAGTTCCGCGTCGAAAAGGCCGGTATCGCGCACGGCGGCATCGGCAAGGCCTCCTTCACCCAGGAAGCCCTCGAAGCCAACGTGAAGGCCTATGTGGACGCCCTGCAAAAGGCCCGTCCGGCCGGCGCCAAGGGCACCTACGTCAAGCGCATCACCCTGTCCTCGACCATGGGACCGGGCTTCAAGATCGATCCGGCGTCGCTGAACGCCTGATCGGCCTGACAGACTGAACGAAGAGGGCGGCGACCGCAGGGTCGTCGCCCTTTTCGTTTGCGCGTTACCGCGACGGAGGTGAATGTGACGGTTCCTTGGGGGAGCGTCATGCGTATCATCGCCATTCTGGCCGTCGTTCTGGCGGTGTGCGCCGGGCCTGTTCTGGCCCAGACGGCGCCGGACGCCGCCCGCCGGAACCACCTCGATCTCGCGGCGCAGTATCTCGAGCTGACCCAGGGCGGCGACCTGGTGAAACAGATGCGGCGCCAGATCGAGGACGGCTATGGCGACGCCGAGCTCCCGCCCGAACAGCGCGCCTGGCTGGTCGACTCCATGACCGACATGTTCGCGGACGTGATGGCCCAGACGATCGTTGAGTTGCGGGACGACGTGGCCGACAGCTTCACGGTTCAGGAGCTGGAGGCGGCCATCGCCTTCTACGACTCCCCGATCGGGCGGTCGGTGGTCCGCAATCAGGTCGATCTGAACGCGGAACTCCAGGAGGTGATGATGCGGCTTCTGATCCCGAGGGTCACCGATCTGATGGAGAAATATTGCCTGCGGTTCGACTGCACCGCCGTCGCGGATGCGGCCGCCAAGCGGGACGATTGATCGTCAGGGTTCTGACGGGTTGACGCACGTCCCGGGACGGGGGAGTCAACGACTGCGGGCATCGCCGATGTCCCGGAGATTCGTGGATGCCCGGCTGTCAGCGGTCACTGTCGTACGGAATGGATGACGGCCCGGCGGTCGGGCCTCGTCCTGCCTGATGGTTGATCATCACCCTCGCACACAGGCGACCGAAAGGCGCCAGGTCGCTGCCCTGCCATGGCGCAGGGGCGCGGACGGGATCGAGATCCTGCTCGTCACCTCGCGCGAAACCCGTCGCTGGGTCACGCCCAAGGGCGGGCGGATGCCCGGCCTGACCGACGCCCAGGCGGCGGCCCAGGAAGCGCTGGAGGAGGCGGGGATCGAGGGCTTGATCGGGGGAACCCCTCTGGGAACCTTCCGCTATCTGAAGGTGCTGAAGCGCCGCGCGCCGCGCTGGTGCGTGGTCGCTGTCCACGCGCTGGAGGTCCAGGTCGAGCATGACACCTGGCATGAACAGGCCGAGCGCGAGCGGGTCTGGGTCAGCCGGGAGGAGGCGGTCCGACGGGTCGATGAGCCGGACCTGAAGGCGCTGATCGCGGCGTTCGAAGGCTAGGTCCTGATCGCCCGCGCCAGATAGCAGCCGCGCGGAGCGAAATGGATGTGGACCTGGTCTGTGGCCGGATGGTCGAACCAGACGGCCAGCCGGTCGTCGAGGGACCGGCCGTCGATGACCTCGCCCTCGATCATCATGTTGCGCCTGTCGTAGACGCGCAGCGACAGCGGCCGCTTGGCCAGCATCTCCGGCGCCGGGCCCTCGACCGATCCGGCTTCCATGGCGGCTTCGCGCACGAAGATCGGACCCGCCGCGCGATAGGGTGAAGTGGCGTCGGTCAGATGGGCATGGTTGACCAGCACCAGCCGCTCCCCGGCGTCGGCGTCCTGCAGACTGACGCGGCAGGGCGCGCGGCCCGGCGCGTCGGCGACCCAGCGCCGGGCGCCGACAGCTGCGAGCTCGGCGTCGGACATGGAAAAGTACGGGGCGAACGGGGCCAGCGGCAGGGCTTCAATGCGGTAGGTCATGGAGATCTCCTTCGGTCGCCAGGGTGCGACGAAGGGCCTGCGGCGTCTCGCGGGTTTCGGACGTTGCGCCGGGCCGCCGGCATCCCCACAACGGGGGGTATGAACGCACCCTTCAAGACCCCGGCCGATCCGCTCGACGCCCCCGTCTGGGACCTGTCCGACCTGTACGCCTCGCGCGAGGACGCCCGTATCGAGGCTGACCTGACCCGCACCCGCGGCATGGTCGACGAACTGAACGCCCTGCAGGGTCGGCTGGTGGCGGCGCGCGGCCAGCCTGCGACCCTGGGCGAGCGGCTGGACCGGGCGGTGTCCCTGTACGAACAGGCGTCCGACATCCTCGGGGCGCTGGGGGCCTATTCCTTCCTGGCCGCCTCGACGGACCGCAATGACGCCGCGGCCCAGGGGTTCGAGGCGACGGTGCGCGAGAAGCTGACGGCCATCGCCACCCCGACGGTGTGGGTCACGCTGGAGGTCAACCAACTCGAGGAGGCCGAGATCGAGGCGGCGCTGTCGGCGTATCCGGCCGCGGCGCGCTGGCGGCCCTGGCTGCGGCGGGTGCGGGCGATGAAGCCGCATGAGCTGTCCAACGAACTGGA
Source organism: Brevundimonas sp. UBA2416 (assembly GCF_002343105.1). Classification (NCBI taxonomy): domain Bacteria; kingdom Pseudomonadati; phylum Pseudomonadota; class Alphaproteobacteria; order Caulobacterales; family Caulobacteraceae; genus Brevundimonas; species Brevundimonas sp. UBA2416. The sequence goes on from NZ_DDRM01000029.1 coordinate 6,884, forward strand.
GACCTTCCTGGCCGAGCGCGGCCCGATCAGCGCCCAGTGGCCGCGCCTGTTCGACGAGACCCTGGCGGCGATGAAGGTGAAGGCCGGCAAGGACGAGCTGACCCTGTCCCAGGCGCTGAACCAGCTGTCCGACCCCAAGGGCGCGCGGCGCAAAGCGGCGGCGGAGGGGCTGGACGCGGCGCTGGCGGCGCGGACCCAGACCATGGCGCTGGTGCTGAACACCGTCGCCGCCGACAAGGCGCTGGAAGACAAATGGCGGGGCTTCAAGCGTCCGGCGGATGCGCGCCACCTGTCCAATGAGGTGGATGGCGAGTCGGTCGACGCCATGGCCGAGGCGGTGGCCGCTGCCTATCCCCGTCTGTCGCACCGCTATTACGCGCTCAAGGCCAGGGCGATGGGCAAGGCGAAGCTGGACCAGTGGGACCGCAATGCCCCGATCGAGACGACGGCCCCGCGCGGCTATGACTGGGCGGCGGGGAAGCAGCTGGTGCTGGAGAGTTTCGCCGATCTGGGGCCGGAGTTCGCGGACCGGGCCGGCGGGTTCTTCGACAAGCCGTGGATCGACGGCAAGGCGCGACCGGGGAAACAGTCGGGCGCCTATGCCCACCCGGTGACCTCGGACCGCCATCCCTATGTCTTCCTGAACTGGATGGGCGAGCGGCGCGATGTGCTGACGCTGGCGCATGAGCTGGGGCATGGGGTGCACCAGACTCTGGCGGCGGGGCAGGGGAGTTTGCTGGCCGATACGCCGCTGACGCTCGCCGAGACGGCCTCGATCTTTGCCGAGGGGCTGACCTTCGACCGGCTGTTGGCCACGGCGCCGAAGGCTGAACAGCGCGGGCTGCTGGCCGGACGGATCGAGGACGGACTGAACACCGTCGTGCGCCAGATTTCCTTCCACCGGTTCGAGACCCGGTTCCACGACGAGCGGGCGAAGGGCGAGGTCCCGGTCGAGCGGATCGGGGAGCTGTTCCTGGAGGAGATGGGAGCGGCGCTTGGGCCGGCGATCACCCTCAACCCCGGTTATGAGCACTGGTGGAGCTACGTCAGCCATTTCGTGCACTCGCCCTTCTATGTGTACGCCTATGCGTTCGGCGACCTGCTGGTGGCCGCGCTGATGGAGACCCGGGCCAAGGATCCGGCGGGGTTCACGCCGCTTTATCGGGAGCTGCTCGCGGGCGGCGGATCGAAGGGCTACGTCGAGGCCTTGGCGCCGTTCGGGCTGAACCCGCGTGATCCGGCCTTCTGGACGATCGGGACGAAGCGGCTGGAAGGGCTGATCGACCGGTTCGAAGCGCTGGTCTGACGCGCGGCGTTGACGTGCAGGTGTGTACGCGCGAGCGTCCCGCCATGCGCACCCTGATCCTCGCCGCGGCCCTGTCGGTCCTTCCGCTGACCGCTCACGCCCAGACACCTCTGGCCGGGCCGTCTCCATCCGTGAGAGCCATGGCGGCCGGCTACAAGGCCCTGACGGTCTGCAGCGCCCTGAGGACGGCGGAGGCGGCGGGCGGGACGCGCACGCTGGAGAGCGTGGAAGCCAATGAACTGGCCGGCATCTATCCGGAACTGGACGGGCTGGTCCGCGAGATGGCCGTCGAGATCGACCGCAACCGGGTGTCGGTGGCCTGGGACGAGGCCATGCCGCCGCGGGTGGCCCAGTTCAACGGGAATGGCTGTGTGATCATGCCGGTGGGGTGGGACTCGCCGACGATCGGCGTCCGCGTTGGCGCTCCTTTGCCCGAAATGGACGACCTCCCGGCGGGAGAGCCGCAGGGCAATGTCGCCCTGCTGAATGAGGCTGTCGAACAGGCCTTCGAGGGCGGCTACGGCGAAGGCGTCAACACCACCGCCGTCCTCGTGCTGCAAGATGAACGTGTCGTGGCCGAGGAATACGCCACGGGCTTCGACCGGAACACGCCGCAGCGGACCTGGTCGGTCGGCAAGAGTCTGGCCGGGACGATTATCGGCGCTGCAGTGCATCGCGGCGAGGCCGAAGTGAACGCCTCCGCGGCCATCGCCGACTGGAGCCGTCCCGGCGATCCGCGGCGACGGATCACTCTTGACCAGTTGATGCGGATGGCCTCGGGCCTGACCAGCGACACGGCAGGCAACCGCACTGACGCCCTGTATTTCGGCGGGGTCGGGATCGACGAGCAGGCCACGACCTGGCCGCTGATCGCGCCGCCGGGGACGCGCTACCGCTACGCCAACAACGACACCCTGCTGGCGGTGATGGCGATCGCGCCGACGTTCCAGCGGCATCCGCCCGCCGACCTGTTCCGGCGGCTGGGCATGTACGACACCTGGGCCGAGACCGACTGGCGCGGCAACTACATGCTGTCCAGCCAGGTCTGGACGACGGCGCGGGATCTGGCCCGGTTCGGAAGGCTGTATCTGAATGACGGCGTGGTCGGTGGTGAGCGCATCCTGCCCGAGGGATGGCGCGACTACGTCTCGACCCCGTCCGGCCCGCAGCCGACCGGCGAGCAGGGCTATGGCGCCACCTTCTGGCTGTTCAACAAGTCGGAAGGCATTCCGGCCGACGCGATCTCCGCCAACGGCAACCGCGGTCAGTATGTGATCATCGTGCCGAGCCGGAACATCGTCATCGTGCGCCGGGGCGAGGACCCCACCGGGAAACGGTTCGATTTCATCGCCTTCACCCGCGACGTCCTGGCCGCCCTGGAGTGACGGCGATTTGACCCGGACGACTTGAGCGGGACGCAGGGCTCGCTATAAGGACCGCAACTGCCGTTCCAGATTCCCGGACCCGATCATGGCCGACCCGCACCACGCTTCCGACTCCTACGTCCGCGGTTCGCAGGAGATCAGCGAGCAGGAATCGACGTTCGACGCCTTCATGGGCATGACCAAATGGGGCTCGCTGGCGATCGCCGTCCTGCTGGTCGTCCTGACCCTCTGGTTCCAGCCCGGAGGCAGCCTGATGACCGCCTTCATCACAGGGGTGGTGCTGTCGGTGGCCGGCTTCTTCATGCTGAAGTCCCCCAAAAAGCACTAGCAACCAGGCCTCTTTGACGCGGCCTCCCGGATAAGCCTAACGTCGCTCCGTCGAGAGATGACGGAGGGATTCGCTTGGCTGTCGCCATCGCTGTGACCCGCGAACGCCGAGACGGCGAAACGCGCTGCGCCGTCACGCCGGAAACGGTGAAGAAATTCGTCGCCATGGGCGCGACCGTGACGGTCGAGGCCGGGACGGGGACGGGCTCATCCATTCCGGACGCGGACTATGCCGCCGCCGGCGCGACCGTGGCCAAGGACACCAAGGCGGTGCTGTCGGGCGCCGATATCGTGCTGAAGGTGCGCGGGCCGACGGCGCAGGAGACCAGTGCGTTGAAGTCCGGCGCGATCGTCGTGGCCCTGCTCGATGCGTATCGCGACAAGGAGACGGTGACGGCCCTGGCCGGGGCCAACGCCACAGCCTTCGCCATGGAGTTCGTGCCCCGGATTTCGCGGGCGCAGGTGATGGACGCCCTGTCGTCCCAGGCCAACCTCGCCGGCTATCGCGCGGTGATCGAGGCCGCCTGGGCCTACGGCAAGGGCTTTCCGATGATGATGACGGCGGCGGGCACGGTCGCCCCGGCCAAGGTCTTCATCATGGGCGTGGGGGTGGCGGGCTTGCAGGCCATCGCCACGGCGCGGCGGCTGGGGGCGGTCGTCACGGCCACCGACGTCCGGCCGGCGACCAAGGAGCAGGTGGAATCGTTGGGCGCCAAATTCCTCGCCGTCGAGGACGAGGAGTTCAGGAACGCCCAGACGGCCGGCGGCTACGCCAAGCCGATGAGCGCCGAGTACCAGGCCAAGCAGGCGGCCCTGACCGGCGAGCACATCAGGAAGCAGGACATCGTCATCACCACCGCCCTGATCCCCGGCCGCGCCGCGCCCGTGCTGGTCAGCGCGGCCCAGGTGGCGACCATGAAGCCGGGCTCGGTGCTGATCGATCTGGCGGTAGAGGCGGGCGGCAACGTCGAGGGGGCCAAGGTCGGCGAGGTGGTGACCACGGCGAACGGCGTCCAGATCGTCGGCCATACCAACCTGCCGGGCCGGATCGCTGCGGACGCCTCATCGCTCTACGCCAAGAACCTGGTCGCCTTCGTCGGTCTGATGATCAAGGACGGGGCGCTGGCGCTGGATCTCGAGGACGAGATCCTCAAGGCGTCGGCGGTCACGCACGGCGGGGCCGTGGTGCATGAGGGAGTGAAGGGATGACCGCTTCAAAGGGTCCGACGGGCTTCATCCATGGCTTCGCCACGGCGGCCATGGGGCTGGGCGTGCTGCTCGCTGTCATTTGGCTGGTCCTGTGGGGACTGGCGGCGACGGGCGGGCCGGATTGGCGGATGCCGATGCAACTGCTGCAGAGCGCCGGGGCGCTGGTCCTGATCGGGTGGCTGCTCAGGATTCTGCTGCGGTCGCGTGGCGTAAAGGGAGCCGCCTGATGGAACACGTCGATCCCACCATCTTCCGGCTGGCCATCTTCGTGCTGGCGATCTTCGTCGGCTACTATGTCGTCTGGTCGGTGACCCCCGCCCTGCACACGCCGCTGATGGCGGTGACCAACGCCATCTCCTCGGTGATCGTGGTCGGCGGGCTGATCGCGGCGGCGGCGTTCAGCGGCGACGCGGGGCCGAATGGCTGGATCGCCAAGGGAGCCGGCGTTGCGGCCGTGACCCTGGCCAGCGTCAACATCTTCGGCGGCTTCATGGTCACCCGGCGCATGCTGGCCATGTACCGCAAGAAGGAAAAGCCCAAGGCGGCGGAGGCGAGCAAGGCGTGACGGTCGACCCGCTCCAACTCGCGGTCGGCGCGTCCTGGGTCGCTACGGCGATCGGGGCGGGGCTGTGGCTGTGGAGTTGGCTTCGCGAGAAGGACGCCATCCGCAAGCTGCGCTTCCTCGACTGCGGGGTGGTGCTGCTGTTCGCCTCGGTGCTGCTGCGCATCGTGGCCCAGGAAAAGCCGATGAGCATGTGGGACTGGGCGATGATCTTCGTCGGGCCGCTGTTCATTGCGGCCGCCCTGTGGCGGCTGGCGCGCACCGCCTGCCCCCCGCCCGGCCGATCAGATTGAGGGAAGACTGACCGCATGAACGCATCCTTCGCGGCCCTGGCCTACCTGGTCTCCGGCGTCCTGTTCATCCTCAGCCTGCGCGGCCTGTCGAGCCCGGAGACGAGCCGGCAGGGCAACACCTTCGGCATGATCGGCATGGCGCTCGCCGTCGGCGTGACGCTGGCGACCCTGTGGACCACCGGAACGCTGGATACCCTGACGCTCGGCCTGATCGCGGGCGGGGTGGTGGTCGGCGGCGGGGCCGGGGCCCTGATCGCGGGTCGCGTGCAGATGACCCAGATGCCCCAACTGGTCGCGGCCTTCCATTCGCTGGTCGGTATGGCCGCCTGTCTGGTGGCCATCGGGGCCGTCTATGCGCCCGAAAGCTTCGGCATCGCCACGGCGGACGGGGGCATCAAGACCCTGTCGATCATCGAACTGGCGCTCGGCGTGGCCATCGGCGCGGTGACCTTCACCGGCTCGGTCATCGCCTTCGCCAAGCTGAACGGAAACATGAGCGGGGCCCCGATCATCCTGCCGGCGCGGCACCTGATCAACATCGCCCTGGCCTGTGGTCTGGTCTTCCTGATCGGCATCATGATCGGCACGGGCGGGACGGCGGTCTGGGCCTTCTGGGGCATCTTCGTCATCGCCCTGATCCTCGGCGCGACCCTGATCATCCCCATCGGCGGGGCGGACATGCCGGTGGTGGTGTCGATGCTCAACTCCTACTCCGGCTGGGCCGCGGCGGCGCTGGGCTTCACGCTCGAGAACATCGCCCTGATCATCACCGGGGCGCTTGTGGGCAGCTCCGGCGCGATCCTGAGCTACATCATGTGCAAGGGCATGAACCGCAGCTTCTTCAGCGTCATCCTGGGCGGCTTCGGCGGCGACAGCGGCCCGGCGGGCGAGGCCCGGGTCGAGACGCGGCCGGTCAAACAGGGCAGCGCGGACGACGCGGCCTTCATCATGAAGAACGCCTCCAAGGTCATCATCGTCCCCGGCTACGGCATGGCGGTGGCCCAGGCCCAGCACGCCCTGCGCGAAATGGCCGACAAGCTGAAGGAGGAGGGGGTCGAGGTGAAATACGCCATCCACCCCGTCGCCGGCCGCATGCCCGGCCACATG
>NZ_DDRM01000029.1:13191-24976 GCF_002343105.1 Brevundimonas sp. UBA2416
CCGCATGCCCGGCCACATGAACGTCCTGCTGGCCGAGGCCAATGTCCCCTATGACGAGGTGTTCGAGCTGGAGGACATCAACAGCGAGTTCAGCTCCTGCGATGTGGCCTTCGTCATCGGCGCCAACGACGTCACCAACCCGGCCGCCAAGACCGACCCGCAGAGCCCGATCTACGGCATGCCGGTGCTGGATGTGGAGAAGGCTGGGACGGTGCTGTTCATCAAGCGCGGGATGGCGGCAGGGTACGCCGGGGTCGAGAACGAGCTATTCTTCCGGGACAACACCATGATGCTGTTCGCCGACGCGAAGAAGATGGTCGAGGGGATTGTGAAGGGGCTTTAGTCGCTCGCGTCGAAGGTCTCGGCGCATGTAGCTACCGTCTTGATCTCACCGATCCTGCAACTCCGGCCGCATTCGAAAGTGGGAGCACCACTATCGCCTGCTTCAATCATCGCTCGCCGCCCCGGCGCAAAGGAGTGGGATTGAACGGCCTCCTGTCCAGCGAACCGGCACATCTCTCGGCCGAAACCCGATGTGACAACTGCAAACCCGCCTGTGCCCGCCGGATAGACAAACAAGGTCCAATCCTTCGCATCGCCACAGGCACCGGCGGACGATCCGAGGATGAGGACCGCGGCAAAGAAACTGATCCTCACGCTGCCGCGTTCTCGAACTTCAGCACTCCCGCCGCCTTCATGTCCGCGTACAGCGCCTCAGGACTCCAGTCATATCCATTCGGCCAGGTCAGGGCGCCGAAATCGAGGAAGACCTCGTTGAAGAACGCGGGGTCGCGGAAGGGCAGGGTGACCGGTTTGTCGCTGGTCGCGAGGTGCGAGAAATCCCATTCACCGGCGAGGCCGTCGGTGAATTGGAGCCACAGCCGATAAGGGCCGGTGACGCGGTATCGACGGACGTGAACGACTTCTCTCATTTCTCTTCACCCAGACCCGGGATGCGACCCAGGTCGTTGGTTTCGCCGCGCTCGGCGACGGCCCACGCGGCCATCAACTCAGCAATATACTGTAATCGCCATTCCTCGACCAACCGTGCAATGCGGGGTGGCAATCGCCCGACTGTGATCTTGCCCGTCTCAATCGCGATCACGGCGACGCTCGATTCGTAGTAGGCGTGAAAATGCGGAGGCGGATGGTCGCTGACGAACATCCGTATCGATATTCCGTAGAACCATGAGATCGTCGGCATTCAGCCAACCTAACACGGATAGATTGTGTTCTCCATGCTCATCGCGGGTGAGGTTACCGTCCAACTCGACGAGATGACGGCGCCGCGCCGGCTCATCGCGCCCCTGCTGCTGGCGATCTGTCTGTCGGGCGCCGCCTGTCATCAGGCCGGTCCCGCCGGCGAGCCCGACCTGGGCGAGCGAGCCAGCCAGCCCGGCCCGGCCGCCGGCTCATCTGTCCGGGTCGAGGTGCCCAAGGTGGAGCGCGAAGGCGTCTGGCAGCCGACGGCCGGCGGAACCCAGATTCCGCTCTGGCCCGCAAACGTCCCGCTCGCCAAGCCCGACAGCGGCGATCAACCCGAGGCGACCGGCAACGGCTCGCCGACCGTCGGCGGCCGGAGGTGGCACTGGGCCAGCTACGTCACCCGACCGACCATGACGATCTATCGGCCGAAGGGGCGCAATACGGGCGCGGCGATGATGGTCCTGCCCGGCGGCGGCTTCCATGCGGTGGCCACGGACCTCGAAGGCACTGAAATCTGCGATTGGGTCATCCGGCAGGGGATGACCTGCGTCATGCTGAAATACCGGACGCCCCAGGTGTGGCCGAGGGTGAACGGCCGGCAGCGGCGGCCGGACGTCCTGCTGGGTCTGGAAGACGCGCAGCGCGCGATGGGCTTGCTGCGCGAGCAGGCCGACGAATACGGCATCGATCCGCGCAAGATCGGGGTCATCGGCTTTTCCGCCGGCGCCTATCTTGCGATCAACATGAGCAATACCGAGGCGCGCACCTATCCGCTGACCGACGCGGCGGATCGAGAGTCCCCGCGCCCCGACTTCGCGATCGTGGCTTATACGGCCCGTGTTCTGGACACCAGCCGTCGGCGCAACGAACTCGAACTGGCGCCCTGGGTGACCATCAGCCCGAACGCGCCGCCGACGCTGATCATCCATGCCATGGACGACCCCGTCGACGACATTCGCCAGCCTATGGCCTATGCGCTGGCGCTGAACGACGCCGGGGTGCCGGTCGACATGCGCCTCTATGCCAGGGGCGGCCACGCCTTCGGCTTGCGCCCGACCGCCGATCCGATCACGCGCGAATGGCCGGGGCAGGTCGAGCAATGGTTGGGCTCGCTCGGAGTCCTGTGACGACGGCCTTGAACTCGGCTGCGTCACCCTGTCCGCCCTTTGCGACATTGCGTCCGGCCCCTGCAGACCCCGTCGCGCGTTATGATCTGTGGCGCCGGCCCATTGCGGCCGAAGCGCCGGAAAGTCTGCTCCCATGGTCAACAAGATCCTCGAACCCGACGACCGCGCCCTCGAAGAAGAGAAGGACGCCGAGCCCGTCGTCCACCACGAGCCCAAGGGCTTCTCGGACCGGTTCGCGCTCGGCTTCACCAAGCTGCTTCGCGTCTGCGCCGACACCTTCTTCGCCAAGAAATACGGCCACCGGGCCATCGTGCTGGAGACCGTCGCGGCTGTGCCGGGCATGGTCGGGGCGACGCTGCAGCATCTGCGCTGCCTGCGCGAAATGCGGGATGACGAGGGATGGATCCGCACCCTGATGGAGGAGGCGGAGAACGAGCGGATGCACCTGATGACCTTCATCGAGGTGGCCCAGCCGACCTGGTTCGAACGGATGGTGGTCCAGCTGGCGCAGGCGATCTTCTACATCGGCTTCTTCCTGCTCTACCTGATCTCGTCGCGAACGGCGCACCGGGTGGTCGGCTATTTCGAGGAAGAGGCCGTGATCAGCTACACCCTGTATCTGAAGGAGATCGACGAGGGCCGGTCGCCCAACGTCCCGGCTCCGGCCATCGCCATCCACTACTGGAAGCTGCCGGCGGACGCGACGCTGCGCGATGTCGTGCTGAAGGTCCGGGCCGATGAGGCGCACCACCGCGACGTCAACCACGGCTTCGCCAGCACTCTGGCCAAACTGCCGCCCAGCCCTGTACCGTCAGCCCCCTATCCGCCGCATGCCACGGAGCTGAGGGGCGCGGCCTGAGGGGAGGGCGACCATGGCGTATGAGGCCAAGACCAAACCGACCGAGGTCTCGGTCGCGGACTTCATCGCCGCCGTCGAGAACCCGCAGCGCCGGGCCGATGCCGAGACCCTGTGCGCCCTGCTGGAAGAGGTGTCCGGGGAGCCGCCGAAGATGTGGGGGCCGTCGATCATCGGCTTCGGGAGCTATCACTACCGCTATGCCAGCGGGCATGAGGGCGATGCGCCCCGGCTCGGCTTCTCGCCCCGCAAGGCCCAGACCGTCCTCTACCTCATGTCAGGGTACAAGGGGCAGGAAGCCACGCTCGCGCGTCTGGGCAAGGTGAAGACCAGCGTGTCGTGCATGTACATCAACCGGCTCGACCAGATCGATATGGGCGTGCTGCGCGAAATGGCGGTCGCCTGTCTGGCGCACATGCGCGAGCGCTATCCCGAAGACTGATCAGGCCGCCATGCGGAAGTCTTCGGCCGGGTCGAAGGCCGGGCGGGCCTCGTCCCACAGGGCGTCTTCGTCTGCGTAACGGGCCGACAGTCGGGCGTCGATGACGTCGATCACCTGTTCCTCCAGCCGGTCCCAGATGACGGCCAGATCGCCGCAGCCTTCGGCCTCGCAGGGCACGATCAGATAGCGGTTGGCGGCGACGGCGGCGTGGGGGGCGAACGAGCGGGCCATGGGGTGTCTCCGGGAAGCGGGTCTCTGTTGAAACTCACCGTGGAGCAGCGTTGCGTCAAAAACGGTCGTATGCCATCGTCGGCGCATGAGACAGGACAAGGCGGCCGTGGTGATCGAGCTGGCGCGGCGGATGGCCGCCAGCGCCGAGGGCCTGACGCTCGACGAGATGGCGCGCGAGAGCGGCGTCGGCCGGCGCACCGCCGAGCGGCTGCGGGACGCGGTCCTGGCCCTCTATCCCGCCGCCGAGGAGGTGTCGGATCCGCCCACCAAACGCTGGCGTATCCGCGGGGGGCTGTCGGCCTTTGAACAGGCCCCCACGACGACCGAACTGGTTGAGTTGAGCAAGGCGGCACAGGGGCTGCGGGCGGCGGGCGAGCCGGGCCGGGCGGCGGCGCTGGAGGGGCTGGAGCGCAAGCTGAAGTCGGCCATGCGGTCGACCACCCTGAACCGGCTGGCGCCCGATCTGGAGGCGCTGGTGCGGGCCGAGACCATCGCGGTCCAGGCCGGACCACGACCGTCGGCGGATGAGGCGGTTCTGGCCGAGATCCGGCAGGCCATTCTGGCGGGCCAGCCGCTGGGCTTCATCTACAGCCGACCGGGCGCCGAGGCGCGGCGTCGCAGCGTGGCGCCGTGCGGGGTGATGTTCGGCCGCGCCAACTATCTGGTGGCCGCCGACCGCGAGAGTGGCCGCATCCAGACCTTCCGTCTCGACCGGATGAGCGCGGTCCGCGCCGAGGACGGGGTGGCCGCCCCGCCCGCCGACTTCGACCTTCAGGCCTTCGCCAGCCAGTCGTTCGGCATCTATCAGGACGAGATCGAGGATGTTGTGCTGCGGGTCACGCCGGACGGCGCGGCCGAGGCGCGCGCCTGGCGCTGGCACCCGACCCAGACGGTCGAGGATCGGGCCGACGGCGGCGTCGAGGTGCGGTTCAGGGCCAGCGGTATGCGGGAACTGGCCTGGCACCTGTTCAGTTGGGGGGACCAGGTGCAGATCGTGGCGCCGGCGCGGCTGAAGACGATGATGCGGGAGGCGCTGGAGGCGGCGACCCGCGCTCTGGACAGGAAGCGCTGATCAGTCGCCTGCCCCCCGGCGATCCTCACGCATATGATAGATGCGGGCGATCACGACGGCGTCTTCCCGGACACGAAATTGAACGACGTAGCCGGAAATCCCGAAGGGGATCATCAACTCCCGTATTCCATCCGGCCCTTCGGGCGCGCGATCCGGCATCTTGTCCAATGACCGAAGACCGGACTCGATCGCGTCCATCGCGCGGCGGGCGGCTTCGTCACTCTGGCCGGCGAGAAAGGCATTCAGCCGGAACAGGTCCGACCTCGCCTCAGGTGCGACGGTGACCCGATGGTTCACGCCTTCGATGCCAGCCTTGCTTCCAGATCGGCTCGGACGTCCCGCAAAACGTTTTCCAGCGGGATCGACACACCCGTGCGATCGTATTCCGCCAGGGCGATCCGCGCCTGTTCGCGCTGGTAGAGCTGCACCGCTTCGGTTCGCTGGTCGGCAACCTCGAACGGAGAGGCGTCTTCGGCGACCCCGATCGGGGACAGGGCGGTGGCGATGATCCTGCTCAGATAAGCCTCGACGGTCAGGTTGAGGGCGGCGGCCTCGGCGCCGGCGCGCGCCAGGATCGCGGCGTCCAGCCGGATGGTCAGGGGGAAGCGAGCCATGCGTTGATACTAACGGAGGTGTGACGCTCAATCTACCAATCCGAGGTAGAAACGCCGGGCCCGATGGAGGGAAAGAAGCGCAATACCCCAACCGGTCGGCGAACCCGGGACGGCGCCCTCGATCGGACCCAAGCCTGACCAAAGCTTAAGCTGACGCACACCGCTGACCCGCGCTACGCGACAGGCTCAGACGGGGAGGGGCACATGCGTCCGGTATTGATTGCGGTCATGGCCGCTGTTGCGATGGCGGCGAGTGCGCCGGCGGCCTCGGCGGGCCAAGTACGGGATGGCGCGGCGATCGCCCCTTCGCAGCCCGCCGTAACCGTCACCCGGGACGGCGACGCCTGGACGGCGGCGTATGAGCTCGACCGCGACGCGCCGGTCTGGGCCTTCTTCCGTTCGGCTCTGATCCAGGAGTCGCGTCGGTCATGGCGGGCGGCGCAGTGGCGGGTTCTGACACCGGGTGTGGTGCTGGAGCGCGCCGGAAACTACGACATCCTGCGCACGGTCGACGGCGGGGCCCTGCCACGCAGTGTCCGCATCGCCTTCACGCCGAGGTCCGAGAACCTCGAGGCTGACTACAGCGTGCTGGCCTTCACCGACGGCTCTGTCGCCCTGCCCAGCGGCCAGTTCGACGTGTTTCCGCTCGCGTCCGTCGGCGAGGCAGAGGCGGCCCCGCTCGATCTGAACGGCTATCCCCTCGCTACGGGTCCTGCCGAGGTGACCTGGAGGGACCGGGCCGGGCCAATCCTGTTCCGGGGGCAGCGCGCTTCGGAGGCCACAGCGGTCCAGGCAGAGACCTATGTCCTGTTCGGTGAGGCCGATATGGTTGAGAGCGAGCGACTGGTCACGGTCATCGACCCGCAGCTGCCGCCGTGGATCAGCGGCGCCACCGAGGACTTTGCCCCGCGGGTGGCCGACGTCTATGCCGCCCGGCTGGGTCCCGGCCAGACCGACCGCCCGACGATCATGGTCAGCTGGGCCGGCCCGACGTCCGGCATGACCTCCATGGGCGGCAGCGTCCTGCCGGGTCTGATCGTCATGCGGTTCGAGGGCTCGGGCGTGGTCGAGCCGACTGCGCGGGTGCTGGGCGCCGCGCGCTGGTTCATCGGCCACGAAAGCGCGCATTTCTGGCTGGGGCAGGTCGTCCGCTACGAGCGCGCCCGCGACGCCTGGATCACCGAGGGTGGGGCGGACCTGATGGCGATCCAGGCCCTGAAGAGCATCAATCCTGCCTATGACGCCCGGGCCGAGCTGCAGAAGGAGATCGACGACTGCATCCGTCTGGCCGACGAACCGGTCGTCGAAGCCGCCGGCCGGGGCGAGCATCGGGCGCTGTACGCCTGCGGGGCGGTGTTCGGCATGGTCGCCGAGGGCGCGCAGCGGCGGGCGACGGGCGGCGACTGGTTCGATTTCCTGCGGCCGCTGATCGACGCCAGTCGTGAGGACGGGGTGCTGACGCGGGCTGAGTGGCTGGATGCACTGGATGCCGTGTCGGGGGATCCGTCGCTGCGGCGGGATATGGAGATGCTGCTGGACGAGGGATCGCCGCAGGCGGGCGACATCGTTGCGGCGCTGTTCGACCGTTCAGGGGTCGCCTACAGCCGGGACGAGGACAAGGTGCGGCTGAACTGACCGGATCGCCGGCCGGGTTTCGATACCCAGCGCATTAAGCGCTGCCGACCAGTCGACGAACTTCAGCGCCGGAGTTCCAGTACCGACCCGGCCATGAAGAACCACCACGCCGCCCGGGAAGCCCTCCAGTTCGCCGCCGTAAGCGTCCAGGCTGCCAAGGCTGTGAACCCGGGGCCCGCCGGGTCCCTCACGCACCTCGACACGACCCAGCCAACGGAGGTCATCCCTCTCGATGCGCCAGAGCGAGATGGCGGCGCGGTCGTGATCCAGGCTGGCCAGATAGGTATGCGGCAGGGTCGAGAGGACCGAGACGCTGGCGCTGCGGGGAACCACCGGCGGGCCCGACTGGCCCATGAGCCGGGGCGGACCGGTTAGTTGCGGATTCAGCGAATAGCGCCAGAATCCTCGGCGTGCATGGCCGACATACAGATGGTTCTCGCCCGTAACGATGGCGCATCCCGTACCCGGCCGGTTGATGCGGAAGCGGCGTATTTCCCGCGACACAAGCCCCCCGTCCGGGCCCTGGGTAACCGTGAAATGTCGCGCTTCGCCCCGGCGATCGAAAGCCACGACCGAGATGCCGGGGTCGATCTGCCGCATGCAGATCCCCCGGGGATCGGACAGGTCGGTGGCGATTTCACCCCATCGACGCATCGGCTGGTCGTCGCTGCTGTCCAGCCGGAAGAGGACGATCCGGGTCCGGCCCGACGACCGCTCGGTTCCGCCGACGACGACGGCATAGCTGTTCATGAGGGGCAGGGCGGCGACATCGATGTCGGTCAGAGAACCCGCAGGCAGGCGCTGCTCGTTCGCTCCCGAAAAATCGCGAACGTCCAATCCCCCGTTTCCCGGAGCGATGGCGACGAAGCCGGCGTTCACCAGCGCCGTCGGCGCCCGTCCGTCGCCCCACCAGCTGGTGATCTGACCCAGGCGATTGTTGGAGATCGGGGGCGCCGCCGCCGCCTCCCTCGCAACGACCGGAATCGCGGGCGGCAGACTGGCGCAGGAGGCGAGCGACAACGCGGTGACAAAGCAGAGCGCGAGGCGAAATGACATTTCCGGTTCTCCGGCGAACCAGAACTCAACCCTAATTTGTGCGGCTCTGCAATGCGCGGAGGGGGCTACCCCTTGCGAACGGACACGGACCCAACGACCTCGCCCCGGCCGGTTATCATCAACCGCGGCCGATCGGCGGGGTGGTCGGTTCCCTGGAGCACGACCCCGGCGGCAAGCCTACGGCGGCGTGGCCAGGTTGAGCCTCATCCGGGTTTCAATCTCGGCCTGCTGGAGGCCGAACATCATGTCCGGCGTGACCCTGTAGAGAGCATCAATAAAAGCGCGGTCAGAGCGTGTCAGGGCGCGCGGCGGCCTGGCGCCGGATTCGTCGAAAAGCGACAGGATGGTTCTTTGGTCCGCGGTGGAAGGCTCGGAAGGCAGATCGACCAGGGCGACGAAGGCCAGATAAGCCGCCAGGGAGTCCAGCGGCGCCGCGGCGGCTCGCCCGGCGTCCACAAGAATGATCGTCTGCTGGATGGCGCGCGTGCTGGCGACCCTCAATCGCGACTGGGGCAGGGGCCGTTGGTCCGTTCGCACGAGATGCTGCCATCGGACCGGCCGCGACGGGCCGAGGAATCGGGCGACCGCCTCCGGGCGCGTACTGAACATGTGGTTCCGGTTCAGGCGGGTGAATGTCCGTGCGAAAGCGTCCGCATCCGTCGAGATCACGACCGCAACCGTGGGGGTGCAGCCGGGTGCGCCGTGGGGAATGTCGAGAGACCGGAAATTGGCTGCGATCTGGGCGGTCAGATAGCCGTTCACCTCGGGCGCGCCGCCGACGACGTCCACACATAGCCTGTGGTCCCAGCGCGCAATCTGCCCGACGTAACGACCGTGCTCACCCGGCAATGTCACACCGGCGACAAAGCGCCGAACTGGGTCGCTCGCCGGTTGCTGGACCGTGATGTCGGGCAGTGTGTTCGATGGTTGCTGCGGCGCCGGGTCCTGTCCCGCGAACAATGCCAGCGCGAGTACTGTGGATGCCACCATAGCGGGATGCTCGCCCGGCACGGGCCAATGTGTCAATCGCGCTCGCCCTTGGGACGCCCTCAGCCACCCGCGAACGGATACGGGCTCACCGACTTGGCCCAGTCGTCGACCACCAGCGGGCGGTCGATCGGCGGGGCGGCGCGTTCGGCGCAGGGGTGGCGGTGGCACAGGCGGCAGGCGGGGCCGATGGGGGTGACCTCGGGGGCGGTCAGGTCGAGGCCGCGCGCACAGGCCAGGCGGTGGGCGTGTTTCAGCTCGCAGCCCAGGCCGATGGCGAGGTCATGGCCCTCGGTGAAGGCGTCATGGCCCTGGCGGTCGACGGTGCGGGCGAGGGTGAACCAGCGGCCGCCGTCCGGGGTCTCGATGATCTGGGTGATGACGCGGCCGGGGGTGCGGAAGGCGGAGTGCAGCCGCCAGCGCGGGCAGGCGCCGCCGAAGCGGGAGAAGGGGAAGGCGCCCGAGGCGAACCGTTTGGAAATGTTGCCGGCCTGATCGACCCGCATGAGGAAGAAGGGCACGCCGCGCGCCGTGGGCCGCGACAGGGTGGTCAGGCGATGGGCGGCCTGTTCGTAGCTGACGCCGAACCGGGCCTGGAGCCGGCCGAGATCGTAGCCGGTCTCCTCCGCCGTGCGCTGGAAGGGGCCGTAGGGCATCAGGATGGCGGCGGCGAGGGTGTTGGTCAGGGAGACCTTGAGCAGACGGCGCGTGGGGTCGTCGGGCGCGGCGGCGGCGGCGGCGAGGGTCGTCAGTTCGGCGTCATGCTCGGACAGGGCGAGCTGGAAGGCGACGGCGAAGGCGCGGGACGAGGGGCCGAGGGTCTCGGACAGCAGGAGCCGCTTGCGGTGCGGGTCATAGCGGCGGGTCCACTCGACCATGACGTCCGCCGGCAGGGTGCGGACGCTGAGGCCGTGGCGGGACTGGAGGCGGGCGCGGACGCGGGTCTCGAACGGTTCGCCGGGAGCGTCGGCCTCGAGCGCGGCGGCGAGTGTCTCGCCGAGGGCGTCGAGTTCGGGGAAGTGGTTGCGGCGCGACTGGACGTATTCACGAACCCAGTCGGAAGGGCTGTCGTCGGCGCTTCCGGCCTCTGCGCCGTCGCGGGCGCGGCGGTCGGAGAAGGCGCGGTACAGGCGCAGCAGGGCGTCGGCGGCGGCCGGCTGGTCCTCGGCCAGCTGCACGATCTCGTGCCGCGGGACGGCCATGCCCTGGAAGATGGGGTCGGCGAAGGCCTCGGCCAGTTCGGCCTCGGAGGCGGGACCGGCCGACTGGCCCAGGGTGCGCAGGTCCACGTCATAGGTGTCAGCCAGCCGTAGCAGCAGCTGGGCCGAGACAGGGCGCTGGTTGCGCTCGATATGGTTCAGATAGGAGGGCGAGACGCCGAGATCGCCGGCCATGGCGGTCTGGGTCAGGGCCAGATCGCGGCGCAGCCGCTTGAGGCGGCCTCCAAGGAAAAGCTTGCGGTCGGCGGCGGCGTCCATGGGCGGATGATAGTCACAATATGACTTAACAATCCATGTCACATCATGACCGAATGACGCGAATGTAGCGGCTAGTGCTGTGTCATTCGTGACTTTGGCGTGTTCTGCTCCTCGAGACCCGCGGCGATGTCCGCCGCTTCCGAGCCGAGACCGACATGACCACCAGCTTCGCCCATCTCGTCCCGTCGCCCGTCGGCCGCTTCGACGGTATCGAGCGGCCCTATACGCCGGAAGACGTCCTGCGTCTGCGCGGCTCGATCCCGATCACCCACACCCTGGCCGAGCGCGGAGCCAACCGCCTGTGGGAGCTGCTTCACGACGAGCCCTATATCAACGCCCTCGGCGCCGTGACCGGAAACCAGGCCATGCAGATGGTCCGGGCCGGGTTGAAGGCCATCTATCTGTCGGGCTGGCAGGTCGCGGCCGACGCCAACACCGCCGGGGCCATGTATCCGGACCAGTCGCTGTACCCGGCCAACGCCGCACCGGAACTGTGCCGCCGCATCAACCGCACCCTGCAACGCGCCGACCAGATCGAGCACGCCGAGGGCGGCGCCAAGCGGGACTGGTTCGTGCCCATCGTGGCCGACGCCGAGGCCGGTTTCGGCGGGCCGCTGAACAGCTTCGAGATCATGAAGGCCTTCATCGAGGCCGGCGCTGCGGGCGTCCATTTCGAGGACCAGCTGGCGTCGGAGAAGAAATGCGGCCACCTCGGCGGCAAGGTTCTGATCCCGACCCAGGCGCATGAGCGCAACCTGATCGCCGCGCGCCTGGCCGCCGACGTCATGGGCGCCCCGACCCTGATCGTGGCCCGTACCGACGCCGAAAGCGCCCAGCTGATCACCTCGGACGTGGACGAGCGCGATCGCCCCTTCATCGACCGCGACAACCGCACGCCCGAGGGCTTCTTCCGCCTGAAGGAAGGCACGGGGCTGGATCACTGCATCGCGCGCGGCCTGTCCTACGCCAAACACGCCGATGTCCTGTGGTGGGAGACCTCCCACCCCGATCTGGACGACGCCCGGCGCTTCGCCGAGGCCGTGCACAAAGAGCATCCCGGCAAGCTGCTGGCCTACAACTG
>NZ_DDRM01000029.1:25155-47907 GCF_002343105.1 Brevundimonas sp. UBA2416
AACTGCTCGCCGTCGTTCAACTGGAAGGCCAAGCTGGACGACGCCACCATCGCCAAATTCCAGCGCGAGCTGGGGGCCATGGGCTACAAATTCCAGTTCGTGACCCTGGCGGGCTTCCACAGCCTGAACAACGCCATGTTCGAACTGGCCGACGGCTACCGCGACCGCGGCATGGCCGCCTATTCCGAGCTGCAGCAGCGCGAGTTCGCCAATGAGGCCGCCGGCTACACCGCCACCCGCCACCAGCGCGAGGTCGGCACCGGCTATTTCGACCAGGTCGCCACCGTCATATCGAACGGCCAGTCCTCGACAACGGCCCTGAAGGATTCCACCGAGACCGCCCAGTTCGTGGCGGCCGAGTAAGGAGAGAGACCATGCAGTCCCTGAACAGCCCCACGGCCATCATCGACTTCTGCCTCGCCCCGCTGAACCTGGACACGGGAACCGAGGCCGAGCGGGAGGTGCGGCGCCGCCTCGAGCACGTCATCAAGACCTTCCGCGCCAAGGCGGCCCAGCCGGTCAGCGTCGACTTCTCGCGGATGCCCTCGCAGGTCATCAACGAGGCCGCGCACGGCTATGAATAGGAAGGCTGCCTAGGCGGCGAGCGTCGCCGCTGCCGCATGGGGCATGGTCGCCACCAGATCTAGCAGTTCGGCGGCGTCGAACGGCTTGGCCAGGTGACGATCGGCCCCGGCGGCCTCTGCCGAGGCGATATGTTCGGCCAGGGCGTTGGCGGTGAGCATGACGATGGGCGTCCGCCCCAGCCCCATGGCCGCCTCGTTCAGCCGGATCTCGCGGGTCGCGGTCAGGCCGTCCATCACCGGCATCTGCATGTCCATCAGCACGATGTCGAAGTCGCCGTCGCGGCAGGCCTGAACCGCCTCGGCGCCGTTCTCGACCGAGGTCAAGTCGACGTTCGCCTGGGCCAGGATCATCTCGACGACCTTGCGGTTCACCGGATGGTCGTCGGCCAGCAGCACGCGGATGGTGGCCGGCTCTTCGCCCGTCGCCTGGGCGACGACGCCGGGCGCGGCTGCCGGCGCTTCGGCGGCGTTGAACGGGATGGTCAGGATAAAGGCCGAGCCGCCGCCCGGTTCGCTCTCGCAGTCGAGATCGCCCCCCATCATCTCGGCCAGCTGACGCGAGATGGCGAGGCCCAGTCCGGAGCCTCCGAAGCGACGCGTAATCGCGCCGTCGGCCTGTTCGAACCGGCTGAACAGGCGCTCGCGGGTGTCGCTGTCGAAGCCGATGCCCGTGTCCTCGATCGAGAAGCGCAGGGTCGGCGAACCGGCTCGCTCCGGTCCGGGCGCGGCGGTCAGGCTGACGAAGCCCGTTCCGGTGAACTTGACCGCATTGGACACGAGGTTGGTCAGGATCTGTTTGACGCGAACCACGTCGCCGGTGATCCAGCGGTCTGCTTCGGGCGCGACCTCGACGAAGAACTGCAGGCCCTTGGCCTCGGCCGAGGTCTCATAGAGCTGGGCGGCCTCGCGGACGGCGCGGCCGAGATGGAAGACGTCGCTGGCCAGTTCGAGGCGGCCGGATTCGACGCGCGCGAGGTCGAGGATGTCGCTGAGCAGCACCTGAAGCGTCTGGCCGGAGGAGTGGATCAGTTCCAGCATCTCTTCCTGCTGGGCCGACAGGGGGGTCTTTGCCAGGGCCTGGGCCACGCCGATCACCCCGTTGAGGGGCGTACGGATTTCGTGGCTCATATTGGCGAGGAACTGGCTCTTGGCGCTGCTGGCCGACTCGGCGACATCGCGCGCTTCGGCGAGGGCGCGGGCGTCGTTCTTCAGGTCGGTGATGTCCGTGCAGACGGTGACAATCCCACCGGCCGCCGTGCGACGGTCGGAGCCTCGGATCCAGCGGCCGTCAGCCAGCTGCTGCTCCCTTGTGGTGGTCAGGGCCTGGCGCGACTCGATCCGGTCCTGGAACCATTCGGCCTGCCGCCCGCGTGCGTCGGAATAGATATCCTGCGCCAGGCCGAGCTCGATGATCTCGCGGAAGGTGACACCGACCCTGAGCGCCGGGGATAGTTCCGGTACCAGCTCCTCATAGCGTTGGTTCCACAGCACCAGCCGATCTTCGGCGTCATAATAGGCCATTCCGTCCGGCATGGCGTCCATCGCCTCACGGAGCCGCCTCAGGGCGCCGGACTGGGAGGCCCAGCTCATCCACCCGACAAAGGCGGTGACGCCAACGATGGCGGCGACCATGGCGACGATGACCCCCGTCATGACGACGCCGGAGACGGTCAGGGCTGTGTCGACCTGTACCCGGGGCGTGACCACGATCCCGCTCATCGCCGTGAAATGCAGGAAGGCTATTGCCAGCGCCCCACCGGAGGCCGTCAGCACTCTGCGCAGGAGCCCCGGGCCGTAGATGAGACCGCCGCACACCATGGCAATGGTCAGGGCGCCGCCGATCGCCAGGGCGGCCAGACCCGGCTGCCAGCCGATACTGCCAGCCAGCCGCAGTCCGGCGATGCCGGCGAAATGCATGCCCGAGACACCGGCAAGGGCGACAAGCGCCGCGAGGCCGCGGTAGAGGCGGTTCGGGCGCACCATCACGATTCCGGCGGCCAGGCCGAAGCTGCCGAGCGCCAGGACGAACGACCCGACGGTCGGCCAGACGGCGTAGCGGATCTCATGACCGGGCTGGTAGCCGTGAAGGGCCACGAAATGGGTGGTGAATACAGCCAGGCCCGAAATGAAGGCGGCCAGCATGGTCGTGTTTCGTCGCCGGGTTCCGGTCTGTTCACGGGCGACGCCGAGCAACTGCATGGCGGTCGACAAGCCGAGGACGCAGATCAGGGCTGCCGCCAGCAGCCAGCGGGGGTCGTGCTCGGTCGTGATGGAAAACAGGATGTGGTCCAAAACGCCCCCCTTCGACCGCCATTCTCGGGCCAAGGGGTGAAGAAACCGTGGGCAACGGCCAAGCTATTGGTCAGGCGGCGACGACGACCTCGAAGACGCGGCCCATGACCTTGACCGGGTTGATCTGGTGATCACCGCGCCGCACCTCGAAATGCAGGTGGGGACCGGTGGAACGGCCCGTCGATCCGACCAGACCGATCCGCGCGCCGGCCTCGACCGGGTCGCCGGATGCCACGTCCAGACGGCTGAGGTGGCCGTACAGGGTCGTCATGCCATTCGGATGGCGGATCTCGACGAAGCGCCCGTAGCCGGCCGGCTCATACCCCGTGCGCAGGACGGTGCCCTCGGCGGCGACGAAGACGCCGGTGCCGTGCGGCGCCGCGATATCGACGCCCCCATGGTTGCGGGCGGCCTGACCCGGCAGGCGACGCAGGCCGAACGGCGAGTTGATCTCATAATCCCGAACGGGGGTCTCGAAGGCGATCAGCCGGGTGACCGGACCCGCCGGTTCCGCCACGGCGGTCATCGGCGGGGCTTCCGGCACGGCGAGAGCTTCGGTCGGGGCAGGGTCAGGGGAGGCGGTCAGGGGCGCGGCCGCCATGGCCAGCACGGCGACGCCGGCCAGGCTGGCGGCCTGGCCTGAATGGATGAGGAACGACCGGGCGGTCGGCAACAGGCGTCGCATGGCGGCGTCAGCTCCGTCTTCGGCTCAATATGAGCGGGAGGGGGCGCCGGCGGCCGCAAGGAGCGACACACTGCGGCCAGCGACCGGAAGAGCGCCGTTCTAAGACTCCGTGGGGCGACTTTGGGGCGGCCAGGGGCGGCAGGTCGTCGCAGGCCGGGAACGAAAAAGGCGCGCGACCCGAAAGCCGCGCGCCCTGGTTCGATAGTGGCGTAAGCCCCTACTGCAGCGGCAGGCTGAAGGTGAGGGCGCCCACATGGCTGTCGGCGGTGTCGCCGAAGCGGCCGCGGTAGCCGAAGGTCATCTTCACCGGCCCCATGTCGGCCTCGATGCCGGCCGAGGCGATCAGGGAACCGCCGAACGGGTCGTCGATCTGGCGGGCCAGGATCTGGGCCGGGTTGGCGGCGATGCCCGTGCGGACGGCGTCGCTGCTGTCGCCGAAATTGTCGCGATAGCCGCCTTCGACGAAGAAGCTCATGCCTTCGCCGCCGCCTTCGGCCCGCAGGGTGAACTCGCCGCTGGCGGCCTGGACCGTGCGGTCCTGGTAGCTGTACTGGGCCGCCGGACCCTCTTCGATGTAGCCGTTGACGTCGGTCGAGACCCAGTTGACCGCGACGCGGGGCGACAGGCCGATGCCGCCCATGTCCATCCAGAAGCCGCCCTGGACGCGGGCGCCGATGCTGCCGCCGGTCGTTTCACCGGTATGGATGATCGGAGCCAGCGAGGTCACGCGGGTGATGTCGTCATAGTGGTCGACCGAGCCGCCAACCGTGGCGTTGACGAAGGTACCGCCCGAGCGCCAGCCGCCGTAAAGGTCGAAGGCCCAGGTCTCGACATCGAAGGCCATGGCTCCGGCCTCGACCTCAGCGGTGCGGTAGGTCCCGGCGAAGCCCATGCGGGCGTTCGGAGACATGACGTGGTCCAGCCCGACCCGTCCGCCCCAGCCGGTCGCGTCCGAGGCCGCCACGGAGCCGCGCGCGTCCGTCTCGACGCTGTCGGCGATGGCCCCGAAGGTCAGGTGGGTGCCCGCCTGCCAGTCGGCGCGGCCCGACATGCCCTCGCTGGCGAGGTCGAGCAGATCCTCGCGCTGACGGAAGGCAGTTTCGGCCTGGACCGTCGATTGGGCGCCGATGTCGCCATAGTAGAGGTAGTCATTGGCCAGTCGGGCGATCAGCTGGTGGCCGGCGGCGGTCGGGTGCACGCCATCCCAGAACAGATAGGTGTTGGGCGTTGCGCAGACCGTGATCCCGTTGAAACAGGCATCGGTCACATTGGTCAGGCCGAAGGCTCCCGGGTTTGCCGTCAGCGCCGCACCGACCTTGTAGATGTCGAACAGGATGATGTTGGTGCCCGGGCGGGCGGCTGCGGTGGTCATCAAACCGGCGAGCAGGGCGCTGTTGAACGAGGTGCCGGCGAACTCCGCCAGAGGGGCCGCGACGGTGCCGCGGAACTGCGGCGCGTTCCCGAGGCTGGGAATGTTGCCGACGAGGATCGTCCCGGCGCCCGCGGCTGCGATGCTGTTGACGAGGAAATTCATATCCGCCGCCGCCGCCGAGACAACGGGAGCGATGGCGCCGGTCGGATTCGGCGAGGCGCCGGCGGCCGGCAGGCCCTGGAAGATGTTGTTGGCGCCGCCAAGAATGCTGACGAGATCGGTGGAACGGAAGGTGCCGCCCGCGCCCGTATAGGCCAAGAGCTGGTTGCGCATGCCGGGAGGGAAGGCCGAGCTGTCGGTGCGGGCGCCACCGTAGGCGTAGTTGATGCTGCCGGTCACGGAAGCGCCGGCCGCCGAGCGACCGGCGTTAAAGCCGAGCAGTTCCGTGAAGGCCGGGCCGTTCGAGAACCGGCCCTGGAAGTAGGGTGGCGAAGTCGGGCTGGCGCCGCCGGTCGCGGCAAACAGGTTGCCGTTGTCGCTGAGGCTGTCGCCAAACACGACCAGGCGGCTGTAGGTCTGGGCGCTGGCGGCGGACGCAAACGCGCCGGCGGCGGCCATGGTCAGCGCGGCGAGCGCCGCGTTGCGCAGGAAACGAGACATCGATGATCCTCCCTCGGCCGTCATCATGCGACCGTTGCGGGCCACTCTGCGCGCCTTTCGCGCGGGCGCAAGATGCCGCCGGGGAAGGTTTCTAGTGCAACATCCGGAACCGCAGCGTTCCGGCCACACTGCGCAGGCTCTGCAAGGCCTCCGGATCGTAGTCGCGATCGACGTCGGTGATGACATAACCGGTGCGTTCGTCGGTCTTCAGATGCTGGCCGAGGATGTTCAGGCCCGCGGCGGCGAGGGCGCGGTTCAGCTCGGCCAGCACCCCCGGCTGGTTGCGGTGGATGTGCAGGATGCGGTGGGCCCCGTCGACCTCGGCCAGCTGCACATTGGGCAGGTTGACGCAGAAGGTGGTGTCGCCGCGGTTGAGGTAGGCCAGCAGCCGTTCGGCGGCGAAGGCGCCGATGGCCTCCTGGGCCTCTTCGGTCGAGCCGCCGATGTGCGGCGTCAGGATGACGTTCTTCAGGCCGCGCAGGGGGCTGTCGAAGGGGTCGGCGTTGGTGGCGGGTTCGTCGGGGAAGACGTCGAGCGCGGCGCCGCCGATCCGGCCCGAGCCGAGCGCCTGGGCCAGGGCGCCCACATCGACGACATGGCCGCGTGAGAGATTGAGCAGCAGGGCGCCGGCCTTCATGCGCGACAGCCGGGCGGCGTCGATCAGGGCGGTGTTGTCGGTGCGGCCATCGACATGCAGGCTGACCACATCGCTCTCGGCCAGCAGGGCGTCCAGCGAGGCCATGCGGCGGGCGTTGCCGAGCGCCAGCCGCTCGGTCAGATCGTGGAAGATCACCCGCATGCCGAGGCCCTCCGCCAGCACCGACAGCTGCGAGCCGATGGCGCCGTAGCCGACGATGCCCAGGGTCTTGCCGCGCAGCTCGCGGGAGCCGGTCGCGGACTTGTTCCAGACGCCCTGGTGCATGGCGGCGGACTTGTCGGCGACGTCGCGCAGCAGGGCGATCGTCAGGCCGACGGCCAGTTCGACCACCGAACGGGTGTTGGAATAGGGGGCGTTGAAGACGGCCACACCCTTGGCGGCCGCCGCGTCCAGGTCGATCTGGTTGGTCCCGATGCAGAAGGCGGCGACGGCCATCAGCCGGTCGGCGGCTTCGAGCACGCGGGCGCTGACCTGGGTCTTGGAGCGGACGCCCAGCACATGGACGCCCCGGACGGCCTCGATCAGGGCATCCTCGTCGAGCGCGCCCTTCAGCGACTCGACCGTATAGCCGGCCTCCTCCAGCCGCTCGACGGCGGCGGGGTGGATGTTCTCCAGCAGCAGGATGCGGATGCGGGCGCGGGGGTAGGACCAGCGGCCGGCCAGACCCTCGGCGTGCAGGAACTCGTCCATCGAGGGCGCCTCGGCATCGGCGGCGGCGACGACCCGCTCGCGGCGGACGATCTCTGTGAAGGCGTGGAAGCGGTCGGCGGCGCCGGCGAGCTTGACCTCGGCGTCGGTCCAGCCGTCGCCGACCATGACCACGGGGCCGGGCAGGCCCAGCGCCCGAATGACGGCGGGCTTGCCGCCCGCCTCGGACAGGGGATTGGCCGCGTCGACGCCGGCCACCCGGCCCTCTGCATCATAGTGCAGGTCGTTGCACAGCACCCGATCCGGCGGGATGTGCAGATGGGCGGCGAGGGGGGCGATGATCTCGCGGAAGCCGCCCGACAGGATGACGATCCTTCCCGCGTTCTCGCGGAAGAAGCGCAGGTTGCGACGGACCGAGGGCGTGCCCTCCTCGAGGATACGGCCGGCCAGTTCGGCGACATGGTCGCGGGTCAGGGGCAGCAGGGCGAGGCGGCGGCGCAGGGCCTCGCCGAACGGCAGGTCTCCGGCCATGGCCTGATCGGTCAGGGCCGAGACCTCGGCGCGGATGGCGTTGGCGTTCGGGGCGCCGGCCAGGGCAAGGTCGGCCAACGCCTCCAGCGTCTCGATACGCACAAGCGTCGAGTCGAAGTCGAAGACATAGGTGGTCGGCTCGGCCATTCAGAGACCTTGGCCGACCTTCGCACCTGCAGCAATGGGAGAGTGGCCCGGCCCTAGAACTTGCCGAGGCTGCGGAGGCGGCTGTCGGGGCGGCGGACGTCCAGGGCGGCGGCGCCGATGGCGGCGGCGATGGTCGCGAGGGCCAGAAGCGCGCCGCCTTCCTTCGCATGATCCCGCGCATATTCACCCGCGTCATGGGCGTAGCGCCGCGCAGTCTTGCCGTGTTTTTTCAGCACCTTGCGTGAGGAATGTCGCGCGCCATGGACGAGGCGTTCGCCGCGATGCCGGGCGTCGTCGCCCAGATCGGAGGCGCGTTCGCCGGCTTCAGCAAGGCTGTGACGCACCGTCTCGGCCAGGCCGCCGAAACGATCGCGCAGGGCGTCTGTATCAATCCAGCCGCGCGGGTCGATCCGCCCACGCAGGCGCTCATACCGGGTCGGGCCGCTGCGCTGGTTCAGCAGCAGGGCGGCGATGCCGACACCGGCGAGCACGGCGAGGACGCCGCTGGCGATGCCGGGATGTTTGCGGACTTCAGCGAGGGCGGAAAACTGGCGGACCATTGGATAGTGAACCTCTTCTTCGAGACCGTCTTCGCTCGGGTCATACAGCCCGTCGTCGTACGGCTCCCAGGCGGAACCCCTGTCCCGCATCAGGGAAGGAGCGAACCGGGCGAAGAGTGGTTCCGCCAGACCGGGCAGGACGGAGTAGAAGCTGGCGATTAACCGTCCCCCGCCGCCGACGGTGATCTCGCGGATCGGATGGCTGGCGCAGTACAGGATGGTGTCGGCCACGACGTGGGTCGCATAGACCGGCTGGGGGTTCTGGGTCGCATAGCCGGTCAGGTTGCGCGCGTGTTTGCTGTAGGGGCTGTCGACGGCCGCCGGCTTGACCAGGCTGACGGTGATCGGGGCCTGTTCGCGCATCAGCTCCATGCGCAGGGCGTTGGTGAAGCCCTTCACCGCGTGCTTCGAGGCCGAATAGACGCCCTGGATCGGCAGGGGCGCGTCGGACAGGATGGAGCCGACATTGACGATGGCCCCGCCGCCGTAGCGTTTGCGCAGATGTTCGGCCGCCACCAGCGAGCCGTTGACCACGCCCCAGTAGTTGGTCTCGAACAGCCGTCGCTGGTCATCCAGGCTGGTCACCCTGATGGCGCCGTAGATCGAGACGCCGGCATTGTTGACCCAGGTGTCGAACCCGCCGAACAGGCGCACGCATTTTTCCGCCGCCTCGGACAGGGCCGCATGGTCGGCTACGTCGGCGACGGCCCAGGCCGCGCGGGCGCCCGTGGCCTGGAGTTCCTCGGTGAGGGCCTTCAGGTCGCCTTCGCCGCGCGCGATCAGGAAGACGCAGGCCCCCGCCCGCGCCGCCCGACGCGCCGTCGCCAGGCCGATGCCGGAGGTGGCGCCGGTGATGACGATGGACTGTTCGTTCAAGGGCTTGAGCGTCGCTTTGGTCATGAAACCGCCGGGTCGGTGTGTTCGTATCGGGCTGCTGGAACGGGGCCGAGACCCCGCCGGTTCCTGCTGTAGCACGCAGGCCTTACCATTCGCGATACGGACGCCTATCTGACGGCGCTTCCGACCCATCGCCGTTTTCCAAGGACCGCCCGTGACCGATCACGCGCCCGACCCCGCCGCCGCCCCGTCCGACGACCTGGCCGCCGCCTTCCAGATCGAGGGCTGGCCCGTGCGCGGCCGCATCGTCCGGCTGGGCCAGACGATCGACGCCATCCTGTCGGCCCACGATTATCCCGAGCCGGTCGCGGCCCTGCTGGGCGAGGCCTGTGCGCTGGCGGCGCTTGTGGGCTCCAGTCTGAAGTTCGAGGGCCGGCTGATCGTCCAGGCCCAGGGCGACGGGCCGGTGCGCTATGTCGTCGCCGACTATGACACCAACGGTCAGATGCGCGGCTATTGCCGGTTCGACGAGGAGGCCGTCGCGGCCGCCTCGCAGGGCTTCGCCCGCCCCGGAGCCCGGACGCTGCTGGGGCAGGGCGTCTTTGTCATGACCCTGGACCGCGGCGAGGATTTCGAACGCACCCAGGGCATCACCCCGATCGAGGGCGAGAGCCTGTCGCTGGCGGCCGAACACTATTTCCAGCAGTCCGAACAGATCCCGACCCGGGTTCGGCTGGCCGTCGGATCGGTGGTCACGGACGAGGGTGTCGGCTGGCGCGCCGGCGGGGCGCTGATCCAGCTGATCGCCGGCGACGCGGCGCGCGGCTCGACCGAGGAGGCCTGGGACCGCTCGCGGGCCCTGTTCCACACCCTGGCGGACGACGAGCTGCTGGACCCGACCATCACGCCCGAGACGCTGCTGTTCCGCCTGTTCCACGAGGACGGGGTGCGGCTGGAGGACGCCCGCTCCCTGGTGGCCCAATGCCGCTGTTCGCGCGCGCGGATAGCCAGCGTGCTGACCTCGTTCGATCCCGCCGAGCAGGCGGACATGGTCGAGGCAGACGGCAAGATCCGCGTCACATGCGAATACTGCGCGACGGTCTATGAGCTGGAGCCGGAGGAGATCGTGGCGGGCTGACGGTCGACGCTTTCTCGCCTCATTGCGAACATGAATGCGCCACAACGCGGCGTCCCCGACGGCGTTCATCGAACGCGGGTTACTTCTCACTTCGGGCCATTCAGGACCCAAGAGGAGCAACTGCCATGAAGACCCTTTCCATCGGCGCCGTCTGCGCCTTCGCCACCGTTCTGTCCGCCGGTACCGCCGCTGCCCAGGAACGCCTTTCGATCAACATTGACCCGCTGCCGTCGAGCCGCCTGCCGGCCGGGGTTGCCCCGCGCACGCTTCCGGGGCTGCCGACGGTCTGCCGCGTCGATCCGGCTGTCGCCAGCGTCACCCTGACCAAGGGCAGCCGCCCCGGCCAGGTCAGCGTCAGCTATGAGATCGTCAACCGGGGCCGCAGCGCCTGGGCCTCGGGGGCCCGTCAGCAGAGCGTCAGCCTTCAGGCCCGCAATGCCAACACCGGCCGGGTTTATCGCAGCAACCGGGCCCTGCCGGTCAGCGCCGGGGCGGGCGCATCGATGCTTAGCTTCAGCTCGCCCCAGATCAGCAACGCCTTCGATGATTTCGAGTTCGGCGGCGATGTCGAGGTCGCGATCGCCTACGATCCGGACATCTATATCGACGGCAACAGCTGCAACGATGACACCAGCTCGGCCAACAATCAGTTCCGCGTCGAGAACGCTGACGTCATGGCCTTCCTGCGGGGCTCGGCGACCAGCCGCACCTTCCGCTGAAGCATCTGTATCGAGCGTCCATGCCGCCTCTCCGGGTCAATCCGTGGGAGGCGGATCGCTGTCCGGCGGGCGTCAGTACGCCAGCGCCAGCCCGTCCTTGCGCATCTCCGACGCCGCCCCGTAGGTCCACGGCCCGCGGCCGTTCACCTGACGCACTACATTCTGATAGCCGCCGAAGCCGCCGTTGGGGCCGCCCAGCACCCAGCCCATGGCCGCCAGCTGTGCCTTGCTCGCAGCCGGGACGCCGGTCTCCAGATGCAGGACACCGACGCCCTCGGCCGGATGGCCCGTCGGTTCGGACGAGCCCTCGTGCTGCCAGCGCGGTGCGTCGCCGGCCTCCTGCGGGTCGAGCCCGTAGTCGACCATGTTGATGATGATCTGCGCCTGCCCCTGCGGCTGCATGCCGCCGCCCATGACTCCCATGGCCATCCAAGGCTCGCCGTACTTGCAGGCGAAGCCGGGGATGATGGTGTGGAAGGGCCGTTTGCCCGGCGCATAGACGTTGGGGTGGCCGTCGGCGAGATTGAACAGCTCGCCCCGGTCCTGGAACATGAAGCCGAGGGTCGAGCCGTCCGGGCCGTCCGGGACCAGGCCGGAGCCCATGCCGCGGTAGTTGGACTGGATCCAGCTGACCATCATGCCGTCCCTGTCGGCGACGCTGAAATAGGTGGTGTCCCCCTGCGTCGGGGCGTCGCCGGGGAAGGCGCGGTCCATGACCCGGTCTGGCCGGATCAGGGCGGCGCGTTCGGCGGCATAGGCCTTGGAGTTGAGATACTCGACCGGCGTGCGGCTGAAGCGCTCGTCGGCGAACCATTTCGCCCGGTCCTCGAACGCCAGCCGCTTGGCCTCGGCCTGATGGTGGATCGAGGCGGCGGACTGGAAGCCCATGCCCTTGAGGTCGAACCGCTCGCAGATGTTGAGGATCTGGTTGGTCGACAAACCCTGGGTATTGGGGCCGAGGCCGTAGACGTCGACGCCGCGATAGTCGGTGCGGATCGGCTCGACCCATTCGGTCCGGTGCGGGGCCATGTCGGCGCGGGTCATCCAGCCGCCGATGCGGCGGAAATAGCGTTCGATATGGTCGGCGATGGGGCCTTCATAGAAGGCGTCGCGCCCGCCCTCGGCGATCATCCGGTAGGTGCGGCCCAGGTCGGGGTTGGCGAAGACCTCGCCGACCGCCGGGGTGCGGCCGCCGGGGGCGTAGACCCGCTTGCGGTTGTCATTCTCCTCGATGATCGCGGCGCGGCGATCGAAATTGGCCATGTTGCGCTGCAGGTACCAGGCGATGAGCTGGGGCATGGGCACGCCCTCCTCGCACAGCTCGGCGACCGGCAGCAGGACGTCCGCCCACGGCAGCTTGCCGTAGCGCTGGTGGGCGCTCCACCAGGCATCGACGGTGCCGGGGACATTGACGGTGACTGCGCCATAGGGAGGCAGATAGCCGTCCTCGGCCTTCCTCGAGCGGGCGGTCTCCAGCGACAGGCCGCGGGGGCTGTTGCCCGAGCCGTTGAAGCCGACGACCTTCCGCTGCGCCGGGTCCCACATCAGGCAGAAGGCATCGCCGCCGATGCCGTTGCCCGTCGGTTCGAGGAAGCCGAGGGCGGCGTTGATGGCGATGGCCGCGTCGATGGCCGAGCCGCCGCGCCTCAGGGTGTCGATACCGATCAGGGTGGCGCGCGGATGCGCCGTGGCGGCGGCCCCGTGCTGACCCCAGACGGTCGAGCGGCCGACGAACTGGACCCCGCTGTTGCGGTTGCCGGGGCCGACGCCGGCGAAGGGGTCGGCGGGCGCGGCCTGGCGAGGACGGGCGGCGGCGGGAGAGGGCGCGCCCGCAGCGGTCGCGGCGGTCGCTCCTGCCAGCAGGGCGCCGGCGGGAAGGGTCGAGAGGAAGGTACGGCGACGCATGGGACGGCTCCTGAACGGCTGCGCGGACCGTAACCGGTTGGCGCGCCGTGTGAAGCCATCTTGCGGATCAGGGACGGATGGCCCGGCAGTATGTCTGGTGTGCCCGGAGCGCCTCCGGCTTGAACGCCCGCACCTGACGGAAGAAGGCCTCCTCGGCGGTGGCGTCTGCCTCCTGTTCCGCCTCTGTGGGCCGCCCGGCGGCAGGGCCGGCCGAAGCCATCACAAGGGCCCAGACGAGTGCGTCTTCCGGGAAGGCCGCGGGTTGTGGCTCACCCTCGGGCGGACGCGACGCCATGGCAGAGCCCATGCAGGCGGCGGCCTGCCGGTACCAGACAGTCGGGTCCGGGGCGGGCGTCTGGTCGAGCGCAAGGGCGAGAAGCATCGTCAACATCGGCAACTCTCCGGCAGGTGGCGACTGGCCGCAGCCCGGCCAGTCTATGCCCTTCCGTCCGGGGCCGGGAAGGCCCGGACCCGCCCGCGTCACCTCTTGTCAGGCAAGCCGGACCGACAGATGACACACGCTATGATCCGGCGTATGGTTCGAGCACACGGAGACGTTGCCATGTTGCCGCTTCTGCTGACGCTGCTGTCGGATCCTTCAGCGCCGCCGGCTTCCGTTCCCTTGCTCGACGCAAACATGCCAGTACCTGTCCTCGACGCTCTCGCGGAGGACAACTGCAACGCCAGCAGATTTCAGTGGGTGGCCCGACCAGCCGAGCGGTCCGCCAGCCTGGTGAGCAATCTGATGTATACGCCGGAGGACGGGGTCCGGAGTTATCTGTTGCTCGATCGATCCATTGGCGGCTGTCCCGCGCCCATTTCCTACGCGGTTCCCTACCGGCAGGACGAAGCCGCGCTGCTCCCGGGACCCGGCGGACCTCGCGAACCTGTGGAGCGGGCCTACCCGCCCAGATCGAGCGAATAACCCGCCGAACGCACTGTCCGGATCGGATTGACCGTGCCCTCGACGTTCAGCGCCTTGCGCAGCCGGCCGACGTGGACGTCCACGGTCCGCGCCTCGACATAGACGTCGCTGCCCCAGACGGCGTCGAGCAGCTGTTCGCGGCTGAAGACGCGGCCGGGATGCTGCATCAGGTGGTCCAGCAGCCGGAATTCGGTGGGGCCGAGGTGGATTTCCTGGCCCGAGCGGCGGACGCGGTGGGCGACGCGGTCGATGACGATGTCGCCGTGGTTCAGCCGGTCGTCGGCCAGTCCCGGGCGGATGCGGCGCAGGACGGCGCGGATGCGGGCGATCAGCTCGCTCATCGAGAAGGGCTTGGTCAGATAGTCGTCGGCGCCGGTGTCGAGGCCGCGGATGCGATCGCTTTCCTCGCCCCGCGCCGTCAGCATGATGATCGGCATGTTGCGCGTCTCGGACTTGCCCCGGATGCGGCGGCAGACCTCGATCCCCGACAGCTTGGGCAGCATCCAGTCCAGCAGCACCAGGTCGGGCAGACGCTCCTCGATCTGCAGCATGCCTTCCTCGCCGTCCGAGGCCACGACGACGCGGTAGCCTTCCTTCTCGAGGTTGTAGGACAGGAGGGTCGCCAGGGCGTCCTCGTCTTCCATCACCAGAACATAGGGCTGCACGGGCGTATTCTCCGGTTTCAGACGGGCGACAGCGGTTCGGGGGCGGCTTCGGCGGCGTCGGGGTTCCAGCGCGGGCGTTCGCCCGTGAACTCCTGGCCGGTGATCTCGTAGTAGATGGTCTCGGCGATGTTGGTGGCGTGGTCGCCGATCCGCTCAAGGTTCTTGGCCATGAACAGCAGATGGGTGCCGGCGGTGATCGTGCGCGGGTCGCCCATCATGTAGGTCAGCAACTCGCGGAAGAGGGCGTTGTAGTGCTCGTCGACCTCGTCGTCGGTGTTCCAGACGGCGATGGCGCGGTCGATCTCGGCGGCGGCATAGGCGTCCAGCACGTCGCGCAGGCGCATGGAGACCAGCTTGCCCATCCGCTCGATCGACCGGGTCAGCGGCTGCATGGGCTCGCCCTCGGCGAGGATCAGGCCGCGCTTGGCGATATTCTTGGCCAGGTCGCCGGTGCGCTCCAGATCGACGGCCAGTTTCATGGCGGCCAGGGTGCGGCGCAGGTCGGAGGCGACCGGCTGGCGCAGGGCGATCAGCCGGATGGCCTTGCGCTCGATATCCCTGTGCATCGCGTCCAGTCGGGCGTCGCGCTCCACGACCGCGCGAGCCAGGGCGATATCGCGGCGAGCCACCGAATCGACGGCGTCGGCGACCTGGGCCTCGGCCAGACCGCCCATGCGCGCGACCTCGGCGGTCAGCTGGTTCAGTTCGTCGCCATAGGCCTTGACGGTGTGCTGGGGCATGCGGGCGGTCCTAGCCGAAGCGGCCGGTGATGTAGTCGAGCGTGCGCCGCTCGCGAGGATTGGTGAAGATGTCTTCGGTGTCGCCGGTCTCGACCAGCCGACCCATGTGGAAGAAGGCGGTGCGCTGGCTGACCCTGGCGGCCTGCGCCATGGAGTGGGTGACGATGACGATGCAGTAGCGTTCGCGCAGCTCGTCGATCAGTTCCTCGATCTTGGCCGTCGCGATGGGATCCAGGGCCGAGCAGGGCTCGTCCATGAGGATGACTTCGGGTTCGACGGCGATGGCGCGGGCGATCACCAGCCGCTGCTGCTGGCCGCCGGACAGGCCGGTGCCGGGCGAGTGCAGGCGGTCGGCGACCTCTTCCCACAGACCGGCGCGCTTCAGCGAGGCTTCAACCACGCTGTCCAGTTCGCTCTTCGATGCGGCGAGGCCGTGGATGCGGGGGCCGTAGGCGACGTTCTCATAGATGGTCTTGGGGAAGGGGTTGGGCTTCTGGAACACCATGCCGACGCGGGCGCGCAGCAGGACGGGATCGACGGACTTCGCGTTGATGTCCTCCCCGTCCATGTCGATGCGGCCGGTGACCTTGCAGCCCGGAATGGTGTCGTTCATGCGGTTCATGGTCCGCAGGAAGGTCGACTTGCCGCAACCCGAGGGACCGATCAGGGCGGTGACC
This sequence comes from Brevundimonas sp. UBA2416, assembly GCF_002343105.1. Lineage (NCBI taxonomy): Bacteria > Pseudomonadati > Pseudomonadota > Alphaproteobacteria > Caulobacterales > Caulobacteraceae > Brevundimonas > Brevundimonas sp. UBA2416. The sequence continues at coordinate 40,899 of NZ_DDRM01000029.1, forward strand.
GTCTTGTCCGGAATATCGAGCGTGACGTCGTACAGCGCCTGTTTGCCGCTGTAGGAGACCGAGACGTCGCGGGCCGCGATCTTGGTCGGCCCCATCGGCGCGGAGCCGTGCACGACGGGCGGGGCGGCGATCACGGGCGGACCGACAGGCGAGCCGCCGCCTTCGGTTCCGTCCGCCGCGCGAAAGAGATTGAACTTCATTTCAGCTTACCACCGGCGTTCGAAACGCCGGCGCAGGAAGATGGCGGCGGCGTTCATGACGATCATGAAGGCGAGGAGGACGAGGATGGCCGCAGCCGTCCGTTCGTGGAAGGCGCGCTCGGAGGCGTTCTCCCAGATGTAGATCAGCGAAGGCAGGGCGCCCGTCGGCTCGCCGAGCGAGGCGGGGATGCCCGGGATGAAGCTGACCATGCCGATCAGCAGCAGGGGCGCCGTCTCGCCCAGGGCGTGGGCCATGGAGATGATGGCGCCGGTCATCACGCCGGGCATGGCCAGCGGCAGGGTGTGCTGGAACACGGTCTGGGTCTTTGACGCGCCCATGGCCAGGGCGGCCTCGCGGATCGAGGGCGGCACGGCCTTCAGCGAGGAACGGGTGGCGATGATGATGGTCGGAAGGGCCATCAGGGCGAGGACCAGACCGCCGACCAGCGGGCTGGCGCGCGGCAGGTGCATCCAGTTGATGAACAGGGCCAGACCCAGCAGGCCGTAGATGATCGAGGGCACCGCGGCGAGGTTGTTGATATTGACCTCGATCAGGTCGGTCAGCCGGTTTCGCGGGGCGAACTCTTCCAGATACAGGGCCGCGCCGACGCCGAGCGGAATGGCGATGAAGGCGGTGACCAGCAGCATCAGGGCCGAGCCGACGACGGCGCCCAGCACCCCTGCCAGCTCCGGCTCGGTAGAGTCGCCCTTGGTGAACAGGCCGGTGTTGAAATGGGCGGCGACCTGGCCGGAGGCCTGCATCCGGTCCAGCCAGCCGATCTGTTCGTCACTCAGGCGGCGCTGGTCAGCGGGCGTGTCGAGCGAAATCTCGTGCTTGAAATACAGGTCGGCGTCGTCGGACAGAGGGGCCGCGATCGGGACAGTCTGGCCGATCAGGTTGGGATTGTTCTGGATGCGCTCGGCAGCCGCGAATTTGAGTTCGGACGAGAACAGACCGCGCAACTCCGCGGCCTTGGTCCCCTGGGCATCGTCGGCGATGCCCATGCGCGCCAGCTGCTGCTCGGCGACCAGCAACTCGAAATTGGTCCCCTGCGGATAGGCGCGATCGACCCGGGCGGGGTCCATATAGACCGGCACGGTGACAGTGTGGGTGTAGAAGGCCGTGTGGCCCTGTTCGATGATCCGGCCGAGCAGGAGCAGCAGGAAGCCGACCGCGACGCCGATGGCCAGCAGGCCGTACAGCTTGAACCGGCCTTCGCGGGCATAGCGCCGCTTCAGACCCGCCCGCAGCCGGTTGGCGCGCATTTCAGAGGTGACAGGCGTCTCAGTCATACTGCTGCCGGTAGGTCTGGACGATGCGCTGGGCGACGATGTTCAACACCAGTGTGACCAGGAACAGGGTCAGTCCCAGGCCGAAGGCGGACAGGGTCTTGGTGCTGTTGAACTCCTGATCGCCGGTCAGCAGGGTGACGATCTGGACCGTGACGGTGGTGACGGTGTCCAGCGGATTCAGGGTCAGGCGCGCGGCAAGACCCGCCGCCATGGTGACGATCATGGTCTCGCCGATGGCCCGGGACATGGCCAGCAGCATGGCGCCGGCGACGCCGGGCAGGGCAGCGGGCAGGAGGACCCGTTTCACCGTCTCCGACCGGGTCGCGCCCATCGCGTAGGAGCCGTCGCGCAGCGACTGGGGCACGGCGTTGATGATGTCGTCGGACAGCGAGCTGACGAAGGGGATCAGCATGATGCCCATGACCATGCCGGCCACCAGCGCCATCTGGTTCTGCACCACCATCAGATACTGGCCGAGGCCGTCCAGCGGACCGCCGACCAGCAGGGCGCCGATGCCGTTGAAGAATTCCCGGAAGGCCGGGCCCACGGTCAGGGCGGCGAAGAAGCCGTAGACGACGGTCGGAACGCCCGCGAGGATTTCCAGCACCGGCTTGACCGTCGCGCGGAAGACCGGCCCCGCGTACTCCGAGAGGTAGATGGCCGAGAACAGGCCGACCGGCGCGGCGACTGTCATGGCGATGATCATGATCAGGAAGGTGCCCGCGAACAGGGGCAGGGCCCCGAAGGCGCCGGTTGAGCCGACCTGGTCGGCGCGGATCGCGGTCTGGGGGCTCCACTGCGTCCCGAACAGGAACTCAGCAATGGGGACCGAGCTGAAGAAGCGAATGGAATCATAGACCAGCGAAGCGATGATGCCGACGGTGGTCAGCACGGCCACGACCGAACAGGCGAACAGCAGCCCGACGATCCAGCCCTCGACGCGATTGCGGGCCCGCATGCCGGGGCGGATCTGGCTGAAGACGAACAGGGCGCCGAGCAGGGCGGCGAGGGCCGCGCCGACAATGCCGCCGAGATCGAGCATCTGGCCGATCCGCGCAGCGCGCTGGCCCTCGGTAGGCAGAAGCTCGGCGTAGGGCGCCGGCCAGATCTGGACGGCGGGTCGGCCGGCCCCGACGGCGCGGGCGTCGGCGAAGAAGGCCTCGCGGCGGAACGGCTCGAGTTGTTGCACGGCTTCCGGAGCGCCGGAGGCGGTCATCTGCCGCTCAATGTCGGGCGAAAAGACCGAGGCCGCCAACAGCACGACCAGGGCCGGGACGGCGGTCCAGATCAGGGCGTAGGCGCCGTGCTGACCGGGGCGGGAGTGGGGCCGCTCCTTGCCTGGCAGGGTCTTGCCGCGCCGACGCGCCAGCGCCCGGCCGCCGAAATAGGCGGCGACGGCTGCAGCGATCAGGATCGGCAGGAAAAGCCAGGTCATGGACGTCCGGGAGAGCAGAATCGGGCCGCCCGGTCGCCCGGTTCGCCCCGCGGCGATAACTGCCCCGGAATGGTCAGCGGATTACGACGCCCGGATGACAGTTCTGTTACGCAGGGGGCCGCTGCCGAGCCCTGTGTCACGAAGGCGTCACGGCGTCCCGGCGCGGGGCGACCGGGAAGTAGGCGGTGAAGGCCGCGCCGTGTCCCGGCGCGCTCTCGACCGTCAGGCCGCCGCGGTGCCGGTTGACGATGTGTTTGACGATGGCGAGGCCCAGGCCGGTGCCCTGTCGTTCGCCGCTCTTCTGGCCCTCGACGCGATAGAAGCGCTCGGTGAGGCGCGGCAGATGCTCGCGCGCCATCCCCGGCCCGTGGTCGCGCACGGTGACGGCGGCGAATCGCTGGCCGGTCTCGCGGTCCGGGGTGACCAGCGGCAATCGGGTCGCCCCGTCGCCGCGATTCCCGCCCGACCAGGGAGCGGAGGCCTCGTCCAGCGCGATGTCGGGCCGGATCACGATCTCGACCGCGCCGCCGGAGGGCGAATATTTGATGGCGTTGTCGACGAGGTTCTGGACCACCTGCAGGATCTCGTCCCGGTCGCCGTTCACGGGGGCGCTGATGTCGCGGTCTTCCAGCTCGATGACGACGTTGCGTTCTGCCGAAAGCACGCTGACCGCATCAACCACATCGGCGGCGGCGCGGGCGAGGTCGACCCGGCCGGCGGGGGGGATGTGCTCGTTCAGTTCGATCCGACTGAGCGACAGGAGGTCGGAGACAAGCCGGCTCATCCGGTCGGCCTGGGTCGCCATGATGTCGAGGAATTTGTCCCGCGCCTTGGGGTCGTCGCGGGCGTGGCCCTTCAGCGTCTCGATGAAGCCGGACAGGGAGGCCAGCGGCGTCTTCAGTTCGTGGCTGGCGTTGGCCAGGAAGTCGACGCGCATCAGCTCCATGCGGCGCACATCGGTCTCGTCGCGCAGGACGAGGAGGGCCAGAGGGCCTGACTGGGTCAGCTCGAGGGGCTGGGTCACCGCGCGCCAGTGCCGGGTCTGGGCCCCCATGCCCGCATAGTCGGTCGTGCGGGTCAGCCCGCCGAACAGGGCTTCGTCCACCGCCTCAAGCACCGCGGGGTCACGCAACACCGGGACCAGCAACCCGCCCTCGCGCTGGATGCGCAGCAGATCGCGGGCGGCGGCGTTGGCCAGGACGATCCTGCGCCCGGCGATGTCGTCAGCCTCGCCGCCCGACACCACGAGGACCGGGTCAGCCAGGGCCTCGAACAGGTGTTCCAGCAAGGTCGCGTCGGCGCCCTGCGACGTGTCAGATGCGGGCAGGCCGGGCCCCTCGGCCGACGGGGTTCGGGTGGGCGGGGTCCGGTTCAGGAACCAGGCCGAGACGCCGATCAGGGCGGCGGCCCCGATCAGCCAGGGCGCGAGAACCGGATGCCAGGCGGCGAGGCCGACAAGCACCGCGACCGCGATCCCCGTGCTGGCGCCGGCGGTCCACAGGCGTGATCCGGCCTGGGGCGCCACGGGGGATGAGGAGACTTCGTAGGGCATTCACGCTTTCATGGGACGCGCGACTCGTGTCGGCGAACATGACACGGATTTGATGACAACGCGGCATCGGGGCCCCGAGACCGCTTGTCAAACGTCCTTTACACACCTAATCCTGAGCCGAACAGACACGGGCAGGGGAGAGATTATGGCGGCGGCGTTGACGCTCGAAGGGGTGAGCAAACGGTACGGCGACTTCCAGGCCGTGCGCGATCTGAGCTTTCAGGTCGAGAAGGGGACCATCTGCGGTTTCCTGGGGCCGAACGGGGCCGGCAAGACGTCAACCATCCGCATGATCCTGGGCCTGCAGGGCGTGACCTCAGGCCGGATCGGCATCCTCGGGGCCGACGACGGCCGCAAGGTGCGCGACCGCATCGGCTTCCTCCCGGAGGAGCGCGGTCTCTACAAGAAGATGACGCCGGTGGACGCCATCGCCTTCTTCGGCGCCCTGAAGGGGCTGCCGACGGGCGAGGGACGCAAGCGGGCCCGTGAAATGCTGGACGCCCAGGGGCTGGGCGGCTCGAAGAACAAGAAGATGAAGGAGCTGTCCAAGGGGATGGCCCAGAAGGTCCAGCTGATCGCCTCGGTGGTGCACCGGCCGGAGTTCGTGATCCTCGACGAGCCGTTCTCGGGCCTTGACCCGGTGAACCAGCAGGGGCTGGAGGCGGTGATCCGCCAGCTGGCCGCGGACGGGGCGACGGTGCTGTTCTCGACTCATGTGATGCAGCACGCCGAGCGGCTGTGCGACAAGGTCGTGCTGCTGGCGCGCGGGCGAAAGGCCTTCGAGGGCACGGTGACCGAGGCGCGGGCGACCTCGAAGCGGTTCCTCGAGCTGGAAGGCGCCATCGAGGCGTCGCAGGCCGCGGCCCTGCCGGGCGTCAGCGGCGTGGAAGTGGTGTCCGAGCATGACGGCGTGCGGGTGCTCAAGGCGGCGCTGGGACAGGGTGGTCGGGGTCAGGAGGCGCTGAAGGCGGCCTTCCTCGGCGGGCTGGACGTGCGGCGGTTCGAACTGCGCGAGCCGAGCCTGCACGACGCCTTCATCAGCCTGACCGGCGACAATCCCGATATCGACCAGTCGGTGAAAGCCGGCGCGGAGGCCGCCCGATGAAACGCATCCTGCTGATCGCGCGGCGTGAGTACGCCGCCTACGCCCGGACGGTCGGCTTCTGGCTGTCACTGCTGGCGTTGCCGATTTTCGGCGTGCTGGGCGGGGCCCTGCCGGCCCTGATGATGTCGTCCGAACCCGTACGTGACGTCGTCGTGCTTGAGGAAGGGCCGCAGGCCCAGGGGCTGGCGGCCGCCGTCCAGGACGCCGTGAAGTTCGAGGCGGACCGCCGCGCGTCGCGGATGCGCGAGGCCGCCGCCGCGGCCGAGAAGCAGGGCGGCCAGGCCGGCGCTTCTGCCGCCGGACAGGCGCTGAGCCGGCTGGGCGGACTGCGTCTTCAGATCGTGCAGGCGCCGGCGGACCTGACCGCCGCCGCCCCGGGCGAGGCGCGCGAAGCGTTGGCGCGCCGCTATCTGGGCGACGAGGTCGCCGAGGAGCAGCAGCTGGACTCTGTGGTTCTGCTGAACCGGGTCGACGGAAAGCCGACGGCGCGCGTCTGGACCCGCCGGGCCACGGACGACACGGTCGAGGACTTCGTCCGGGAGGCGCTGAAGACCGTCAACCGGCGCGAAATTTTCCTTGAGGCGGGCATCAATCCGGTCGTGGTCGAGGAGACCGAGCGGTTCCGCCCCGACGTGACCGCCCTGTCGCCCAGATCGGCCACGGGGGGCGAGGTGTCGTTCCGCGACCGCCTGCCGGGCATCATCGGCCTGATCTCGGGCTTCCTGCTCTGGTCGCTGATCATCACCGGCGCCTCCATCCTGCTGAACAGCGTGATGGAGGAGAAGGCCAACAAGATCCTTGAGGTCCTGCTGTCCTCGGCCTCGGCGACGGAGATACTGACCGGAAAGGTGCTCGGCGTGGCCATGCTGACCCTGACGGTCCTGCTGGTATGGGGCGGGATCGGCGCCTTCGGCCTGATCGCGGGCCTGCCGCAGTATGCGGGCGTGATCGGTGAAGTCCTGCTGGAAGGCGGCATGCTGGGCTATTTCGCGGCCTACGCCGTCGGCGGATACCTGATGTACGCGGTTCTGTTCGCGGCCATCGGCGCCTTCTGCGAGACCCCGCGCGACGCCCAGACCCTCATGGGGCCCATCATGATGATTCTGGTCGTGCCGCTGCTGGTCATGCAGATGGCGCTGCGCACACCCGATGCGCCGGTGGTGCAGATCCTGTCCTGGGTGCCGTTCTTCACGCCCTTCCTGATGAGCGCCCGGGCGCCCTCCGAGCCGCCCATGTTCGAGGTCGTGGGCACCATGGCGGGCATGTTCGCCTTCGCCCTGTTCATGGTCTGGGTCGCCGGCCGGGCCTTCCGGGCGGGGGCGCTGTCCGATGTGAAGCTGAGCTGGAAGAGCTTCGCCGGGGCGATCCGGGGCGGGGGGAAGTAGGCACGGCCGTCTCCTCCCTGTCGCGAAGCGATGGGGAGG
>NZ_DDRM01000029.1:48098-48370 GCF_002343105.1 Brevundimonas sp. UBA2416
TCGCCCCCTCCCCCCCCGCGCCAGGAGGCGCGGCGGTCCCCCTCCCCACGATGTGGGGAGGAGACATAGAAAAAGGGCCGCTGCGGTTTCCCGCAGCGGCCCTTGATCGTTTCGTTCGTTCGGTCGCTCAGGAGCGCGGACCGCCCACGCCCGGCACGCGGGGCTTCGGCGGCGGCAGCAGGCCTTCGCGCTGCATGCGCTTGCGGGCCAGTTTGCGGGCGCGGCGAACAGCCTCGGCCTTCTGGCGGGCGCGCTTCTCCGAGGGCTTCTCG
>NZ_DDRM01000029.1:48480-68856 GCF_002343105.1 Brevundimonas sp. UBA2416
CGCTTCTCCGAGGGCTTCTCGTAGTGCACGTGGCGCTTCATCTCGCGGAAGCTGCCTTCGCGCTGCATTTTCTTCTTGAGGGCCTTGAGCGCTTGATCGACGTTATTATCGCGAACGAAAATCTGTACCAGGTTGAACTCTCCTTTGGCCGCCCGCCGCGCACCTCGAAAGGGAGACGGGCAGACAAATAAAATCTCGGTCCGGCAGACAGGGTCCGCGGATGAAGGCGGGCTGATACACGTTCGCCCCCCGCCTGTCCAGATCGTCGCGCGTCTATCTCAAGCCTCGAAACGCCCGCCGGACGGGGATATGCTGTCGCCATGACCGATGCGCCACACCTGTCGAACGAGACGCCTGAAGGAGACTGGGCCGACCGCATGGAACAGACCGTGCTCGACGCCGCCCTGGGCCTCGCGCCCCGGCTGGGCTGGAACAGCCGGATGGTGCGGGCCGCCTGCGAGGCCTGCGGCCTGTCGCAGGGCGACGAGGAGCTGCTGCTGCCCAACGGCGCGCGCGATCTGGCGGCCCTGCTGTCGCGGCGGCATGACGACCGGGCGCTGGCCACACTGGCTGCGGTCGAGGCGAAGTCGCTGAAGATGCGGGAGCGAATCGCGGCCGCCGTCTCGGCGCGGATGGAGGCGGGGGCCGCCGACCTGGAGGCCACGCGCCGCTGCGCCGCTTTCCTGGCCCTGCCGCCCAACGCCGATCTGGGGCTGAAGATGGCCTGGGAGAGCGCCGACCTGCTGTGGAACTGGGCCGGGGACACGGCCACGGACTGGAACCACTATTCCAAGCGGACGATCCTGTCGGGCATCCTGATCCCCGCCCTGACGATGCGCTGGTTCGACGGCCGCGAGGCCGCGGAGGCCTTCGTCGCCGCCCGCATCGAGAACGTCATGGCCTTCGAGAAATGGAAGGCGGGCAAGGATTTCGACGCGCCGCTGAAGAGGGTCACGGATGTGCTGAGCCGGATGCGCTACGGGGCGAAGGCTCCCCAATAGCGACGCTCATCCCGGGTCCCATGGCCGATCACAGGCCAGTTGTCCGCGCCCGGAGGGCGACGCTGCGAACGTCCGCTATGGGGGATGACGACTCCTCCAGGAGTAGCCAGCGTCCTTCCCTCGAAAGGTCGGACAGAACGGGAGCCGATCACCCTCCGCCTCGACCTTGTCATGGCGGAATGGGACGTGGGGTTCAGGTCACCCGAACCCCGTAATACTTCGCTTGCCCGGCGTCGCTGAATGGACTGAAACTGCGGTATGGCAGCGCTTGCAGACGCAATGAAACTGACCCTGGGGCTGCTGTTCAAAATGCAGGGCTGGAAGGTTCATGGGCCGCGACCGGCGCACCCGAAATTTGTGCTCATAGGGGCCCCGCACACCAGCAACTGGGATTTCGTCTGTTTTCTTGGAGCCGCGGAAGCCCTGAATCTGGACCTCAGCTTCCTCGGCAAGTCATCCCTGTTCCGATGGCCCCTGGCCGGAGCCTTGCGCGATCTCGGCGGCGTCCCGGTTGACCGGTCCCAGGCCCTGGACATCGTCGGGACGATGGCGGCCGAGTTTGCGCGTCGCGACAATTTCATCCTGACCATCGCACCTGAGGGATCTCGTGCTCGACGCGATCGCTGGAAGACGGGCTTCTACAATATCGCCGTGGCCGCCGAAGTCCCCATCGTCTGCGCTTCGATCGACTTCCCCCGCAAGCTGATCACGATCGGACCCACGATATGCCCTAGCGGCGACTATGAGGCCGATATGAAAGAGGTCGCCGTCTTCTACCAGGCGTCAGTCGGGAAGCATCCGGAACGCGCCTCGACCATCCTGCAGGAGACCTCATCGCGCCAGGCTTTCTGAACTGAACCCGGTTTCGTGGACACCGGGACAAGGTGTTTTGGGTCCTGATCGGGGTGAAAAGCGGACGTTCCTGACCGCCGTTTTGGGGGGACATCAGACATCGGCCCGGCCGACCTCCAAAGCCTGACGCTGGGCCGCTGCCAGCCTGGGCGCCACCTCGGCCCGGTCAGCCGCTGACAGGTCCATGCGCGCGACCTCAGTGTATTTGTCGCGGGACTGATTGCGCCTCCCTTGCGACTCAAGCGCCCGGCCCCATACGAGGCGCAGCGCACTCCACTGCGGGGCCCGGTCGGCCGAGCGCCCGATCAGCGAAAGGACCCCGCAGGGCTGAAGACCAGCTCACAGTCTGACCAATTGGTCTCAGTCGGCTTTCCATCCGCCTGCGGCGGCGCTGGCCTGGGCGGAATCGCAGACGGCAGCTGCAGTCCTGAGACTACCAGGTTCCCGGCTTCATCGAAGCGCGCGGATCCGCTCTGATCGCCGACGGTCAAGACGCCGCTCACGCGATCGAATGTATAAGCCCGGCGGGTATCCCAGATGGACGGGCCCAGTCCGAGAGCGAACAGGACGGAGCCGTCAGGGTCGAAACGGATTTCAACGGGTGCCGGGCTGCCGAAACACCCCTCCCGGGTCACCGGTCGCCAGTTGCCATGGATGCCGCTCTCATCGGCCCCGACAATCGGCAGGACAAGGGTGTGTGGGTGGCCATTGGCTGTTACCGTCACCCGGATCTCGCTGTCCGGAGCGGCGGAGTCGCTGACCTGAAGCACGCGCCGGTCGCTGGACAGTGTGGCCGCTTCAGGCGGATCGACCTGCCAGAAATCGACGCACCTCAGGGGAATGTGCTGGGGGCCGGAGGCTGAAAACTCGAAGCTGTGGCGCAGGTCCACCGTCTCGCCAGGCCGTGCAGAGGCCGGGTCGGCCGTGAGCCGATGACCAGACGGAACGTTGCAGTTCACCAGTGGACTGCGCCGACCGGGCTCCTCATGCCGGTCCACCACATCGCGAAGGCCCTGGCCTCCGGAGTAAAACCCCGGGGCGGTCGTCGCACAGGCCGCAAGGGTGAGCAGGCCCGGCAGGGCCAGAATGCGTTTCAGATAACCCAACCTGTGTCCCCTTCCGGCAAGACTCGTTCGGCCCTCAATACTGTTCACCGACGCGAACGAACTCGAACTCACAACTGGCCTGGCTCGGCCGCGGCGGGTCGCCGGGCGGCAGGGGTGGGGGTGGCCGTCCCGAAGGGAAGGCAATACCGGAAAACACGATTCGTCCCTCTTCGAGGACCCGCACCTCGCCCGTCTGGGTTCCCAGGGTAAAGGTGCCGGCGTCAGGGTCGAAGCTGTAGGTGTATTCAGCCTGCCAGCGAGCCATCTGGTCCGGATAGGCGATGAGGACGCGACCGTCAGGGCGTATAGCCAGCATGCTCGGCATTTCTTCGTCCGCACAGGATAACGTCTGTGTCGGGATCCAGCTGCCATAGAGATTGGGCGCGTCCGGGTCGATGACGGGGATTGTAATGCTTGTGGAATCCCCCCGCGCGGTTGCCGTCAGCGTGATCATGCCCGGCGCGGCATCGGGGCTGATATCCAGAAAGCGCCGGTTGGCCGAGAGTGTGGCCGCCGCCGGGGGATCAATCCGCCATTCATCCACACAGCGAAGCGGGATATTGTAAGACGAATTCCCCATCCCGAGGACGTGGCGCACCTCAATACGGCTGCCCGGCCGACCGGCCACGGGTCCCGCGACCAGGTAGGTTCCGTCCGGATAGATCTCGCTGCACCGGGGCAGGTCCACGAGATTTTTGCCGGAATGGGGGTCTTCAAGCCCGCGCCCCCCGCCGGAATAGACGCCCGGCCCGGTTGTGGAGCAGGACATCAGCATCACAACCATCACTGCAGGCAGAAATCTGAAACAGGACATCTTTCTCCTTTTGGACCGCCCCCTTCGGCCTCGCTGCGGTGCTGCCAAGCCCTTGAGACCATTTGGTTGGCCCGGCGCTTGTAGCATCTACCCGGGTTTTTGAGTTCATGATGCCAGCGCGTCATGTCTGCCTGGCGGTTTAGCCGGCTGCACCGTCGTGCCGACTTCCGCCCTTCCCAGAATGAAGGCGATCTGATGCTCACGGAAGGTCCACCAGAGCATGTGAGGCGCAAGGTCGCGGCCCAAAACGCGATATCCGGAAAATTCTCAAAGAGAACAATCCAGTATTCGGGGTGAGGACCAGACTCTGTTGCGCAACACAGGTTGGCGATCGCGAACGGCCTGATATCCTGGTGCCCTGTCATTTCGGGGGATATTCATGCGTAATGGATTTGTTTTCGGCGCGGTGGCGATTGTCGCAACGGTGGCGATGGCGGCACCGGCTGCTGCCCAGGCCAATCCCTGTACAGAGTTGGGCCAGTACATAGATCCCGATGGCGATGACAACTGGACTGCACCTCCGAGCAACGCAGCAGCGCTCGACGCGGCCAATCGCTGTATCGCGGCCCAGGGCGGCACAGCCAACCTTTATGGAGCCAGGGCCTTTATTCACCGGCTGATGGGAAACTATTCTCTTGCAGAGGCTGATGCGACGCGTCGCATCGAAATGGACCGATCCGGTAGCGCCTATCGGAACCGAGCCATTGTCCGACAGAGCGCCGGCCGGCACGAGGAGGCAGTGGCAGATTTCCGCGAGAGCCTCCGTCGTGGCTATGATCGACCGGCCTGGGTTCACCGGGAGATGGCCTCGTCACTTCGACAGCTTAGGCGCTATTCGGAGGCTCTGGCTGCGATCGAGATTTCCGCATCTCTCGATCCGGCGTACGAGTGGGCCGTTTACGAGCGCGGTCTGATTTTTAGCGATCAGGAGCGATGGGACGAAGCGATTGGTGCCTGGACGCGATATATCGCGCTCAACCGGTCTAACGTTGACGCTTACAACTATCGCGCGTTGGCCTTTGTCAGGCTCGAACGCTGGAACGACGCTCTCACGGACGCGGATCAGGCGATTCAACTCAATCCTCGCAGCGCCAGTGGCTTCAACAATCGCGGCTTTGCGCTTCACAACCTCGGCCGATACAGCGAATCCATCTCTGCCTTTCGTCGATCAATCCAACTCGACCCCGACGGCGCGGCGGCTTGGGACAATCTTTGTGGTTATCTGACGGACGTGAACGATCCGGCTGGCGCGCTCGTGGCATGCGATAGGCGTGAAAGCCTTCCCGGTGTCACGGACGAGGACCGGGCACGTATCTCTAGCCGCCGAGGCCTTGCATACGAAGCTTTGGGCGACGTTCCGGGCGCGGTGCAGGCGTTCCGCACCGCCCTGTCCAGTCCCGATGCTCACCCAAGAACCCGTGAGCGTGCCGAGGCTGGATTGCTGCGGCTGGGATATCGCAAATGACTTCCCACTCGGTTCGTGTCGCTGGCGGACCGGTGCTGACAGGTTACGTCCAAAGAGTCCGCTTTCCGGCGCTGAATGCAGATCATCAAAGTTGCACTACTGGAGGGGGGCGCTGATGTCCGCTTTGACTCTTCAAAGCGGACCTTAGGAACGACCGCTTTGCGGCATGAACGGGGGCTCACCTGGTCGCCCGAAAGCAGACACTCCTGGAGTCCGCTATGGGTCGGGAACGGACATGACCCTCATCGCCACAATCGGACGCCAGCGACTACGGTCAGCGTCGCGGGCGGCGTTCTCAACCCCGCCGGCCGCCTGCTTCCGGACCGTGTATTCTCGCCCCGTATAATCTCGCCCCTTTGAACCCTCGGATCGACCTTCCGGCCCCCGCCCGCCGGCGCGAAACCACGCCCATCCGCGGCCTGCGTCCAATTCTGTCGTTCCCGCGCGCTTGTTGGCCAAATGCCCGCCGGGCCTTGGTCTTTGACAGCTTGCATCACCCCGCCGACGCCGCCCCAAGCGCGGCTTGCCCGAACGGGCCCCGCTGACGCCAATCGAAAGTCGCCCGCCGGATTTTTTGCGGGCAAGGCGATACTCTCGCCCCCGAACGGGTGCCGGTCGCCGTCGATCAGACCAGCGGCTTCACCCGGTTCACATGGCCCATCTTGCGGCCCTTGCGGGCCTCGGCCTTGCCGTAGAGGTGCAGGCGGGCGTCGGGTTTGGCGGACAGGCCTTCCCACTTCTTCACATCGTCGCCGAGCAGATTGGTCATCTCGACCCGGGCGTGGGCCGTCGTCGGGCCGAGCGGCCAGCCGGCGAGGGCGCGGATATGTTGTTCAAACTGGTCGCAAACGCAGCCGTCCTGGGTCCAGTGGCCGGTGTTGTGGACCCGCGGCGCGATCTCATTGACCAGCAGCAGGCCCGCGCCGAGGTCGAACAGTTCGATCCCCATGACGCCGACGTAGTCCAGCCCCTCGAGGATGGCGGCGGCGATGGCGTGGGCGCGCGCCTGGGTCTTCTCATCGACCTTCGCCGGGGCGAGGGTGGTCTTGAGGACGCCGCCCTTGTGGACGTTCTCGCCCAGCGGATAGACGGCGACGGCGCCGTCGTGGCTGCGGGCGCAGATCACCGACAGTTCACGCTGGAACGACGCTCGCGCCTCGAGGATGGCCGGGCGACCGCCGATCGTCTTCCAGGCCTTGGCCACATCGGCGGGCGACTTGATCCAGACCTGTCCCTTGCCGTCATAGCCCTCGCGCCGGGTTTTCAGCAGGACCGGGACCCCCAGCCGGTCGACGGCGTGACGCAGGTCCTCAAGGGTCTCGATGGCGGTGAAGGCCACCGTCGGCGCGCCGACGCTGTTGAGGAAGGTCTTTTCTTCCACCCGGTCCTGGGCGACGGCCAGGGCCTTGGGGCCGGGCGCGACGACGGCGCCGCCCTCGACCAGCCGCTCGACCGAGACGGCGGGGACGTTCTCGAACTCGAAGGTGACGGCCTGACAGGTCTGGCCCAGCACGGACAGGGCCGTGGAATTGTCATAGGCGGCGACGATCTGGCCCTGTGAGACCCGGCCCGCCGGGCTGTTCTCTTCAGGATCAAGGATGACGACGTTGAAGCCGAGGCGCGAGGCGGCCTGACTCAGCATCCGCCCCAGCTGGCCGCCGCCGAGGATGCCGAGAGTGGAGCCGGGGGGCAGGGGGGCGGGGACGGCGTCGGCCACTCAGTCCTCGACCGTTTCGTGGACCGCCTCGGTCTGGGCCTCACGGAAGGCGGTCAGGCGTCCGGCGAGGATAGGGTCCGACAAGGCAAGGATCTGGGCGGCCAGAATGCCGGCGTTTTTGGCACCCGGCTCGCCGATCGCCAGCGTCGCCACCGGTATGCCGCCGGGCATCTGGGCGATCGACAGCAGGCTGTCCATGCCCTTGAGGGCTTTCGATTCCACCGGCACGCCCAGCACGGGCAATTCAGTCATGGAAGCGGCCATGCCGGGCAGGTGGGCGGCGCCGCCGGCGCCGGCGATGATCACCTTGAAGCCCGCGGCGCGTGCGCCGGTGGCGAAGTCGAACAGGCGTCTGGGCGTGCGGTGGGCGCTGACCACCCGGGCCTCCCATGCTACGCCCAGACGGTCCAGGGCGTCGGCGGCGTGTTTCATTGTCGGCCAGTCCGAACGACTGCCCATGATGATCGCCACTGGTGGTGTCCCGGTCGTCATGGAGGCTCGCCTTTTCGCGGGAAAGCGGCGCGATACAGGACTCGCGTTGCGCCCGCAACCGACGGCGTTAGGCTCACCGATGGCCGGACGTGTTGAGTCGCCGGCCGGGGAGCCCCCTCTGCTCGTGACCGACACGGCCGTCACAGACCCCCAAGCCGAGATCGAGCGCCTGCGCGCCGAGGTCGAGGCCCTGCGCCTCCGGGCCGAGGCGGCGGAGGCCGCGGCCGATCACGACGTGCTGACGCCGGCCCTGAACCGGCGCGGATTCGTAACCGCGATGCGCAGCGCCATGGCCTTCTGCCTGCGCCATGAGGTGCCGGCGGTGCTGCTGTATCTCGATCTGGATGGCTTCAAGAGCGTCAACGATACCCTGGGCCATGCCGCGGGCGACGCCGCCCTGGTGCATGTGGCCGAGCTGTTGCGAGCCAATCTGCGCGAATCGGATGCGGTCGGCCGGCTGGGCGGCGACGAGTTCGCCCTGCTGATGCTGAACGCCGGTCTGGACGAAGGCCGCGACAAGGCGAAGCGTCTGGCCGCGGCGCTGGAGGCCGATGGCTTCATCTGGGCCGGGGAACAGTCGCCGTTGGGCGGCTCATTCGGCGTCCGCGCCTTCGCCGGCCACACCGATCCCGAGATCTGGCTGGCCGAGGCCGACGCCGCCATGTGGGTGCGCAAGAAAGGCCGCTGACGCGGCCCTCAGGCGATGATGTCGGGCAGGATGCGGTCCTCGATCTTGGCGATCTCGTCGCGCAGGGTCAGCTTCTTGCGCTTCAGCCGGGCGATCATCAGCTGGTCCGGCACCGGCATGTGACCCAGGGCCTCGATCGAGGCGTCGAGGTCGGCATGCTCGAGCTGAAGCACCTTGAGCCGGGCGTGCAGCGCCAGCTCTTCTTCGGTCAGAAAAGGTTCGTCGTCGTTCATGTCAGGCCCTGTCGGGGGATCATACTGTGCGCCGCGTCAGGCCGGAAGGCGGTCTGCGAGCCGGACCAGAAGCGCGCGCGGGACCATCGGCGACCAGATCCGGGCCGCGGCTGCCAGCTGGGCGATCGGCGGCTGCGGCGGGCCGGAGGGCGCGGGGGCGAGAGCCTCCAGCGCGGCCAGAAGCCGGCGCTCGGCGTCCAGCTCGACGGCCTTGACCTGGGCCCGGACGGCCTCGCGGTCGGCGTCGTCAAGATCTGGGGCGCGGGGCTTGAGTGCTTTCCGCACGGCGCGCAGGGGTGCGATGGCCGTCTCCTGCCAGGCCCGGGCGGTGTCGCCGGCGGCTTCGAGGGCGTCCTCATCGGGGACGCGCCCCGTCCCCGCGCACCAGCCGGCCCAGAGCAGCAGGGGCACGTTCTGGCCAGCGGCGTCCTGCAACTCCAGACAGGCGTCGGCGACTCCGTCGGCCGCATAGGCCTTCAACGCCCAGTCCCAGAGGCTCATTCCGATCCCGGTCCCTTGAGGCCGTCCCAGCGTCGAACCGCGGACCAGTCCAGGCCGAACAGGTCCAGCGCGCGGCCGACCGACTGGTCGACCATTTCGGCGATCGAGGCCGGTTTGGCATAGAAGGCGGGCAGGGGCGGGGCGATGACGGCGCCCATCTCGGCCAGGGCTGTCATGGTGCGCAGGTGGCCGAGGTGCAGGGGCGTCTCGCGGACCATCAGCACCAGCGGGCGGCGCTCTTTCAGCACCACATCGGCGGCGCGGGTCAGCAGGGTCGAGGTCACGCCCGTGGCGATCTCGCCCATGGTGCGGACCGAACAGGGGGCGATAATCATCCCCATGGTCCGGAACGACCCCGAAGCGATCGAGGCGCCGACATCGTTGAGCCGGTGCGTCACGTCGGCGCGGCCCAGCAGATCATCGGCTGACAGGTCGGTCTCCTGCGACAGGGTCAGCAGGGCGGCGCGGGTGACGACGAGGTGGCTCTCGACGCCCAACTCACGCAAGGCGTCCAGCACCCGGACGCCGTAAGTCACGCCGGACGCTCCGGAAATTCCGACGATCAGTCTGGGGGGCGTAGAGCCGGAAGGGTTCCGTACGGCTCTGTTCACATCTTCGGCCAATTCGGGCTCCAGGGTGGTCCGTATCAGGACGGTCGGCAGTTCACTGGAATGTGATTCTACAGCCGGTCAGACCCGGCGCTGACTGTACTGGTCCCTTAGACATGGAGGCGCAAGCCATGACCATCGAAGCTCGTATCCGCGAACTGGGAAACCGTCACCGCAATCTGGATGAGACGATCCGGAAAGAGACGACCCGCCCGGCCACGGACTCGCTTCGCGTAAGGGAGCTCAAGTTGCAGAAGCTCCGACTCAAGGAACAGATCACCAGTCTGGAGGCCTCGGCGCATTAGCGGAGCCTCCCGAAAGAACAACGGCCCCGGGAGCGATCCCGGGGCCGTTTTTATTGACCGTCGCGTGAGGCTCAGTCCTTGGAGCCGAAGACCGAGGCGGCGGTCGGCTCGGCGCCGCGGCGTTCGCGGGCTTCCGGCACGAATTCCTCTTCGGCCGGTTCGGCCGGAGCGTCGACGGGCTGCAGGGTGGCACCGCCCTTCTTGGCGTCGTCCTTCGCCTTCTTGTCGGCGGCCTTGCGGACCAGTTCGTCCAGGGCCAGCTGGCCGACCAGACCGAGGGTTACCGGGTCCACCGGTTTGATGTTCGGGCTGTTCCAGTGGGTGCGGTTACGCACGCTCTCAATGGTCGACTTGGTCGTGCCGAGCATCTTGGCGATCTGGGCGTCGGTCACCTCCGGGTGGTTGCGGACGAACCACATGATGGCGTCGGGGCGGTCCTGACGGCGCGAGACCGGCGTGTATTTCGGCGGCGCCTTGTGCACCTTCAGCAGTTCGGCGTGGCGGCTCACAACGGCCTGCATGCGGTAGGCGTCGTCGTTCTGGGCCTTGTCCAGTTCCTCGCGGGTCAGCTGGCCGTTCACCAGCGGGTCGGCACCGCGGATGTCCCGGGCCACGTCGCCGTCGGCGATGCCGCGCACTTCCAGCGGATGCAGGCCGCAGAAGTCGGCGATCTGCTCAAAGGTCAGCGAGGTATTGTCGACCAGCCAGACCGCGGTGGCCTTGGGCATCAGGATGTCGGTCATGGCGGTATTCCGGTGCTTGCTTGAGCCCGAAAACCGGGCTCTGGATACGACGGCGCCCGGCCTTTCGACCGGGCGTTGATGATGGCGATATAGTCCCATTCGCCGGAAAAGAAAACGGAACCCGACAAGGCCATACAGCCAAGGTTCATCCAGGCTCCGCAACAGTGGCTTCACAGGCGCGTTGTGCGTCGAGAACGTTTTTTGGGAGGAACTTCCATGCTGATCGAAATGCTGGCCGCCGCGGCGGTCGTCACCGGCGCCGGGCAGGAGTTCGCTCCCCAGATCCCGGGAGGTCCCGAGCGGGTCGCGCCGCGCGGCGACTATCGCGACAGCTGCAGCGGCGAATACGTGAATCGGGGCCGGCTCTATGCCGACTGCCGCACCAACCGCGGGCAGATCCGCGGCACCTCGATCGAGCTGAACCGCTGCGGCAACTACGAGATCCGCAACAATGACGGCCTGCTGGTCTGTGGTCCGAACCGCGGCGAATATGAAGATCGCCCGGGCGGCGGCGGTCGCCCGGATCGTCCGGGCGGCGGCTGGGGCGGCGGGCGATCTTCGGTGACGATCTTCCGGGACGCCGATTACCGCGGCGCCAGCTTCCGGTTCGATAACGAGATGCCGAACCTGGCCAATACGGGCTTCAACGACGCCATCAGCTCGATGCGGTTCCAGGGCACATGGGAAGCCTGCACGGACGCCTACTATCGCGGCCAGTGCGTAACTTTCAGCAACGACGTCCGCAATCTGCGCAACACGGGGCTGAACGACCGGATTTCCTCACTGCGTCCGGTTCGGGGCGGCGGTCGCTGGTAACCGTCTAGGTCGTCAGCACGATCTTGCCGACATGGCCGCCTGCCTCCAGCCGGAGGTGGGCGGCCGATGCCTGTTCAAGTGGGAAAGTTGCTTCAACCGGCGGCCGGACCGCGCCTGAAGCAACCCACGGCCAGGCCACAGCTTCCACGGCTGCGACCAGCCGGGCCTTTTCGTCGGCCGGCCGGGCCCGGAGGGTGGAGCCGGTCAGGGTGATCCGCTTCATCATCAATCGGGCGAGATCAATCTCGGCGAGCGCTCCGGACTGGGTGGCGATCACCACCCAGCGGCCGAAGGGGTTCAGCGCCGCCTGGTTGAGGGCGGCATAGTCGGCGCCGACCATGTCCAGCACCACATCCGCGCCGCCAAACGCCCGGATCGCCGGCTCCATTTCGTCCGAAGTGGCGTCGAGGCTGAGGTCGGCGCCGAGCCGTCGCGCCGCATCGGCCTTGGCAGCCCCACGCGAGGTGGCGATGACGCGCGCGCCGGCGGCCTTCGCCATCTGGATGGCGGTGACGCCGATGCCGCTTGTGGCGCCGTGGATCAGCAGGGTCTCGCCCGCCTTGAGCGCACCCGCCTCGAAGACATTGGCGAAAACGGTGCAGACCGTCTCGGGCAGGGCGGCGGCCTGGACGAAATCCATGCCGGCCGGGACGGGGAGGGCGTGGCCGGCGTCTACCACGGCCAGCTCCGCATAGCCGCCTCCGGCCAGAAGGGCACAGACGCGGTCTCCGAAGGACCAACGGTCAACGCCCGCGCCAACCTGATCGACCTCGCCCGCGACCTCCAGACCCGGAATGTCCGATGCGCCGGGCGGGGCAGGGTAGCGACCCAGCCTCTGCAGGATGTCGGGCCGGTTGATCCCGGCGGCGCGGACACGGATGCGAATCTGGCCCGGCCCGGCGACCGGATCGGGGCGTTCGGAAAGGACCAGGCACTCTGCGGAACCGGCGCCGCCCGCGATCTCGACTACCCGCATTCGCCCGTCCCGTTCTTGCAATCGTTCGTGTCCGGGCGTTGAAATAGGGCGTTGCGTACCGGATGACCACGAAGGAGGCGGAGATGTTCGAGGATCTGGAGCCCCGTCCGGCGCGCGGAGCGCCCCTGATCGCCCTGACTCGCGAGGATCTGGACGGCTATTCGGTCGAGGACCTGAAACAGCGGATCGCGGGGCTGCAGGCCGAGATCGATCGCTCGAACGCCGCCATCGAAGGCAAGTCGTCGCAACGCAATGCGGCCGACGCCATGTTCAATTTCCGGTCGTAACCCTGTCGGCCCTAGTCTGGCATGGCCGTTGCACACCGTTGAAGCGCCGCGCCATGCCGTGCCGGTCGTGATACGGATGCGCCTGTTCCATGAGTCTGGTTGAGTTCATGCCTGTTGACGCCACCACGCTTTCACCCGGGGGCCGCAGCCGCGCCGCGGTCGTGGATGATTTCGCCCGTTCGGAACTGTTCGACCGCACTTTCCAGGAGGGGATGGAACTGGTCGAGGAGACCGCCGCCTATCTGGACGGGGACGGGCGTCGGGAGTCCAAGCTGCTGTCGCGGTCGACCGCCCTGCTTTACGCGGGCGAAAGCATGAAGCTGACGACCCGGCTGATGCAGATCGCCTCATGGCTGCTGGTCCAGCGGGCGGTGCGCGAGGGGGATATGACCGCCGAGGCGGCCTGCGAGCCACGCTATCGCCTGGCCGAGCGGCTGGCGGCGACCGAAGTCAGCCATCCGGAACTGCCTATCGCCCTGGTCGAATATCTGGTGCGCACCGAAAAACTGTACGACCGGGTGCTGCACCTGGATCGGCGCATGTATCTGGACGAGCCTGAAGAGGACGCGGTCAATCCCGTGCAGAGCCAGCTGGATCGTCTGACGGCGGCCTTCCGAACCTGAGTTAGAACCTACGGCCCGACGTCGGTCGCCACCCGCGCGCCGTCATCGACCGGCCGCGGCAGGCTGAGAGCGATGCCGAGGGCCTGCGCCAGTTTGGCGTCGCGGCTGTAGACGTCCTCGCGGAAGGCAACGCGGCCCTGGCCGTCGACGAAGGCGGTCCAGTACAGCAGGCGCACGCTGATCTCGCGGCCGGTCTGGATGCGACGGGTCTGCCGGCTGTCCTGGGCGGCGTCAAACTGTTCCAGCAGGGTCGGATCGGGCGACAGCAACAGACGGGCGAATTCGACGGCGTTCTGCACGCGCACACAGCCGTGTGACCGGTGCCGGAAGGCGAGATTGAAGGCGGCCTTTGACGGGGTGTCGTGCAGGAAGATGGCGTAGCTGTCCCTCAGTTCGAACTTCACATAGCCGAGCGCGGCGGTCGGGCCGGCGCGCTGGATGACGGTGCCGTTCTGTATGTACATGTTCTGGCTGGCCAGATAGGCGGGGCCGCGCGGCAGGATTTCATTGCGCGCTATGCTGGAAGGCACATACCAGGGCGGGTTGGCGACGACCGAGGCGAAAGGCTTCTCAAGGCTGGGCGTCTGGTTGGCGGCCGTGCCGACGACGACCCGGTTGGAGTGTACCGGTCGGCCATCCTTCCAGTAGACCATGATGGCGGCTGCGGTGTTGACCTCGATGCGTTCGGGCGCGACCTCGCGTTTCAGCCAGCGGCGGCGCTCGAGGTTGAGGGCAATCTGGCGGGCCCGATCTTCAGCCGAGGCCGAGAGGGACCGTTGGGTACCCGTGCCCACGCGCCCGTCGGCCACGAGGCCGTGGCGGATCTGGAAACCGCGGACGGCGGCCTGCAGTTCGGGCCCGTAGACGATGCCCATGCTGCCCAGGCGTGCACCGTCGGCGGCGGTGAGGTCACCTTCGGCCACCAGACGCTGGATCAATGCGGGAATCCGCGCGTCGCTCATGCCCGGCTCGATGGTCGTGCCTTGGCGGAAGACCGGCCAGCCGCCGTCGCGGATCAGGCGGCGATAGCGGATATAGCCGGCGGACAGGTTGGAATAGCCGATGTCGGTCGGGGCCAGGCCCTCAAACCAGTCGACCAGACGGTTCTGGGCGAGTGCGTCGTTCAGCCCGACCGGCAGGTCGACGCGGTTCTTCTGCATCTCCCAGAGGTCCTCGACGGTCTCGGGGCGAACCCGACCCTCCGCGAGAACGCGGCCATAGCTCATGGCGGCGGCGGTGGTCCGCATTTCAGCGGAGTCGGGTGCCGACGCGAGGGCCTCGAAATCGAAATAATCGCTCTGCGACAGGCCATGGCGCTCAGCGCGGCCGGCGGCGGTCTGAAGCGTGCGAAGGCGTTCGGCTGTCCAGACGGGCCGCCAGCCGTTCAGCTCATAGAAGGCGCGGACATCGGGTTGGATCGTGGCAGGCAGGCGCGCAAGTTGATCGTTGAAGCTGTCATAGAAGGCGACAGCGCCGGGATCGCGGGTCTGGGCCCGGGCCGCCAGTCCGATGGATGACGCGAAAGCCGACACGGCCGCGCCAAGTCCCAGTTGCCGTCGATTCATCGTCACGATCTCTTCGCCCGCTTCGACACGGGACCCCACGTCCACGCCCCCGAAGCCAACGTCGCCATGTTATCGGCGTTCCGGGCAAACAGAAAGGCGCCGGTCCGGAGACCGACGCCTTTGTGGTCGTCTTGCCGCGGGGTGTGGCCTGAAAGCCCGTTCCCCGTGGATCAGGCCTACTTCTTGATGAAGCCTGCGAACTTGTTGTTGAAGCGCGAAACGCGGCCGCCGCGGTCCAGCAGGTGCTGGTTGCCGCCGGTCCAGGCCGGGTGGGTCAGCGGATCGATGTCGAGGTTCAGGACGGCGCCTTCCTTCTGGTAGGTCGAGCGCGTCTGATAGGTCGTACCATCGGTCATCGTCACGGTGATGAAGTGGTAGTCGGGGTGCGTATCCGCCTTCATGGTCCTGGTCCGGTCTCTGCGCGATGACGATGCCGACCGTCGGAGCGCGAAAATGAGAAATCCCGCCTTCTGGGGCGGGAATGAGCGGCGGCGTTTACACCGGGGGCCGTTCCGGGGCAAGAGGCGCGCGCCATGACAGATGCAACCGCCAATCCCGACGCCGCCGCCGACATCCGGGGACGGCCGGGCGCGGGCGCCCAGTTGGCCGAACAGATGGGCGAGGCCGGGGAGCGCCGGGAGCGACGGCGGGACGTTCGCCCGCTCGGACGGTTGTTCCCTTATGCGATGCGGCACAAGGGCCACGTCGTCATGGCCGCCTTCTGGCTGATCCTGTCCACTGCGGCCTCGCTGGCCCTGACGGCCGCCGCCCGCGGCGCGATCGACAATGGGTTCGAGAACCACGGCGCCCAGTTGAACCTGTGGTTCCTGCTGCTGGGCGCCAACGCCCTGTTCCTCGGCGTCGCCACAGCCGTCCGCTACTATTTCGTGACCAAGACCGGCGAGCGGGTCATCGCCGACCTGCGCAAGGGCCTGTTCGGGCGGATCCTGACGCTGGACCCGGCTTTCTACGCCTCGATGCGAACCGGTGAGGTGCTGTCGCGCCTGACCACGGACATCGCCCTGGTCGAGACCCTGCTGACGACCTCTGTGTCGTTCGCCCTGCGGAATTTCCTGACCCTGATCGGCGGCACGATCCTGCTGTTCGTGGTCAGTCCCAAGCTGACGGGCATGGTGTTGCTGGTGGTTCCGCTGCTGCTGGGGCCGATCTTCCTGTTCGGCCGGACGGTCCGCAAGTTGACGGTCGCCTCGCAGGACCGGTTCGCCAACGCCGTCGGTTTCGCGGGCGAGAGCGTGGACGCTATCGAGACGGTGCAGGCCTTCGGCCGCGAGGCCAGCGCCATCGAGCGCTTCGGCGCGGCGGTCGAGGCGGCGTTCGGCGTCTCGCTGGTGCGGATGAGGGCGCGGGCCTTCATGACCGCCATGATCATCGTGGTCATGTTCGGCGGCGTCAGCCTTGTGCTGTGGCTGGGCGCCCAGGATGTGATCGCCGGTCGAATGACGCCGGGCGCCCTGCTGCAGTTCGTGCTGCTGGCCGTGTTCGTGGCCGGCGCCGTCGGGGCTCTGGGCGAGAGCTGGGGCGATGTGCAGAAGGCCGCCGGAGCGATGGAGCGGATCGACGAACTGATGCGCGCCGAGGCGGCCATCCGGCCGCCGGAGACGCCGACGGTCCTGCCGGAACCGGCGACCGGCGAGGTTTCGATGTCCGCTGTCCAGTTCGCCTATCCCGGGCGACCCGACCTGCCGGCGCTCAAGGGTTTCTCGCTGACGGTGCGGCCGGGCGAGACGGTGGCTCTGGTCGGGCCTTCCGGTGCGGGGAAGAGCACGGTCTTCCGGCTGTTGCTGCGCTTCTACGATCCGCAGTCAGGCATGGTCTCGGTGGATGGCGTCGACGTGCGCTCCGCCGATCCTGTCGCCGTTCGCGGCCGGTTCGCCTGGGTGTCGCAGGAGGCGCCGCTGTTCTCGGGTTCCGCCAGCGAAAACATCCGCTTTGGCCGCGAACTCGCCAGCGATGACGAAGTTCGCGCCGCCGCCGAGGAGGCTCAGGCGCTGGGCTTTGTCGAGGCGTTGCCGGAAGGGTTCAACACGCCCCTGGGTGAGCGCGGCAAGAGCCTGTCGGGCGGCCAGCGGCAGAGGATGGCCATCGCCCGCGCGCTGGTCCGTGATGCGCCGATCCTGCTGCTGGACGAGGCGACCTCGGCGCTGGATGCCGAAAATGAGCGACTGGTGCAGGCGGCTCTGGACCAGGCCATGGAAGGCCGAACGACCATCGTCATCGCCCACCGGCTGGCTACGGTCCTGCGGGCCGACCGGATCGTGGTGATGGAGGACGGCAAGGTCGTTCAGGAGGGCACGCACCAGGCGCTGATGGTCCAGGGTGGACTGTACGCCCGGCTGGCCGAGCTCCAGTTCCGGGCTGACTAGGCGGTCAGGGACGGGTCCAGGTATTTGAGGTTGGCCTCACGGATCCGCGCCGCCGCATCGTCGTAGAGGAAGGGCAGGAAGGCGAACCGCTCGCCCTTCGTGACCGCCGTGGCCTCGTGCAGGATCGAGCAGGAGAAGACGACCGCGCCGCCGGGCGGCGGACGGTATGTGCGCGGGCCGAACTCCGGGAAGCGCAGGTCCCCGCCCTCATAGTCCGCGTTCAGGTTGATCGAGACCGCGAACCGCCGGTGGGCCGTGCCCCTGGTGGTGTTGTCGCGATGTGGACGGAAGAAGCCGCCGGATTCCGCGTCGTAGCGGGCGACCAGATAGCGTTCGATCCGCGTGGCCTTGAAGTTGAAGACCTTCTGGATCTGCGGCATCAGACGACGGTTGAGGCGTGCGACAACCTGCTTCTGCAGGGACTCGTTTTCGATGATGACGTCCGAACGCCGCTTGTGGTTGTCGTCCGTCATCAGGGTGGTGACGCCGTCCACCTCACGCATGAAGCCGGACCGCTGTCCGCCGACTTCGCGGTAGAGGGCGATCAGCTGCTCGCAAAAGGCCGGTTCGAAGATGCGCGGTGTGAGCAGAACGGGCGCCGAGCTTTCGGGGCCGCCGTGGCGGCCGGGCGGTGGCAGGGTGGCTATGCGGTCGATGAGCTCTGCGGCCTGATCCGCGCCGACGGTCGCCATGACGTGCAGGGCCGGGTCGACCAGGCACCAGCGTTCGGCGTCAGTCGCGCCATAGAGGGCGGCGACCGCGCCATCCTCGTCGAACAGGAAGCGCAGGCCGGGCAGGCTGTCTGCACGCTGTCCCCGGCCCCTGTCCTTTCCGACGATGACGACAAAGACGCTGGCGTGGGCATCGTTGAAGGCCGCGCGCTGCCGTTCGATTGTGGCGAGGGCGCGGGCGACTGTGGGCCCCGCCGGGACGATGGCCAGCAGCAGATAGCGGCCCGCCGCCGAGTCGAAGACGTAGCGGGGGTTGCTGACCCCGGCGGTCGCAAAGGTGGGGGCGGGGTCGCCGTACAGAAGCGCCATGGAGGCCACCGTGCACGGAAAACCGCCCCGGCTTCAAGGGCGTGACCCGGCGGCCAGCCGTTCAGTCGAGCGCGGCGGCGATCTGGTCGGCGAAGGCGCGCAGGGCGGCACCGTCGGCCATCCGCCCATGGCTGTGTTCCTTCAGCCGTCGGTTCGACCAGCGGGGAATGATGTGGAAATGCAGATGGAAGACGCTCTGGCCGCCAGCCGCGCCATTCAGTTGCATGATCTTGAAGCCTTCAGGCCGCAGCGCCTTCTCGACGGCGCGGGCCGTGCGCTGGACCGCGGCTGTCAGGCGGGCGAGGGCGTCGGCCTCGATGTCCAGCAGCGTCTGGGCCGTCGAGGTCTTCGAAATGACCAGGACGTGGCCGTCGGACTGCGGAAACACGTCCATGAAGGCCAGCACATGGTCGTCCTCCCAGACTGTCACCGAGGGAACCTCGCCGCGAAGGATCTTTGCGAAGATGTTGTTCGGATCGTAGGGGGCGTTCAGGCTCATCGAGGGCTCCGTGGGTCAGGGACACCGTAGCAACCGGCGGCGATAACGGGGAGCCCCGCGCGCCGTTTCGCGTTATCGTCATCCTCGAGTCGGGAGAGACCCATGCTGCGTTTCATCGTCCAGTTTCTCGTTACTTGTCTGGCCCTGTGGCTGGCGGCGCAGGTCGTGCCGGGGGTGGGCTTCACCGACACGCCGTCGCTGCTGCTGGCGGCGATCCTGCTGGGGATGGCCAACGCCATCGTCCGGCCGATCCTGACGGTGGTGACCTTCCCGTTGACGATCATCACCTTCGGCCTGTTCCTGCTGGTGGTGAATGCGGCGGTGATCGGGCTGGTGGCGATGCTGCTGGGCGGGTTTGTGGTCGACGGCCTGAAGGCCGGCATCGGCGCGGCGATCGTCACCGGCATCGTCAGCTGGATCGCCGGCTGGTTCATTGGCGACGGGAAGCGCGCCGACTGAACCATCAGCCGCCCCTCCGGAACGGCGAGAGTTCGTCGGTCATGACCGCGATCTCGGCCTCGACGGCGGGCCGCTCGCCATCGAGGTAGCGGGCCACCGGATCGCGCAGGGCCGGGTCGGCGATGAAATGGGCCGAGTAGACGGGGGAGGGCAGGTAGCCGCGGGCGATCTTGTGCTCGCCTTGCGCGCCGGCCTCGACCCGGGACAGGCCGCGCGCGATCGCGAACTCGACGGCCTGATAGTAGCAGAGCTCGAAATGGAGAAAGGGGACCTCCTCCAGCGCGCCCCACTGGCGGCCGTACAAGGCGTCGCGGCCGATCAGGTTAAGGGCGCCGGCGATGGCGACACCGTCGCGGAAGGCCATGACCAGGGCGATACGATCGGCCATCGTCGCGCCAAGGCGGGTGAAGAAGTCGCGTGTCAGATAGGGGCGGCCCCACTTCCGCTCGCCGGTGTCCATGTAGAAGGCGAAGAAGGCGTCCCAGTGCGCCTCCATGATGTCCGCGCCGGTCAGGACGCGGATGTCGAGGCCTGCCTGCGCCTCGCGCCGCTCGCGGCGGATGGTCTTGCGGCGGCTGGACGACAGGGCGGACAGGAAGTCATCAAAGGTCGCATAGCCGCCGTTGCGCCAGACGTACTGCATGTCCTGCCGTTGCAGCAGGCCGGCCGCGCCCATGGCGGTCCAGTCGTCCCCGGTCGGGAAGTTGACGTGCAGGGATGAGACGCCCAGCCGTTCGGTCAGGGCGATGGCCCCCTGGAGCAGGGCCTGCCGCACCGTGTCGGCGCCGGCATCGGGATGGGCGAGGAAGCGCGGGCCGGTGACGGGGGTGAAGGGCACGGCGGACAGGAGTTTGGGATAGTAGCGGCCGCCGGCGCGCTGATAGGCGTCGGCCCAGCTGTGGTCGAAAACGTATTCGCCCTGGCTGTGGCCCTTGAGCCAGAGGGGCATGACGCCGAGGACGTGGCCGGCCTCATCGCGCAGGGACAGGTGGCGGCCGGCCCAGCCCTGCGCCGGGACGGCGCTGCCGGAGGCTTCGCAGGCGTCGAGGAAGTCGAAGCTGAGGAAGGGATCGCCGGAGGAAGACGCGCAGGCGTCCCAGGCCTCGCGGCCTATGTCGGCGACGGTGTTGTGGACGTGGATTCGGAAATCCATGCTCACGCCCCGCGAAGCGGGTTCATCACAACGAACACAACGGAATCAC
>NZ_DDRM01000029.1:69041-87035 GCF_002343105.1 Brevundimonas sp. UBA2416
GTGATTCCGTTGTGTTCGTTGTGACGAACCGCCAAAGCCCTCACGCAGGCGCGGGGGCAGGGGATCAAATCCGCTTCGCGGGAAGAAGCAACGGTTTGCGTCACCGCACCTCGACAATGGCGTCGACCTCGACGGCGAAGCCGAGCGGGAGCTTGTAGACGCCGACGGCGGAGCGGGCGTGGCGGCCCTTGTCACCGAAGACCTCGACCATCAGGTCCGAGCAGCCGTTGATGACGGCCGGGATGGCCTCGAAATCGCCGGCGGCCTGGACGAAGCCGCCCAGTTTGACGACGCGGACGACGCGCTCGAGGTCGCCGTCGCAGGCAGCCGACATCTGGGCCAGCAGATTGACGCCGCACATGCGGGCGCCGTCCTTGGCCTGTTCCGGCGAAACGTCGGCGCCGACCGTGCCCTTGATCCCGCCCGCGGCGTCGTTCGACAGCTGGCCCGAGATGTGGACGAGGTTGCCGGTCTGCACATACGGCACATAGTTGGCCACCGCCTTGGCGGGTTCGGGCAGGCTGATGCCGAGTTCGGCGAGGCGGGCGGCGACGGTCATGGGCAGGGCTCCTTTGGAATTGCGGGCGGTTTAGCGCGGGGGAGTGCGCTTGTCTTCTCCCTCCCCCGAAGTGGGGAGGGCGGTCGCGGAGCGACCGGGTGGGGAAGGGCGAAGCCGGGCGCGGTCAGTGCGGGACTGGCGTTCCCCACCCGGGCTCGGCTGCGCCTCGCCGTCCCTCCCCATGAAGGGGAGGGAGAAATATTGTGGTATTTTAATACCGCTATTAAATAACTGAATAATTTCAGTGAGATGTGTACATCAAGCGCATCCATCCCGTCTTGACCCCGCGCCCCCCGTCCTCTATCAGCGCGCCTTCCGCTCGTCCCCGTTATCGGGAGGGGCACCCGATCGTCTCCCAGGACCCTTGAAATGCTGAAGAGCACCACGGCTTCGCTGAAGCCGGCCGAGGTCACGAAGAAATGGATCCATATCGACGCTGAAGGCGTCGTGGTGGGCCGTCTCGCGACCTTCATCGCCAACCGTCTGCGCGGCAAGCACCGCGGCGACTACACCCCGCACGTCGATTGCGGCGACTATGTCGTCGTCACCAACGTCGACAAGGTGGTGTTCACCGGCAAGAAGAACACCGACAAGATCTATTACCGCCACACCGGTCACCCGGGCGGCGTCAAGCAGACGACCCCGGAGAAGGTCCTGAACGGCCGTTTCCCGGAGCGCGTCCTTGAGAAGGCCGTCGAGCGCATGCTGCCCAAGGAGAGCCCGCTGGCCCGCCTGCAGATGACGCACCTGCGCCTGTTCGCCGGCGCGGCGCACACCCATGAAGCCCAACAGCCGGAAACGATCGACTTCAAGTCGGCGTCCGCCAAGAACACCCGGAGCGTCTGAGCATGACCGACGTGACTGCTGAAACCTCCGCCCCGCAGAACGACGCCCCCGCCGCGACCGGCTTTGACGCCCTCAAGGGCCTCGGCACCGTGTCGAGCGACAACGATGCTCCGGTCTATACGCAAAAGCTGGACGCCCAGGGCCGCGCCTATTCGACCGGCAAGCGCAAGAACGCGATCGCCCGCGTGTGGATCAAGCCCGGCTCGGGCAAGATCACCATCAACGGCAAGGATCAGATGCAGTATTTCGCCCGCGAAATCCTGCGCATGATGATCGCCCAGCCGCTGGAAGTGACCGACCGCCTGACCCAGTTCGACGTCGACTGCACCGTGCAGGGCTCGGGCCTGTCGGGCCAGGCCGGCGCCATCCGCCACGGCCTGTCGCACGCCCTGACCCACTATGAGCCGGCGCTGCGCCCGGTCCTGAAGCCGCACGGCTTCCTGACCCGCGACAGCCGCGTCGTCGAGCGCAAGAAGTACGGCCGGGCCAAGGCCCGCAAGTCCTTCCAGTTCTCGAAGCGCTAAACGCGGTTCAGATACGGTTTGGAATGGGGCGCTTCGGGAAACCGGGGCGCCCTTTTTCTATGGGCGGGGACGAGGTGTAACGGAACGTGATGTCGACGCGTGCGCCTTCGTGAGACTTTCCAGGCACCCGCTCACACCCGAAGTTCGACCCAAAAAGACGTCGCTAACATGGGCTGATATTCCGACCCGCTGACGAACCATCAGCGGGTCGCCCGATCCGTGCGGTGCGTGTGCCTTGACGCACGGATCTTTCGGACCCCTAGTGACCGAAGGGATTGCACATCTGATTCGCTTAAGCGGAGATGTGCCCGGTGTCCAAGAAATCACGAGATCGCAACGCCGCTCTAACCAGCGGGCGGGCGGCTAGTTCGAGACCCTATGGGTGTGCAACCGTGCACCCTGATGGCAGCGCGTTGCCGTCCCTAACTTGGCCGCATGGTGATGAGGAATCACTAGGGGAAGCCAAGATGCATCGGATACCGAGGCTGTCAGATCGAGGGTCGGTCTCGTTCAGTCTAAGGCAGGAGACCTTCGCTGTAGCGGGCTCAGGCCAACGCTATGTCCCGCTCCTTGTGGCGGGACTGCTGGTAAAAAAGCTCGGCGGGTGGGTCGTGCTCGTCGCTTTGGGGCCGGTCGCGTTCCACTACGTGCCTACGCTTGCAGCACTGTTTGCTGGCGTGGCGCGTTGATGCACATCGTCTTGGTCGATAGCGACGCCGTGGCTCTGTCCGGGCGGCGGCTGACGCCGACGGATCCGGACGACCCTCGCCCTTTCGCGCAAGGACGGCGGCTTCGCCGCCGTGCGCTCAAGCCCTCTCCCATTGGGAGAGGGATGATTTACCCTAGGGCGGCGTTGGCGGCGCGGACCGCGTTGCAGCGGGCCATGTCGGCGGCGACGGGGCGTCGTTCTTCGGTGGCTGTCGTCACCTGGAATTCGATGTCGGACGCCAGGATTTCCCCCGCAAGCACGCTGGATACGCCGCGGTCGGTCTGGAGGCGGCGGAGGGCGGCTGTCTCGAACCGGGTGCTGGCGCTGCGGAGAAGCTGTGGCGTTACGCCGGTCGGCAGGGTGGCGCCTGAAGCCGCGGCGTGAAGAGAGCCTGCGCAGAAAGCCAACGCCTGCCACCAGGCGGCGCCGCCAAAGCCTTGAAGGTCGCCGGACGCGTCTCGCGGGACCAGCTTGTCCTCGGGCATGATGGAATCGCCGTTCCAGTTTTCGGGGAGGCGGAAATCGGCCGACTGTGGCTGGGCCCATGTCGGGCTGCCGAGCCCGAGGCTGAGAGCGATAGCGGTGAGAGCGACGATTTTCCGCATCAGGCCTACCTCCCCAAATGAGAAGGCAAGCCTGCCACCGCGAGCACGCATCGACGACCCACGATACCTGACTGTCGTGGCGCGTCTTCGATCTTCTCTCCCGGCGGGGGACGGGGTAGGAGGCCGAACATGACCCATACGATCTTCATCGACGGCGAAGCCGGGACCACCGGGCTGGACGTGCTGCGGCGGCTGGAGGCGCGGGCTGATCTGGAGATCATCGCCCTCGGCGAGCGCCGGCGCGACGTGGCGGCGCGGCGCGAGGCGCTGAACGGAGCCGATGCGGTGATCCTGTGCCTGCCGGACGAGGCGGCGAAGGAAGCTGTGGCGATGATCGAGAACCCCGGCGTGCGGGTGATCGACGCCTCGACGGCGTACCGGGTCGATCCGGCCTGGACCTATGGCTTTGCCGAGATGGCCCATGCGGCGGGCAGAATGGGGCAGGCCGAGAAGATCGCGGGCGCTACGCGGGTGTCGAACCCGGGCTGCTATCCGACCGGCTTCATCGGCCTGGTGCGCCCGCTGGTGTCGGCGGGGATCATTCCCGCGGGCTGGCCGGTGACGGTCAATGCGGTGTCGGGATACTCGGGCGGCGGCAAGGCGATGATCGCCGAGTTCGAGGCCGCCCCGGGGTCAAGCCCCGGGGTGACGAAGCGCGATGCGTACCGCGCCTATGGCCTGTCGCTGAAGCACAAACATGTGCCGGAGATGACGCTGCACACGGGGCTGGAGCGGCCGGTGCTGTTCGCGCCGGCGGTGGGGGCGTACCGGCAGGGGATGCTGGTCGAGGTTCCGCTGCAGCTGGCGGCCCTGCCGTCGTCGCCGTCGGTCGAGGTGGTGCACGGGGCGCTGGTTCAGGCCTATGCCGGTTGCCGCTTCGTCGAGGTCGCCGAGCTGGAGACGACCGAGGCCATGACCGGCATCGATCCGGAGGGGCTGAACGGGACCAACAAAATGCGTCTGCATGTGTTCGGCGACCGGGGCGGGGATCAGGTGCGGCTGGTCGCCCTGCTGGACAACCTCGGCAAGGGGGCAGCGGGAGCGGCGGTGCAGAACCTGAACCTGATGCTGGGGCTCAGGGAAGATACGGGCCTCCAGTAAACCGCTCATCCCGGCGAAAGCCGGGACCCAGTGCTTTGTGTGATGGGGCGGCTCCGGCGATCTCCCGGCCGCTAACCGGAAACGCCGGCGTCAAGCTGGACAGAACCGGGTCCCGGCTTTCGGCGGGATGAGCGGAGTTTTGTGTGTGCTCCCGCTTGCAACCTCCGCCGTCCTGCCGACGTATCTCTCACCATGACCCATCTTTCCCGCCGCGCCCTTCTGACCACCGTCGGCGCCGTCGCCGTCAGCGCCTGTACGCCGAAGGAGGCCACAGCTTCCGAGCGGCAGTATGCCAACTCGCCGTTCCGGCGGATCACGGACGCCCAGTGGCGCGAGCGGCTGCCGCGCGCGGCCTATGATGTGCTGCGGCGTGAGGCGACCGAGCGGCCGGGCAGCAGTCCGCTGAACAATGAGCACCGGAGCGGGACGTTTGTCTGCCGCGGCTGCGACCTGCCGCTGTTCCGGTCGCAGTGGAAATATGATTCCGGGACGGGCTGGCCCAGCTTCTGGCAGGTCATCGCGGCCAATATCGGGACCAAGACCGACTTCGCCATCGGCTTTCCGCGGACCGAATACCATTGCGCCCGCTGCCTGGGGCATCAGGGGCATATCTTCGACGACGGCCCGCGGCCGACGGGCAAGCGCTATTGCAACAATGGCGTGGCCCTGACCTTCCGTCCGGCCTGAGGCGTCAGCGCCGGGAGGTCAGGGTTGGGGGGTCGCGTCGACGGCCGCGTCCACCTGCCGGAAGAAGGCTTCCCGGGCGGCCCTGTGATTGCGGCCGACGGCCCGGGGCCAGGATGACAGCAGGACGATGACCGTCCGACGCGCCGGATCGACCCGCACCGCCTGGCCGAAGATGCCGTAGGCGCCGTAGACACCGTCGTCCTCGGTCCACCACTGGAAGCCATAGCCCTCGTTCGGCTCGCCGGTTTCAGCCTGTTTGACGACGGCCTGGGCGAACCAGTCGTCCGGCACGATGCGCTCGCCGCCCAGTTGACCGTCCTCCAGCGCCATCAGGCCGATGCGGCCCCAGTCGCGTAGGGTGGCGGAGACGCAGCAGCCGCCCATCTCGCGACCGCCCTGGTCCAGCGCCCAGAAGGCGTCGGCCTCCATGCCGGCGCGGGACCAGATCCGCTCGGACAGCAGTTCGGCCAGCGGCTTGCCCTCGGCGGCGGCGATCAGGGAACCGACGAGGTTGGTCTCGCCGGTCGAGTAGTTCCAGCGCGTGCCGGGCTCGGCCGCCCGCGGCAGCCGTCCCATATAGGCGACGACCGGGTCCTCTCCGGGACGGGCGGGCTCCTGCAGGAAGCGGGCGACGTCGGAGGCGGGATCGAAATAGTCCTCGTTCCAGCGCACGCCGGACGTCATGGTCAGCAGCTGGCGCACCGTGACGCCATCGTAGCCGCCGCCCGCGAGGGTCGGCAGGTAACGGGTGACGGGATCCTCCAGCGAACCGATGGCGCCGCTTCGGAGCGCCGTGCCGACCAGCGTCGAGGTCAGGCTCTTGGTCATGGAGAAGGAGACCCAGCGGTCCCCTTCGCCGAGGCCGAGGGCGTAGCGCTCCAGCCGGATGCGTCCGTCCTGGATGACCAGCACGCCCGCGACATTCTCCGCCGCCATATAGGCCGAGGGATCGAGCGTGATTGGTTCGCCCGGGGGCAGGGCCCGCACCGGCGTCTCGCCGCGCACGACCGGCGCGTGCGGCATGATGGTCTCCATCCGACGGAAGACGCGCTCACGATCGGCGGGCGACCAGAACAGCACGCCGGCCGGATTGTTCTCCGGCGTCGGCTGCTGGGCGAAGGCCGGGGCGGCGAGAGCGCCGGACAGGAGGAGGATGGCGGCGAGTGTGCGAAGACGTTTCATGCCGGAAGCCTAGCAGTGGGATGGCCGTTGTCACACCTGCCGGCGGACGGGGACGAAGGACTAACGCCCACCGCGCCGCGCCTTGAGCGCGGACTCGACCGTGACGCCGAACCAGACGGCGGCGACAATGACCAGCAGGCCATAGTCGGGACCCGGCCAGAATACCGGAATGGCGGCACAGACGATCACCACCATCGGGAACAGGGTGGCCCAGGCCGCTGTGCCGGGATTGTCGGGATGGATCATCGCTGAGCCGGGCGGGCGTTTCATCGCCCGCAACAGGAGGGGGTTGAGCAGCACGAAGCCGCCGGAGCAGATCACCGCCAGAAGCAGGTTTCGCAGCGGCTCGCCCGCGCCAAAGACGCTGACCGTCAGGGTCACGAGAACAAGCGCGAAGCCGGTGGTGACGGCCAGCAGCAGGTTCGGTTCAAAACGCTTCAAGACTTCACTTTCACATACGAGCCGGGCGCCGGTTCGATCGGCTTGAGGGGGCCGGCTTCGGGATCGCGGGCGGGGACCCAGTCGCCGGACTTTTCATGCAGCCAGGCGGCCCAGTGCTCCCACCAGCTGCCGGGATGTTCGACAGCCTGCGCCTGCCATTCGCCGAGGGTCGCGGGCAGGGCGGGGTTGGTCCAGTGCTGGTATTTCTTCGCGGACGGCGGATTGACCACCCCGGCGATATGGCCGGAGCCAGCCAGCGTCAGGGTGACGTCCGCGTTCGAGAACGCCCTCGCCGAGCGATAGACCGAGTTCATCGGCGCGATGTGGTCCTCGCGGCTGGCCTGGAAATACAGGGAGATGGTGACCTTCGACAGGTCGACCTTGACCCCCCCGATGGTGAACTCGCCGCGGGCCAGTTTGTTCTGTCCGTACATGGAGCGGAGGTAGTCCATGTGCAGCTTTTTCGGCATCCGCGTCTGGTCGGCGTTCCAGAACAGCAGGTCGAAGGCGGGCGGCGACTTGCCCATCAGATAGTTGCTGACGAAGAAGGACCAGATCAGGTCGTTGGCGCGCAGGGCGTTGAAGGTCTCGGCCATCGCCGCGCCGGGCAGGACGCCGCCGGCCGCGTCCATCTGCTGCTCGACCTCGCCCAGCCAGTGTTCGTCGGTGAACAGCAGCAGGTCGCCCGCCTCGGCGAAGTCATGCTGGGCGGCGAAGAAGGTGTTGGCGGTGACGCGTTTGTCGCCCCTGGCCGCCATGTGGGCGAGAGCGGCGCCCATCAATGTGCCGCCGATGCAGTAGCCGACCGTGTTGATGTGGTCGGCCTTCGACTGCTCAAGCGCCTTCTCGACGCAGCGGTAGATGCCCTTTTCCAGATAGTCGTCGAAACCGAAGCCGGCCTTGTCGACGTCCGGATTGACCCAGGAGCAGACGAAGACGGTGAACCCCTGGGCCGACAGCCAGCGGATCATCGAATTCTCGGGCTGCAGGTCCAGGATGTAGAATTTGTTGATCCAGGGCGGGAAGATCAGCAGGGGGACGGCGCGCTGTCTGTCGGTGGCGGCGTCGAACTGGATCAGTTCGAACAGCTCGTCACGCCAGACGACCTGCCCCGGGGCGGTGGCGACGTTCTCGCCTACGACGAACTTGCCGTAGTCGGCCTGGCTGATCTTCAGCTTGCCGGCGCCGCGCTCCATGTCGGCGGCGAAATTCTGCATCCCCTTGACCAGCGATTCGCCGTTGGAGTCGGCGAGGGCCTTCAGGGCGGCGGGGTTGGAGGCGAGGAAGTTGGAGGGGGAGAAGGCGTCGGTCAGCAGCTTGGTGAAGAACTCGGCGCGGCGCTTGGTCAGGGGATCGACGTCCTCGACGCTGGAGACGAGGCCGTTCATCCAGTCAGACGTGACCAGATAGGACTGTCGCATGACGTCGAAGGCGGGGTTTTCGGACCAGGCGGGATCCTTGAACCGCTTGTCCTTCGAAGGGGCGGCGGCGGTCTCCTCGCCGGCGGCGCGGCGGGTCGTGGTGGCCCACAGGTCCATGTAGCGGTTGAACAGATCGGCCTGGGCGGCGAATAGCTTGTCGGGGCGCGAGGCCAGGCTGGTCATGACCGAGTTCATGGCCGGGCCGACGTGGAAGGGATCCGGCGACAGGGCCGCAGGGCGGTCGGCCTGGGACAGGGCGGCCTCGGCGATGGCCGACTGGGCCGTCATCGCGGCCTTGGCCAGGTTCATCGACAGGGTCTCCAGCATCTGCCGCTGGTCAGCGCCGGGGAAGCCGAAGGCTTCGGCGGCCGGGGCTTCGGCTTCGGACGGCGGCGGAGGCGTCGGTTCAGGGGCTGTCGCGGCCTTGGCGGCGCGGGGCCGGGGCGGCTTGGCCGAGGTCGGGCGTCCGGCCTTGCGCGGCGCGCGCGGGGGCGCTTCGGCGATCGGGGGGCTTGGACGCTTGGCCATGAGGAGCTCCGGATGTCGTCAGGAACGGTCGCAAGCGCCGCGCGCGCCCTTCCGCCTGTCGCGATCATCGCATAAGACAGCCCCTGAAATGAACGCGTCGCGCCGGAAAATTGCAGCCGCCCTGTCCGCCGCCATCGCGTGCGGCGGTCTGGCGGCCTGTGCGGGCTCGTTCGATCCGGCCACAGACGCCAGTTCGCCGATCGCGCCGCGGGTCCAGGCCCTCGTCGACGCCAACCGTGAGTACCCCCGCTGGACCGACTTTCCGAGGGTGGACGAGCCGTTGCCGGAGCCGGTCGCGATCGCGGCCCAGGTCAATACGCTGCGGGTCACCGGCGGCGCTCTGGCAGGCGAGGTGTCGCGCATTGACTGGCAGACCACGGGCGATCCGGCCGAGTTCGCGGCGGCGGTGCAGGCCCGGGTCGATTCGGTGCCGGTCGCGCCCGTGACGCAGGAAACGCTCGACGAGATCGAAGACTTCGTACGGCGCACGCGCGAGCGGGGCCGCGCCCCGCCACCGGTGGACCGCCGCTGACCCCATCCAACGCTCGCCCGGACGGCAGAATCCGGGGACCATCGTCTCAGGAGACTTTCTCATGGCCAAACCGGCTCCCTACGCCTCGACCCTGGCCGCTGACGCCGCACGGGTGACCGAACTGGCCGCCATCGCCAGCTACGCCGGCATCGGCCGCGGCGACGAGAAGGCGGCGGACCAGCTGGCGGTCGACGCCATGCGTACCGCGCTGAACAGCCTCGATATCGATGGCAAGATCGTCATCGGCGAGGGCGAGCGCGACGAAGCGCCGATGCTCTACATCGGTGAGAAGGTCGGCACCGGCAAAGGCCCGGCCATCGACATCGCCCTGGACCCGCTGGAAGGCACCACCCTGACCGCCAAGGCGATGGCCAACGCCCTGTGCGTGCTGTCGATGTCGCCGGGCGGCGGCATGCTGCACGCGCCCGACACCTATATGGACAAGATCGCCATCGGTCCCGGCTTCGCGCCCGGCACGGTCGATCTGGACATGAAGCCCCAGGACAATGTCCGTTCGCTGGCCTCGGCCAAGGGGGTGAAGCCGTCCGACATCACCGTCTGCGTCATGGACCGGCCGCGCCATGCCGAACTGATCGCCGCCCTGCGCGAGGTCGGGGCCAAGGTGGTGCTGATCACCGACGGCGACGTCGCGGGCGTGATCCACACCGCCGAGCCCGAGACCGGCATCGACCTGTACCTCGGCTCGGGCGGAGCGCCGGAAGGCGTGCTGGCGGCGTCGGCGCTGAAATGCGTGGGCGGCCATTTCCAGGGCCGGCTGATCTTCCGCAACGACGACGAGCGGGCGCGGGCGGCCAAGACGGGGGTCACCGATCTGGACCGCAAATACGACCTGCACGAACTGGTGTCCAAGGACGCCATCTTCGCGGCCACGGGCGTGACCAAGGGCGCCATGCTGGACGGGGTGAAGGTCGCCGACGGCTTCGTCTCGACCCACACGCTGGTGATGGATTCCTCGACGCGGACCGTCCAGCGCATCCGCACGATCCGGCCGCTCTGATGGCCGACGGGAGCGCAGGCTCGGATTTTGGGCCGGCGTTCCTGGGCGTCTCCCGCTCCCTGTCGGGCCGCGAATGGCGGCAGAGGCCCGCCGAGGCGGGGCTGATCCGGGCCCATATGCAGGCGTTGAACCTCGAGGAGCCGCTGGCGCGGGCGCTGGCGGCGCGTGGCGTGCGGGCCGATCAGGGGGCCGACTTCCTGACGCCGACGCTGAAGGCGCTGTTTCCCGACCCGTCCAGCTTCATGGACATGGATGCGGCGGCCGGGGCGATCCTCGATGCGCTGCAGGCGAAGGCCTCAATCCATGTCTTCGCGGACTATGACGTCGACGGCGCCTCGAGCGCAGCCCTGCTGGTGCGCTGGTTCCGGGCTGTGGGCGCCGAGCTGCCGATCTATGTGCCCGACCGGGTCACGGAAGGCTATGGCCCCAGCGCGCGGGCCTTCGACACGCTGAAGGCTTCGGGCGCCGATCTGGTCATCACCGTCGACTGCGGCGCGGCGGCCAATGAGGCGGTGGCCCATGCGGCGGCGATCGGGCTGAAGGTGGTGGTCATCGACCACCATATGATGCGCGAGCATCCGCCGGTCTGCGCCGCCGTGGTCAATCCGAACCGGCCGGGCTGCAATTCGGGGCAGGGCAATCTGGCCGCGGCGGGGGTTGTGTTCGTCCTGCTGGCGGCGCTGAACCGCGAGGCGCGGCGGCGCGGCATGTTCGCGGATGTGAAAGAGCCGGACATCCGCCAGTGGCTTGATCTGGCCGCCATGGGGGCGATCTGCGACGTCACCGGCCTGACCGGGTTCAATCGGGCGCTGACCAGCCTCGGGCTGCGTGTCATGTCGGACTGGGGCAATCCCGGGCTGCGGGCCTTGCTGGCGGCGGCGGGGGCCGAGCCGGGGCCGGCCAAGTCGAGCCATGCGGGCTTCATCCTCGGTCCGCGCATCAATGCGGGCGGGCGGATCGGCAAGTCGGATCTCGGGGCGCGGCTGCTGTCGACCGACGACCCCGTGGAGGCGGCGGCGCTGGCGCAGGAGCTGGACGCCCTGAACATCGCCCGCCGCGAGGTGGAGAAACAGGTCACCGATCAGGCGACGCGTATGGTCGAGGCGACCGGCGCCCATGCCGACGGCTCGGCCGTCGTGGTGATCGCGGGCGACGAATGGCATCCGGGCGTGGTGGGCATTGTCGCCGGGCGGCTCCGCGAGCGCTGGCGCAAGCCGGTGGTGGTGATCGGCGTCGATGCGGTGAACGGCCTCGGCAAGGGCTCGGGCCGGTCGCAGCCGGGCATGAACCTGGGCAAGGCGGTGCAGGCGGCGTGGGAGACGGGCGTGCTGATCGCCGGGGGCGGCCATGCCATGGCGGCGGGGCTGACGGTCCGGGCCGACGATATCGACCGGCTGCGGGATTTCCTCAACGACCGGATGGCGGGCGAACAGGCCGCGGCCGACGCGCTGGACGGGGTTGAGATCGACGCCCTGATCGATCCGGGCGCGGCGACGCGGGCTCTGTTTGAACAGTTCGAGCAACTGGCTCCGTTCGGCCCGGCCAATCCCGAGCCGCTGTTCGCGTTGGAGCATGTGCAGGCGCGTGACGCCGTGGCCATGAATGGCGGTCATGTGCGCTGCCGGCTGGTCGGGGCCGACGGAGCCTCGGTGAAGGCCATCGCCTGGCGCTGCGCCGACCTGCCCGGCGGGCAGTCGCTGCTGTCCGGACAGGGCGGGCTGAGCGTGGTCGGGCGGCTGAAGGCCGACGACTGGAACGGTCGTCGCGGCGTCCAATTCGAGATCGAGGACGTGGCCGATCCGCGGATGGCCTGATCCTTCGACTGGCCGCGCCTCCATCTCGTCGGCGGCGCGTCCGGGCTGCCTCCGCCTTTCGCAAGAAGAATGGGGAGGAGAAGGGTTGCACCGTCCGGAATCGGCGGCTATATCGCCCGCTCTTCGCGCAGCGGTCCCTTCGTCTATCGGTTAGGACGTCAGGTTTTCAACCTGAAAAGAGGGGTTCGATTCCCCTAGGGACTGCCACGCGGAGCCTTTCCCCGACATCGCCGATTATGTGTGAGGCCGGGCCTTTCGGGGTCAGGCGCGTTGCACTGCAGTGTCCGTGTCCCGGACGACGATGATCCGGTTGGCCGCCATGCCCGAAACCCCGCCCCTGATCGATGAACCCGCCGGTGCGGCGACCATCCTGATGGTCGAGGACAATGCCGACGTCCGGGTCATGGGCGAGACCCTACTGGTCGATGCCGGCTTTGTCGTTCACACGGCGGGCGATGCCGCCGAGGCTCTGGCCATGGTGGAGGCCGGTCTGGCGTTCGACCTGTTGTTCACTGACATCGTCATGCCGGGCGATCTGGATGGCGTGGGCCTGTCGGCGGAGGTCGCGCGGCTCAGACCCGGGACACCCGTTCTGCTGACGACCGGTTGGGCCGACCGGGTCCGGGACCATGCCGGTCAGCGTGCGGAGCCGGATTTGATCGCGAAACCGTACCGGCAAACCGACCTGGTACGGAAGATTCGTCTGTTGCTGGATCGAGGCGCACAGGGCGCCTGAGCGAATTCATTGCGCTTTTGCTGCGAAACCGACGTTTTTCGCTTTTCCGGGCTTCACAGAACCGTGTTAAATAAGCGCCGTCCGCTCCGATTGCGGGCAGGGGGAAGACTGTGTCGGACTACGAGGGCGTTGAGACGGTCGCGACGGTCCGAATCGCGGGCCGGGTGAAATGGTTTGATCCCGGTAAGGGATACGGCTTCATCGTGCCGGATGACCCGACCCTGACCGATATGAAGGATGTGCTGCTGCACATCTCCAGCCTGCGCGATGCGGGCCGGGATCTGGCCGCCGAGGGCGCGCCCATCAGTTGTGAATGCGCCCGTCGGCCCAAGGGCTGGCAGGTCACCGAGGTCCATGACCTGGGCGAGGGGGACCCCGAGCTGGCCGCTGCGCCGCGCCGCACAGGCTATGAGGGTCTTCGTCAGACGGCCGGCGCCGGTGCGGAGCCCGAGGCGCCGACATCCGGTGCGCCGATGGAGGCCGCGGTCGTCAAATGGTTCAATCGTACCAAGGGCTACGGTTTCGTGGTGCGCGACGGCGAACCGGGGGATATCTTCGTCCATGTCGAGACGTTGCGCCGCTGCGGGCTGGATGACCTGCTGCCCGGCGAGACGGTCTCGGTGCGATTTGCCGAGGGCCCCAAGGGGCTGGTGGTCGCGGAAATCAGACCGGGCGGATGAACCATCCGCCCCAGTGAGGGTGGATCGGCAATGTTGAACCGTCGTGGACTTCTGGGCGCCCTGTCCGGCCTGGTGCTGCTGTCGGCCTGCGCCGGAGCGGGAGCGCCGCGCGACGCCAAGGGCGATCCGCTTGAACCGCTGACCGTCACCACCTCAAGCGGCGAGCACCGTTTCATGGTCGAGATCGCCGACGACGACGCGGAACGCCAGCGCGGCCTGATGGAGCGGGAACCGCTGCCGGACGACCGGGGGATGCTGTTCCAGTTC
Organism: Brevundimonas sp. UBA2416; assembly: GCF_002343105.1. NCBI lineage: Bacteria > Pseudomonadati > Pseudomonadota > Alphaproteobacteria > Caulobacterales > Caulobacteraceae > Brevundimonas > Brevundimonas sp. UBA2416. The sequence continues at coordinate 82,692 of NZ_DDRM01000029.1, forward strand.
CCCGATGTGGCCGAGCGCGGTTTCTGGATGCGCAACACGCCCAGCCCGCTGGACATCATCTACATCGATCCGCGCGGCCGGATTGTCTCGATCGCTAAGAATGCGACGCCGATGTCGGACGAGATCATCCCCTCGAACGGTCTCGCCAGCGGTGTGCTGGAGCTGCGCGCCGGCCGCGCCGACGAGATCGGAGCCCGCCCCGGCGACAGGGTCAGCCACCCCTTCTTCGCCGAATAGTCGCATGGCGCGTTGCGGCGCGGCGTCGAGTGTGCCAAATCCCGCCGCCGGAGTGTAGCGCAGCCTGGTAGCGCATCTGGTTTGGGACCAGAGGGTCGGAGGTTCGAATCCTCTCACTCCGACCAATCATTTCTAGACCACGGTTCCAAACAGTCGGCCGATGGCGGCGGTGGCGGCCATGGCTACGACGCCCCAGAAGGCGACACGCAGGACGGACCGCGGCACATTGGCGCCCCCGGCCGTGGCTCCGAGCGCGCCCAGCCCCATCAGCCCGGCCAGGGCAATCACGCTGACCCAGATCATCAGGGTCTCCAGCGGCGCCAGCAGCACGACGACCAGGGGCGGAGCGGCGCCGAGCGCGAAGGTACCGGCTGAGGTCAGGGCCGCCTGGACCGGTCGGGCGGTCGTGAAGTCCGAAATGCCCAGCTCGTCGCGCGCATGGGCGCCCAGTGCGTCCCGGGCCATCAGCTGTTGCGCCACCTGCCGCGACAGGGCCGGCTCGACGCCACGGGCGGCGTAGATCGCGGCCAATTCGTTGACCTCGGCCTCCGGATCGGCCGCCAGCTCGGCGTTCTCGCGGGCGAGGTCGGCCTTTTCGGTGTCGGACTGGGAGCTGACCGAGACGTATTCGCCCGCCGCCATCGACATGGCTCCCGCCACCAGTCCGGCGACGCCGGCGATCAGTATGCTGCCGCGCGCAGCCTCCGCCGCAGCCACGCCGACGACAAGGCTGGCCGTCGAGACCAGGCCGTCATTGGCCCCCAGTACAGCGGCGCGCAGCCAGCCGATGCGGGCGACCAGATGACGTTCAGGGTGGCGTTCGAGACGGCTCATGATGCGCTCCGGCGTGCCGGCACAGCCGGCCCTGTCATCGAAGGAGCGGCAGCATGCGCCGCAGGCTTCCGTCCTTCAGCACATGGTGGTGGAACAGCGCCGCGAGAGCGTGCAGACCGATCAGCCAGTAGCCTGCTTCGGCGATCGTCTTGTGCAGATCCTCGAGCCGACCGGCGAGGGCCTTGTCCGGACCGATCAGTGGCGGCAGCGATAGGCCGAAGAACGGAATGACATCGCCCTCGGCGCTGAGAACCAGCCAGCCGAGCAGGGGCAGTAGGATCATGCCGCCATAGAGGGCGATATGCACGGCTGCGGCCGGCCATCGCGTCCAACTCGATTCAGTGGCCAGCCAAGGCGTCCGCCAGCGCGCGATCAGCCGGATCCAGACGAGGACGAAGACCGACAGGCCAAGCATGAAATGCCAGGTCTTGAGACCCTCGCGTATGTCGCTGCCGCGAGGATAGTTCTCGCGCAGCTCGATACAGGCGAAGACCGCCGCAAGAAGGATCAACATCAGCCAGTGCAGCGCGATCGAGAGCCGACCGTACCCGTCTCCGGGCCGGGCGGGGGTCGACAGGTTATCGGTCATCGTCGGTCCTCACGGCGGCATGTCCGTCAGTCTGCAACTGATCTGTCCCGAGGTGATTGCGCCAACGCAACTCGCCAGTCGTCACACCGCCTTCAGCGCCTGCTCCAGGTCGGCGTAAAGGTCGTCGGCGTTCTCGATACCCACGGACAACCGCACCAGGTTGTCGCCAATGCCGCAGCGGACCTTGGCTTCGGCGCTGTAGTCGGAGTGCGTCGTGCTGGAGGGGTGGGAGACCAGGCTCTCGGTGCCGCCCAGGCTGACGGCCAGTTTGAACAGCTGGAGGGCGTTGAGCATGCGGAAGGCCTCGGCCTCGCCGCCCTTCAGGCGCAGCGAAAACGTCGAGCCCGCGCCGGTGCACTGGCGGGCGAACAGAGCCTGCTGGCTCGGTGAAGCCTCGGCGCCGCCGGCGTCCAGAACGGCCTCGATCTTCGGATGGCCGCGCAGGCGAGCGACGAGGTTGCGCCTGCGGTGACGGCTCATGGAACTGCACTTTCTCTCTGTTGACGGCTGAACAGGCCGGTCGGGCTTTCACGCCAAGCGCTGGACCCGGCGCGGGTCACACGGTATCTGGGCTCCCACGCGGGCTCGCCCGCCGTCGTCACGAGGATTGGTCATGCTCGCCCGCATCTATCGCCCCGCCAAGACCGCGATGCAGTCGGGCAAGGCCTCGTCGAGAGGCTGGCGGCTGGAGTTCGAGCCGGCTTCGGCGCGCACCATCGATCCCCTGATGGGCTGGACCAGCTCCAGCGACATGAACGGACAGGTGCGGCTGAGCTTCGATTCGGCGGAGGAGGCCGTGGCCTACGCCGAGCGGCACGGCATCCCGTTCCGCCTGCATGAACCGCAGGACCCGCCTGTCATCCTTAAGGCCTATGCGGACAATTTCGCCACCGGCCGCAAACAGCCCTGGACGCACTAGGTCGAAGGGCGTCCCCGTTTTCGCGGGGATGACAAGTTAGCGGGGATGACAGGGCTCGCGGCTTGAGCCGCAGGACGGGGACCGCTAACGCTCGCCAACGCCACCGGGCGCCCATAGCTCAACCGGATAGAGCACCCGCCTTCTAAGCGGGATGTTGCAGGTTCGAGTCCTGCTGGGCGCGCCACGGTCTCACAGGATTGCCGGTTTCGGCGGCATGCCGCTAAGGTTCCCCCCGACATGTTCTGGAGGGGACGTTCGATGCTGAGAACTATTCTGGGAATCGTCGCCGGCGCGGTGGTGGCGATCCTGACCGTGATGGGGCTGGAAATGATCGGCCATGCGGCAATGCCGCCGCCCGCCGGCCTCGATCCCGCTGATCCAGAAGACCTGAAACAGATGGTGGCCGCGGCATCGACGGCGGCCAAGGCCTGGGTGGTGTTCGCCTGGTTCGGGGCGGTCGTGACCGGCGGATGGGTCGCGCGGCGCCTGTCGCGCAAGGCCTGGGCCGGCTGGGTCATTGCCGGGCTGATCTTGCTCGGGGGCGTGGCCAACCTGGTGATGATCCCGCATCCGCTGTGGATGCAGATCGGGGCGATCGCCGCGCCGCTGCTGGGCGGTTGGATCGTGACGCGGCTGCCGGTCGGCGGAAGCGCCGCAGTCAGCTGATTGCGGCGCGCCAGGCGGCAAGGCCCGCCTCGAGGTCAGCCATCAGGTCGGCGGGGTCCTCGAGCCCGACGTGGAGACGCAGCAACTGGCCCGGCAGGGCCGGCGGGGCCTTGCGACCGGAGAGCTGGCCGGTCTCGTGGGTGATCAGGCTCTCGAACCCGCCCCAGGAGTAGCCGAGGCCGAACAGGTCGAGGGCTGACATCAGGGCGTGGGCGGCGCCTTCGTCGCCGCCCCGCATCACGACGCCGAAGATCGAGGCGGCACCCGTATAGCCGCCGTTCCAAAGGTCGTGGCCGGCTGCGCCGGGCAGGGCCGGGTAGAGAATGTCCGCGACCTCCGGCCGGGTGCTGAGCCATTCGGCGACGATGCGGGCCGAGCGCGCCTGTTCCTGATAGCGCAAGGGCAGGGTGCGCAGGCCGCGCAGGGCCAGCCAGGCGTCGTCGGGGGAGACGCGCCAGCCGAGGTCTTCCAGCGTCTCGGCGATGGGGCGTCCGACGGCGGGGTCGGCGACGGCGATGGAGCCCATCAGCAGGTCCGAGTGGCCGGCGACATATTTGGTCACCGCCTGGACGCTGACATCGACGCCGTGCGCCAACGGGCGGAAGGCGAGGCCGGCGGCCCAGGTGTTGTCCATCACCGTCAGCACGCCGCGCGCGCGACAGGCGGCGGCCAGGGCGGGAACATCGAGCATTTCGAACGTCAACGAGGCCGGTGATTCGATCAGCAGCAGGCGGGTCCGGTCCGTGATGGCGGCGAGAATGTCGTCCGTCGCGGCCGCTGCGTCATGGAAGGCCGTCGTGATCCCCCGCGCGCCAAGATGCCGTCTGAGGAACCGGCGGCTGGGTCCGTAGAGGGCGTCGGTGGTCACGACTTCGTCGCCGTTCCGAAGCAGGGCGGTCAGTGGCGCGGTGACGGCGGCGAGGCCCGATGGAACCAGCCAGGCGTCCGTGGCGCCTTCGAGGTCGCACAGCAGGTCGCGGAGCGCGCGGGCGGCTGAAAGATCCTCGATTCCATAGACCGGGCCTTGGCTCTCGTCGCGCATGGCGCTGGGCAAGTCATTGAGCAGGGTAGAGGCGCGCTCGATCGGCGGGGCGACGGG
>NZ_DDRM01000029.1:87250-93973 GCF_002343105.1 Brevundimonas sp. UBA2416
TCGATCGGTCATCTGCGCTGGAACGGAGGGTTGCGGTTCAGCCTCCAAAGGCCTCTAAAGCAGGCGGGGCGCAAGGTCTGACGAATTTCGGCGAGGCGCGGATGCGGGCACAATCGACGGGGCGAAGGACGGCGAAAGGCGCCGCGATCACGCTGGCGACTGTCCTGGTCCTGACCGTCGCCGCATGCGGACGCGGCGAGCGCGCGGGAGAGGCCGACGACAGGGCCGACCCCTCGGCCCAGAGCCAGACCGCAGCGCCCGATTTCGCCAGTCCGACCCTCGCGGCGATCAAGCGACGCGGGCGATTGAACTGCGGCGTGCACGAGGGGCTGGTCGGCTTCGCCTACACGGACAATCGCGGAGAATGGCGCGGCTTCGACGCCGATTTCTGCCGCGCCCTGGCGGCGGCGGTGCTGGGCAATGCGAACGCCGTCCGTTTCGTGCCCCTGACCGGCAGCCAGCGGTTCGAAGGGCTGCGCAGCGGCCGGGTCGACGTGCTGTGGCGGTCGACATCGTGGACCCTGTCGCGGGAGGCGCAGGAAGGCGTGCGGTTCGCCGGGGTCAACTACTATGACGGCCAGGGCTTTCTGGTCCGCCGGTCGCTGGATCTGGCCACGGCCGCCGAACTGAACGGCGCCCGCGTGTGTGTGCAGCGCGCCTCGACCACGGAGTTGAACGTTGCGGACTGGTTCCGCGCGCGGTCGCTGGAGTACACGCCGGTGGTCGCCGCCAATGAGGAGGCCGCGCGGGCGGCCTATGCGCGGGAAGACTGCGACGCCCTGAGCGCGGACATCTCCGCCCTGGCGGCGGCGCGGACCACGATGTCCAACCCGGAGCAACACGCCATACTGCCGGATGTGATCTCGAAGGAGCCGTTGGGGCCGGCGGTCAAGCGCGGCGACGAGGCCTGGACCTCGATCGTGCGCTGGACGCTGAACGCCCTGATCCTGGCCGAGGAGCTGGGCGTGACCAGTGATAATGCGGGTGAGATGGCAGAGCAGTCGCCCAATCCGGCCGTCCGTCGCCTGCTGGGCGTCGAGGGCGAGGTCGGACCGATGCTGGGGTTGCGCAAGGACTGGGCGAAGGCGGCGATCGAAGCCGAGGGAAACTACGGCGAAATCTTCCTGCGGAACGTCGGGACGGATTCCTCGCTCGACCTGGCCCGTGGGCTTAACGCACAATGGAACGCAAGACCTGCCGGGCTGATCTACGCCCTGCCGATTCGATAGGACGCCGGGACAGGCGCCAGGGGGAACGATGGAAACGACGAAACGTGGTGGGATCCCGCTCTATCTCTGGATGCTGCTGGGCTTCGCCGCCGGCATGGGCGGGGGGCTTTACGTCAACCTGATGGGGCTCGAGGTCATCCCCTGGGTGATGGACATCATCCAGGCGGTCGGCCAGATCTTCCTGCGCCTGCTGTTCATGCTGGTCCTGCCGCTGTTGTTCGCAGCCCTCGCGGTCGGGGTGGCGGAGATGGGCGATCTGAAGTCGCTCGGCCGGGTCGGCTTCAAGACCCTGGTGTTCACCGTTCTGGTCTCGGCCATCGCCGTCGGCATCGGCCTGGGCATGGTCAACTATTTCCAGCCCGGCGCGGGCGTCGATCAGGCCCTGGCCCAGCAACTGTTGGCCGACGGCGCGGAAGGCGCCGCCACCATCGTCGGCAATGCGCCCAAGACCATCGAGGCGGGCCAGTTCTTCCTCGACATGATCCCTTCGAACGTCGTCACCGCGGCCGCCGACAACCAGATCCTGCCGGTCATGGTCTTCGCCCTGATCTTCGGCATCGGCATGGTCATGGCCAAGTCGCCGGCCACGGACGCCCTGCAGCAGACGCTGCAGGGGCTGTTCGAGGTGATGATGAAGCTCATCAACCTGGTCATCAAACTGGCGCCGATCGCGATCGCGGCGCTGATGTTCAATCTCTCGGCCGTGTTCGGCTGGGAGCTTCTGGTCAAGCTGGGAGCCTATGCGGGCGTGGCGGTGGGAGCGATGGCGATCCACATGTTCATCGTCTATCCGCTGCTGGTCTGGATCTTCGGCGGGATGAACCCGTTGAAGTTCGCCAACGGCGTCCGCGAGCCCTTTGTGGTGGCCTTCTCGACCGCCTCGTCCAACGCGACCCTGCCGATCGCCATCAAGGCGGCGGAAGAGAAGCTGAAGCTGCCGAAGCGCATCTCGCGCTTCGTGCTGACGGTGGGGGCTACGGCGAACCAGAACGGCACTGCCCTGTTCGAGGGCGTCACGGTCCTGTTCCTGGCCCAGTTCTTCGGCATCGACCTGAACCTGCAGCAGCAGCTGGTGGTCATGCTGGTCTGCATTCTCGGCGGCATCGGCACGGCCGGCGTGCCGGCAGGTTCGCTGCCGGTCATCGCCCTGATCCTCGTCATGGTCGGCGTGCCGGCGGAAGGCATCGGCCTTATCCTCGGCGTCGATCGCTTCCTCGACATGTGCCGCACCACCCTGAACGTCACCGGCGACCTGGTGGCGGCGACGGTGGTGTCGCGCGGCGAGACCGATGCGATCGTGCCGGATGATCTGGAGCTGCCGGCGGTGGCTCCGCCGCACTGAGGCTCAGGCGGGCGGGGCGGACACGACCTCTGTGTCCGCCCGGCCGCCCCATTCGGCCCAGCTTCCGTCATAGAGTCGGGAAGGCTTGCCCAGGACGGCCAAGCCGAGACTGAGGATGGCGGCGGTAACGCCGGAGCCGCAGGTGGTAATGACCGGTCGCTCCACATCGACTCCGGCCGCGCGGAAGGCGGCGTCCAGCGCCTCGCCCTGTTTCATGGCGCCGTCGGGATCCAGGATCGCCGGGAAGGGCAGGTTCAGGGCGCCGGGCATGTGGCCGGACCGCAGACCGGCGCGGGGCTCGGGCGCGCGGCCCTCGAAGCGATCGGCGGCGCGGGCGTCCAGCACCTGACCTCCGGCCTGAAGGGCGTCGCGGACGGCGTCGATGTCAGCCACCAAGTCCGGGCGTTGGCAAGGTGCGAAGGTCGCGGCCGCAGGCGGCGTTGACTGCCCCTTTTCGATCGGACGGCCCTCCGACCGCCATTTCGGCAGGCCGCCGTCGAGGACGCGGACGTCGCGGGCGCCCAGGGCCCGGAACATCCACCAGCACCGGGCCGATGAGCGGATGCCGAGGGTGTCATAGGCGACGATGCTGTCGTCCGCAGAGATGCCGAGCCGACCCATGCGGGCCGCGAAGAAACCGGGCGTCGGCAGCATGTGCGGCAGGGGACTGTCCGGGTCGGAACTGGCCTCGAGGTCGAAGAAGACCGCGCCGGGCAGGCGGGCGGACTCGAAATCCGGCCGGCCATCGCGGCCATCGAGATGCCAGCTCGCGTCGACAAGGCGCAGGCCGGGCTCGTCGAGGCGGGCGGCGAGGTCGGCGGTCGAGATCAGGGGCGAGTCCATGCCCATGTTCTAACATCGCAGGACCGTCGGGTCAGGGGCGGGTGAGCGCCAGCTGGATGACATCCGTCCGCGCCGAACGGAACCCGGCCTCGCAATAGGCCAGATAGAATCGCCACAGGCGACGGAATCGCTCGTCGAACCCGCCCATACGCCGGATATCGCCCCAGGCGGACTGGAAGCGCTCGTCCCAGAGTTTCAGCGTATCGGCATAGTCCTGTCCGAACCGTTCCACCTCGCGCCAGGTGAGGCCGGCACGGTCTATGACGGGCTTCAGCCGTTCCTCGGACGGCAGCATGCCGCCCGGGAAGATGTATTTCTGGATGAAGTCGGTGCGCCGGTTGTAGTCGTCGAACAGGGCGTCCTCGATCGTGATGATCTGCAGGCCGGCCCGGCCACCCGGCTCCAGAACGTCGCGGATCTTGCTGAAATAGGCGGGCCAGTATTCCTGCCCCACGGCCTCGAACATCTCGATCGAGGCGACCCGGTCGAAACGGCCCTCGACGTCGCGATAGTCGATCAGCTGGATATCGGCCCGCTCGGCCAGACCGGCGTTGAACATGCGCTGGCGGGCGAAGTCGAACTGCTCCCGGGAGATGGTGACAGCGGTGACCCGTGCGCCGATCTCCTTCGCCGCAAACTCGGCGAACCCGCCCCAGCCGCAGCCGATCTCGAGCACGGACTGGCCGGACCTGAGGTCCATGAGTCGGGCGAGGGCGGCATATTTCTCCCGCTGGGCTGCGTCGAGCGCCATGCCGGCGCGGGTGAACCGGGCCGAGGAATAGGTCATCGTCCCGTCCAGCCAGGACGCATAGAAGGCGTTGCCCAGGTCGTAGTGGGCGTGGATGTTCTTCTTCGACCCGGCGCGGCTGTTACGTTTCCGCTTGTGCGACAGCCAGTTGATCGCCTGCATTACGGGGTTGCCGTCGGCGAGCCGGCGGATGTGATCATAGTTGTGGGCGAAGGATCCCAGCAGGGCGGCCAGCTGCGGGCTCTCCCACTCGCCGGCCATATAGCCCTCGGCGAAACCGATATCGCCCGAAGCCAGCACGCGCCGGGCGAAGCGATAGTCCTTGATGTCGAAGACCGCGGCGGGCCCGGGCTGGGGGCCGTCCAGCTGGTGCGTCTCGCCGTTGGGCAGGATGACGGTGAGGCGGCCGAAGGTCCAGTTGGCGGCCAGAAGGCGTAGCAGCAGCGTGAACCCGCGCGGGGTGCGGGCGGCGGTCTCGATGCGCTCGGTGGTGACCGATGTCATGGCTGGAAAGGGTGGTTATGGGGCAAGCGCCCGTCAATCCCCATCCGGGATACGATGAGCGACGACGGCTCCAAGCGCGTCGAGGGCGCGCCGGCGGGCCAGGTCGTGATCGACGATCGGACGAGGATAGTCGGCGCCGAGCCGGACGCGGGCGTCGCGGAGGATTTCAGGAGGCGCGGTCCAGGGCGCGTGGAGCCAGCGGTCGGGAACTCCGCGGAGCTCCGGGACCCACCGGCGGACATATCGGCCGTCTGCATCGAATTTCCGTCCCTGGGTGATCGGGTTGAAGATGCGGAAGTACGGTGAAGCATCGGCGCCGGATCCCGCGACCCACTGCCAATTCTGCACATTCGACGCGAGATCGGCGTCCACGAGGGTGTCGCGGAACCACGCCTCGCCCTCCCGCCAGTCGATCAGCAGGTGTTTGATCAGGAAGGAGGCGACGATCATGCGCACCCGGTTGTGCATGAAGCCGGTGGCCCACAGCTCCCGCATGCCGGCGTCCACGACGGGATAGCCGGTCTGGCCGCGTTGCCAGGCGTCCAGATCGACAGGGTCGTCGCGCCACGGCATGGCGTCATACTCCGGACGGAAGGCCTTATCGGTCATCTGCGGGAAGGCGTGCAGCAGATGGGCGGAGAATTCGCGCCAGCCGATCTCGGCCACGAACTTTTCGGCTTCGGCGGCGGGAACATGGCCCTCGGCCGCGGCCGTGCGGGCGGCCTCGACCGCGCGCCAGGGGCTGATCTCGCCGAAATGCAGGTACGGCGACAGGCGGCTGGTCGCCGGCTCGGCCGGGATGTCGCGGCCGGTGCTGTAGGATTTCAGGCCGCGTGACAGGAAGGCGGCAAGGGCGGCTTCCGCGCCGGCTTCACCGGGCGTCCAGTCGAAACCGCCGGACCAGTCAGGCCGGGTCGGGTGCAGGCCCCAGGCGTCGATGTCGTCGGAAGCGGCCCCCGGCGGCGTCGCGAGGCCCGCGGGCGCCGAAGCGTGTGGCGGCGCCGCGACGGTCGCCAGCAGGGTCCGGTGGAACGGCGTGAAGACCTTGTAGGGCTGACCGGAGCCGTTCAGCACCGATCCCGGCCGGGTCAGCAGGGTTCCGTTCCAGCCCTTGCAGGCCACGCCTTCGGCCTGAAGCCCGTGGGCGATGTCGGCGTCGCGGGCGAAGGCGGCGGGTTCAAACCGGCGGTTCATGTAGACGGCGTCGGCGCCCGTCTCATCGATCAGATGGCGGAGCTCGGCCTCACTGTCGCCGCGGCGGAGAATGAGGCGTGAGCCGCGCGCCCGAAGCGACCCGTCCAGTGCACGCAGGGACTTGTCGAGCCACCACAGGGAGGCGGCGCCGATCGACGGGGCCGCGGACCCCTGGTCGAGGATGTAGACCGGCAGGATGGGCCGGCCGGTCTCGACGGCGTGAGCAAGGGCCGGATTGTCCGCCAGTCGGAGATCCTGGCGGAACCACAGGATGACAGGACGGTCCTCGGCCTCGATGGTCATGCGTGCGGGCTCCGTGATAGCTTGCGAACCACACCGTCCGACGCCACCTCATCGCCGCATGAGTGCGGCATGAGTCGCGCGTCGCCAAGCTGCAAATCCGGGAAATCCGCCTTGTCCAAGCCAAACGCCATCATCGACATCAAGGACGGGCTGAAACGCCCCGTTTCCATCGGCGGCGGACAGCGGATCGTCTTCATCGCCGGCCCCTGCCAGCTGGAGAGCCGCCAGCATGCGCTGGAGATGGCCCACGCGCTGAAGGAGATCGGCGAGCGGCTGAATGTCGGGATCATCTACAAGACCAGTTTCGACAAGGCGAACCGGACCTCGGCGACCGCCGCGCGCGGGTTCGGCCTGGAAGGCTCGCTGCCGATCTTCGCCGAGATTCGCGAGGTCACCGGACTGCCGGTGCTGACCGACGTGCATACCGAGGAGCATTGCCGCATCGCCGCCGAGGCGGTGGACGTGCTGCAGATACCGGCCTTCCTGAGCCGCCAGACCGACCTGCTGCTGGCCGCCGCCGCGACGGGCAAGGTGATCAACATCAAGAAGGGGCAGTTCCT
>NZ_DDRM01000029.1:94084-111370 GCF_002343105.1 Brevundimonas sp. UBA2416
GATCAACATCAAGAAGGGGCAGTTCCTCGCGCCCTGGGACATGAAGAACGTCATCGCCAAGGTGGTCGGGGCCGGCAATCCCAACGTCATGGCCTGTGAGCGGGGCGCCAGCTTCGGCTACAACACCCTGGTCAGCGACATGCGGGCCCTGCCGATCCTGCGTGAGATCGGCTGTCCCGTGGTTTTCGACGCCACGCACTCGGTGCAGCAGCCGGGCGGGCAGGGGACATCCTCGGGCGGACAGCGCGAATTCGTGCCGGTTCTGGCGCGCGCCGCGGTGGCCGTCGGCGTGGACGCGGTCTTCATGGAGACCCATCAGGACCCAGACAATGCGCCGTCGGACGGGCCGAACATGGTGCCGCTGGACCAGTTCGAGGCCCTGGCCGCCGACCTGATCGCCTATGACGCCCTGACCAAGGCGCGGATGGCGAAGGCCGCGTGAATCCGATAGGCCAAGGTCATGGCTGAACGGACGCTCGATCTCGGACAACTGCAGGCGCTGCTGGAGCGGGTGCGCGGGCTGAAGGTCGCTTGCGTCGGCGACCTGATGCTGGACCGCTATGTCTATGGCGAGGTCAGCCGGATATCGCCCGAAGCTCCGATCCCCGTCCTGCGCACGCGCCGGACCACGGCCATGCCCGGCGGCGTCGGCAATGTGGCGCGCAATGTCGCGGCGCTGGGCGGGATCGCGCGGCTGGGCGCCGTGGCGGGCCGGGATGCGGCCGGAGACGAGCTGGCGGCGCTGGTCGCGGCTGAGCCGGGCATCGAGAACGCGATCGAGCGGCGGGCGGGGGCGGCCACCATCGTCAAGACGCGCTTCGTGGCCGCCGGTCAGCAGCTGCTGCGCCTCGATGAGGAGGCGGCTGCCTTGATGGGCGAAGAAAGCGATGCTTTTACTGGCGCTTCTGTCTATCTCCTTTCAGATTACGCAAAGGGTGTGGTCAGCGATCTGGTGATCACCCAGGCGCTTGCGGCGGCGGAAAGGTCTGGCGCGCCGGTCGTGGTGGACCCCAAGGGCCGCGACTTCGCCCGCTATGGCGCGGTCGATCTGATCAAGCCCAACGCCAGCGAACTGGCCGGGGCCACGAGCCTGCCGGTCGAGTCCGACGCTGAGGTCGAGGCGGCGCTGAAGGCGCTGCTCCACTCGACCACGGCGAAGGCGGTCGTCGTGACCCGCGCCGGCAAGGGCATGAGCCTGATGCGGCGTGGCGGACCGGTGCGGCACTTCCCGGGGCGCGCGCGCGAGGTGTTCGACGTTTCGGGCGCCGGGGACACCGGGCTGGCGGCGCTTGGCCTGGCCTTGGGCGCCGGCGCATCGCTGGAGACGGCGGTGGAGTTCGCCATCCTCGCCTCGGGCGTGGTGGTTGGAAAGGCCGGCACGGCGGTGGTCACCCCGGCCGAACTGATCGATGCCGAGATGAGCCAGCACGCGGCCGGGGCCCACGCCAAGGTCATGCCGCTGGAGGAGTTGGCGAATGTGGTCGAGGGCTGGAGGCGGCAAGGGCTGAAGGTGGGCTTCACCAACGGCTGTTTCGACATCCTGCACCGGGGCCATGTCGCCTATCTCGCCCAGGCGCGGAGCTGGTGCGACCGGCTTGTGGTGGCGTTGAACACCGATGCCTCGGTACGCCGGCTGAAGGGTGAGGGGCGGCCGATCAACGATCTGGACAGCCGTGCGGTCGTGATCGGCGGACTTCAGTCGGTGGATCGGGTGACGGCCTTTGACGATTCGACGCCGATCGCCCTGATCGAGCGGTTGCGGCCCGATGTCTTGATCAAGGGCGCGGACTACACGCGCGAGGGCGTGGTCGGCGGCGATCTGGTCGAGAGCTGGGGCGGCGAGGTCCGGCTGGCGACGTTCGAGGACGGCTATTCGACCACCAAGACGATCGAGAAGATGAAGGACGAAGCATGAGCCGGCGCATGATCGTGGTCACCGGCGGGGCGGGCTTCATCGGCTCCAACATCGTCGCCCGGCTGTGCGCCGAGGACCGGCGCGACATCGTCGTTTGCGACCGGCTGGAAGACGCGTCACTGGGCAAGTGGCGGAATATCGCCAAACACCCGATCGCCGACTTCTGGCAGCCGGAGGAGCTGTTCGAACAACTGGAGCGGCACGCCGGGTCAATCGAGGCCGTGGTGCATATGGGGGCCATCTCCTCGACCACCGAACCGGACGCGGACCTGATCCTGCGCACCAATTTCAGCCTGTCGCGCGACCTGTGGGACTGGTGCGCCCTGCGCGACGCCCGGCTGATCTATGCGTCGTCGGCGGCGACCTACGGGGACGGAGAGGCCGGGTTCGAGGACGATGACAGCCTTGAGGCATTGGCTTCGCTGAAGCCGCTAAATGCCTATGGCTATTCGAAAATGCTGTTCGACCAGTATGCGGCGCGGCAATCGGATCGGGGCCAGTCGCCGAGCCAGTGGGCGGGGCTGAAATTCTTCAACGTCTATGGCCCGAACGAGGGTCACAAGGGCGGGATGAAGTCGGTGGTGGCCCAGATCTGGCCCAAGGTCCAGGCCGATGAGCCGGTCACCCTGTTCCGCTCGCACAATCCGAACTACGCCGACGGCGGCCAGATGCGGGACTTCGTTTTCGTCGATGACGTGGTCGACATCATCGAGTGGCTGCTCGACACGCCCGGCGTCTCGGGCGTGTTCAACGCCGGATCGGGACAGGCCCGGTCCTTCCTCGATCTGGCTCATGCAACCTTCGCGGCGGCGGGCAAGACGCCGCGGGTCGAATACGTCGACACCCCGGAGGCCATCCGCGACAAATACCAGTATTTCACCGAGGCCCGGATGGATCGGGTGCGGGCGGCGGGCTTCCAGGGGCAGTCGACGCCGCTGGAGGAGGGCGTCCGTCGTTACGTCCAGTCCTTCCTCGCCACTGCGGACCCGTATCGATGAGGGTCGGCCGGATGAGCCTGCGCCAATGGGCCGGCTGGACCGGCCTGACGCTGGTGCTGCTGCTCGCCACGGCGGTGGCCGTATGGCGCGGCGACATCCTGAGGGCCGGACTGGACCCGCAGGCGCCGTTCCAGACCTATGAGCCCCCGCCGGCCCCCGACTACCGCGACCCGACGACCTGGGCCCTGCGCGACGCCCGGGCGCCCGAGGCCGGTCCGGCGGCTGTCTTTTTCGTCCACTCCACCACCTATGACGGCGGGCGCGAGTGGAATGGGCCGATTGGGGATCTGAAAGCGGACGCCTGGCTGAAGCGCGTCGTCCTGCCGAACTATGCGGGACCGTTCGCCCGGGCGGGCGAGATCAGCGCGCCGCGCTATCGTCAGGGCAGTCTCTACACGCGGCTGACGCTGCGCGACGATGCGCGGGAGGCGCGGGCTTTTGCCTGGAGGGATATCGATGCGGCCTTCAGCGCCTGGATCGAGCGTCACCCCGACGGGCCGATCGTCCTGGCCGGCGTGGAACAGGGCGGCGATCTGATCGAGCGTCTGGTGCGCGAGCGGGTGGCGAATGACCCGGTCCTGCGCGGCCGGCTGGTCGCGGTCTATCTCATGGATGTGGTGGTCGCGGTCGACGTCCTCTCAACGCAGGTTCCGGCCTGCGAGACCCGGGCCCAGGCCGGTTGTATCGTCGCCTGGTCGCCGGTCAGCGAAGGCAATGACGGGGCGGGCCGCCGGCGGCTGAGGCGCGCGCTGGTCTGGGATGATCGTGGCCGGCTGGTCGACCTCCACGGACGGGCGGCGCTGTGCGTCAATCCGGTGACCGGCTCGACCGACACGGCGCCGGTCGATGCCCGGCTGCATCAGGGCGCGACCAACGCCACAGGGCTGGAATGGGGTGTGCGACCGGCCCTGATGGCGCGCGAAATCGCCACCCAGTGCCGCGACGGCCTGCTGCGCCACACCGAGCCGCGGACGGAGTCGTTCCGCGAGACCGGAGGATGGGCTGATCGAAGAAAATCGCGTCCGTACAATCTGTTCTATGGGGACATTGAAGCAGATGTTCAGGCGCGATTGGCGGTCTGGCAGGCGCGTTCGCCTGCCTAGTCACCGCTTGGGCGAATGTCCGCCATGGGTGGACAGAGGACCTTGAGGCTGCGTGCTGCGAGACGGTTGATCAACAACCATAGCAACAGCAGGCCCCACAAACGTCCCTGCGGTCCAATCGAAGGCTTACCCGCGCGGTCAGATGTTCAACAGCGAACTCAGGCGCCGCCGGACTGGTCCCGGTCGTTTGCGGATGGCGGCGACCTTACCGCCTTGCCTGCCCCCGCTCCGGCTATCAGGCCGAAGATCAATCCGAGGGCAAGATTGTCGAAAACAATCCAGACGAAGGCCGCGACCAGCACGAAGGCTCCGACACCGAATCCTATTCTCTTTTGCATATCCGTGAGAGCCCTGTTCCTCGGATTGATGAGGGAACGGGGCGGTATGAGACGCGTCAAGTCCTGAAGTCGGCAGCAACGTACGCTTTGGGCCGTGCGCAGTCGTCCGGTTGACGCTTGGGCCCACCCCTTGTCATCCATCCTGGCCTGAGCCTAGTCGATCCCCGGCCGGTCGTTGCGCCAGTCGAACAGGGCCTCCAGAATCCTGACCGCCTCGCCGCGCGGGCTCGTCATGTCCGGATCGCGGCCGAGCACCAGCCGGGCGTCATCGGCGGCCGCCAGCAGCAGGGAACGGTGCCGGATCGGGTCGGCGAAGCGGTAGGCCGGAAAGCCGCTCTGCTTCAGGCCCAGCGGGTCGCCGCCGCCGCGCAGGCGGAAATCCTCCTCGGCGATCTCGAAGCCGTCTTCGGTGCGGCGCAGGGTCTCGAGCCGCTGCCGGGCGGTCTCGCCAAGCCCGTCATCGCCGCCGCCGTACAGCAGGATGCAGGCGCTGGCCTTGGCCCCGCGTCCGACCCGGCCGCGCAGCTGGTGAAGCTGGGCGAGGCCGAAGCGGTCGGCGTGTTCGATGACCATGATGGTGGCGTTGGGCACATCGACGCCGACCTCGACCACGGTGGTGGCGACCAGCAGCGGGATGCGACCGTCGGCGAAATCGGCCATGACCGCCTCGCGCTCGGGTCCGGGCATCTGGCCGTGGGCGAGGCCGACTTCGACCTTCAGGATGCGGCGCAGGTCGGCGGCGCGGGCTTCGGCGGCGGCGAGGTCGACGGTCTCGCTCTCGGCCACCAGGGGGCAGATCCAGTAGGCCTGGGCGCCGCTGTCGATGGCCGCCTTCAGCCGTTTGGCCACCTCGCCGATGCGGGCCAGCGGCAGGACGGCGGTGGTCACCGGGGTGCGGCCGGGGGGCTTTTCGGTCAGGCGGGACACCTCCAGTTCGCCGTACTGGGTCAGCTCAAGGGTGCGGGGGATGGGGGTGGCGGACATGGTCAGCAGGTGGACCCCGCCGGTGCGGGGGTCGCCCTTGGCCTGCAGACGCTGGCGCTCATTGACCCCGAACCGGTGCTGTTCGTCGATGACGGCCAGCGCCAGCCGGTCGAAGCGGACGGCGTCCTGGAACAGGGCGTGGGTGCCGATGGCGACCTGGGCCTCGCCCGAGGCGAGGGCGGCGAGGCGGGCGCGGCGTTCGGCGGGGGTGTCGCGGCCCGTCAGCAGGATCGTCGGAACGCCGGCGGCCTCCAGCATCGGGGCCAGCCGCTGCCAGTGCTGGCGGGCGAGTATTTCCGTGGGGGCCATCAGGGCGGCCTGGAAGCCGGACGCGGCCGTGTCCGCGAGCGCCAGGGCGGCGACGGCGGTCTTACCCGAACCGACGTCGCCCTGCAGCAGCCGGCCCATCTGTTCGCCCGAGGCGAGGTCGCGGCGGATTTCCGCGACGGCCTGCGTCTGGGCGCCGGTGAGGTCGAAGGGCAGGGCGGCCAGGAGATGGGCGGATGCCTCGCCCGGCGCGATCCGCGGTCCCGGTGTGATCTGGCGGGCGCGCCGGCGGCGGGCGAGGGCCAGCTGGTGGGCCAGCAGCTCGTCATAGGCCAAACGCTGCCGGGCCGGGGCGTCGGGCTCCAGCTCGGGCTCGCAGGTCGGGGCGTGCAGGGTCTCGAGCGCCGCGCGCCAGCCGGGCCAGCGGTTCTTCGCCAGCCAGGCCGGGTCCTGCCACTCCGGCAGGTCGGGGGCGTGGGTGAGGGCGGCCTGCGCCAGTTTGCGCACGACCCGCGAGGAGAGGCCGTGGGTGGCCGGATAGACCGGCTCGATGGCGGCGATCTCGCCTGCCTGTTCCGGGGTGTAGATGTCCGGGTGGACGATCTGGACCTCTGCCAGATAGCGTTCGACCTTGCCCGTCACCAGACGCTTCTGGCCCTTGGGCAGCAGGCGGTCAATGTGCTGGGCCGAGCCGCCGAACCAGATCATGTGGACAAAGCCGGTGTCGTCGGAGGCCCGCACCTTGATCGGGACACCGGGCTTTCCGGGCACGATCAGCCGGTCGATCATCACCTCGAATATGCCGACCTGCCCCTCGACCGCATTCACCGCCGTCATCGGCCGGCGCACGATCAGGCCGGACGGGGACAGAAACAGCACGTCCCGAACCAGCGGTCCGGCCAGTTTCTGGACGAGCGGCAGGATCTTGGGCCCCACGCCCTTCAGGCTGGAAACCTCCGCGAACAGGGGAAAGAGAATCTGCGGCCGCATGGATCGACAGCATAGCTGGCGAAAGCGCGTCTGGAACGCTATCTCCGCTGCGCGATTGAACCTGACCGACCGGGCAAGGAACCTTGTGGCCGATATTGACGCACGTCTGAAGCAACGACTCGGCCGGATCACCTTCCGGGCATGGCGGCGCGGATTCCGCGAGGCCGACCTCGTGCTGGGCCCGTTCGTGGACCAGGTCGGGCCGTCGCTGGACGAGAGTGAGCTGGATTCGCTGGAGGCCCTGCTGGCCGAGGATGATGATCACCGGATCTACGCGTGGATTACCGGGACGGAGCCCACGCCGGCGGCGCACGACACGCCGGTCATGATCAAGCTGAGAGATTTCATGCGCGACCACGTCGCCGCCGCCGTGGCCGAGGGGGCCGGCTGATGGACGGGGCCCTTCCCAAACGCAGCGATCAGGAACTGGGCGGCGCGCCCGAGGGGCTCGACGCCCTCGTCGTCGCCGGGCGGCTGAAGGCCGAGGGCGGCGTCGGTCTGTTCGTGGCGCGGGACTACGCCCGCATGGGTGAGTTCGTGCAGGCGTTCGGCTTCTTTGCCGACCAGATCGAGATCATCGAGTTCCCGGCCTGGGACTGCCTGCCCTATGACCGGTTGAGCCCCACGTCGTCGGTATCGGCCGAGCGGATGGCGGCCCTGACCCGCCTTGCGCAGCGCGCGCCCGGCGACCGCAAGCCGATGCTGCTGGTGACCACGGTCAGCGCCGCCATGCAGCGCACGCCGCCGCGCGAGGTGACCTCGGGCGCGGGGTTTGAGACGACGGTCGGCCTCGATCTCGATACAGCGGCGCTGGAGCGCTATTTCGCGGCCAACGGCTATATGCGCGCCTCGACCGTGTCCGAGAAGGGTGAGTTCGCCGTGCGCGGGGGCGTCATCGACGTCTATCCGCCGGGCTTCGAGGAGCCGGTGCGGCTGGACATGTTCGGCTCGGAGCTGGAGTCGATCCGGACCTTCGACCCGGCGACGCAGCGCTCGACCGGCCAGCTCCGCGAAGTGCATCTGGCGCCGGTGTCCGAGGCCCTGCTGGATGCGGACAGCATTTCGCGTTTCCGGACGGGCTATCTCGGCCTGTTCGGGGCGGCGGGGGACGATCCGCTCTATTCGGCCATCAGCGAGGGCGCGCGCCGGCAGGGTATGGAGCACTGGCTGCCGCTGCTCTACGACCGGCTGGAGACGCTGTTCGACTATCTGCCCGAGGATGCGCGGCTGTTTCTGGACAATCAGGTCGAGGCGGCGCGGGGCGAGCGCTGG
Source organism: Brevundimonas sp. UBA2416 (assembly GCF_002343105.1). NCBI lineage: Bacteria > Pseudomonadati > Pseudomonadota > Alphaproteobacteria > Caulobacterales > Caulobacteraceae > Brevundimonas > Brevundimonas sp. UBA2416. Next base: position 101,952 of record NZ_DDRM01000029.1, read on the forward strand.
AACCTTACCAGGGACGCCTATGAGGCCCGGCGTGACGCCTCGATGGGCAAGGGCGGAGCGGCCTATCGCGCACTGCCGCCCGAGCGGCTGTATCTGGGCGAGAGCGACTGGAGCAGCGCCCTGGCGGGCCGCTGGGTGCGGCGGCTGTCGCCGTTCCATGGACCCGGTGAAGACGCGGGCGGACGGCTGGGGCGCAGCTTCTCGGCCGAGCGGGCGCAGGACAGCGTCAATCTGTTCGAGGCCGTGGCGCGGCACGCCCAGGCGCTGAAGGCGGCGGGCAAGCGGGTGCTGTTCGCCTCCTGGACCGAGGGGTCGTCCGAGCGGCTGGCGGCCATGCTGGCGGACCACGGGCTGGAGCATGTGGTGGCGGTGCGCGACTGGGCCGACGTCCAGAAGGCGCCGACGGATCTGTATCTGCGCGGTGTCCTGCCGGTCGAGCACGGCTTCGAGACCGACGCCATCGCGGTGATTTCCGAGACCGACATGCTGGGCGACCGGCTGGCGCGGCCGAAGAAGAAGCGGCGGGCGTCCAACTTCCTCGCCGAGGCCTCGGCCCTGACGACCGGCGATCTGGTGGTCCACCTCGACCACGGCATCGGCCGCTATGAGGGGCTGAAGACGCTGGAGATCCAGCAGGCGCCGCACGACTGTCTTGAGCTGCTCTACGCCGGCGACAGCAAGCTGTATCTGCCAGTCGAGAACATCGACCTGCTGACCCGCTACGGCTCTGAGACCGACGGGGCCCAGCTGGACCGGCTGGGCGGCGCGGGCTGGCAGGCGCGCAAGGCCAAGGCCAAGGCCCGCCTGCGCGACATGGCCGAGGGGCTGATCGCCCTGGCGGCCAAGCGGTCGCTGCGGTCGTCCGACCCGATCACCCCGCCGCACGGCCTGTTCGACGAGTTCTGCGCCCGCTTCCCCTATGAGGAGACGGACGACCAGCTGAACGCCATCGGCGACGTGCTGGAGGACCTCGGCAAGGGTACGCCGATGGACCGGCTGATCTGCGGTGACGTCGGTTTCGGCAAGACCGAGGTGGCGCTGCGGGCGGCCTTCGTGGTGGCCATGAGCGGCCAGCAGGTGGCCATCGTCTGCCCGACGACCCTGCTGGCGCGGCAGCATTTCAAGACCTTCAGCGAGCGGTTCGCCGGCTGGCCGGTCAAGGTGCGGCACCTGTCGCGCATGGTGACGGCCAAGGACGCCGCCGAGACGCGGGCGGGGCTGAAGGACGGCTCGTTCGAGATCGTCGTCGGCACCCATGCGGTGCTCAGTGATCAGGTCGGGTTCAAGGATCTGGGCCTTGTTATCGTTGATGAAGAGCAGCATTTCGGGGTCAAGCACAAGGAGAAGCTCAAGGGCCTTCGCGCTGACGTCCACCTGCTGACCCTGACCGCCACGCCGATCCCGCGGACACTCCAGATGGCCCTGTCCGGCATCCGCGAGATGTCGATCATCGCCACCCCGCCGGTCGATCGTCTGGCGGTTCGGACCTATGTCACTCCGTGGGATCCGGTGCTGGTGCGCGAGGCCCTGCTGCGCGAGAAATACCGCGGCGGTCAGGCCTATTATGTGGTGCCGCGCCTGTCGGACCTGCCGGACATCGAGCAATTCCTTCGCGAGAAGGTGCCGGAGATCAAATTCGTGGTCGGCCACGGCCAGATGTCGCCGACCCAGCTGGAAGACGTGATGAGCGCCTTCTACGACGGCAGCTACGACCTGCTGCTGTCGACCACCATCGTCGAGAGCGGACTGGACGTGCCGACGGCCAACACATTGATCGTGCACAAGGCCGACATGTTCGGCCTGGCCCAGCTGCACCAGATCCGCGGCCGAATCGGACGGGCCAAGGCGCGGGCCTTCGCCTATCTGACCACCCCGCCGAACAAGCCGATGAGCCTGTCGTCCGAGCGGCGGCTGCAGGTGCTGCAATCGCTGGACAACCTCGGCGCCGGCTTCCAGCTGGCCAGCCACGACCTGGATCAGCGCGGCGGCGGCAATCTGCTGGGCGACGAACAGTCGGGCCATATCCGCGAGGTCGGTGTCGAGCTGTACCAGCAGATGCTGGAGGACGCCGTGTCGGAGTTGCGTCTGTCGGGCGAGGGCGGCGGGGTCGTTGATCGCGGCTGGTCGCCGGCCATCAACGTCGGGGCGGCGGTGCTGATCCCCGAGAACTACGTCCCCGACCTCAATGTTCGCCTGAGCCTGTATCGCCGCCTGTCGGACGCGGAGAATTCGGAAACGCGCGAAGCCCTGGCGGCCGAACTGATCGACCGGTTCGGGCCTCTGCCCGACGAGGCGAAACAGCTGCTGCGCATCGTCGGCATCAAGGCCAACTGCAAGACGGCCTGTATCGAGCGGATCGACATCGGGCCCAAGGGCGCGGTGCTGACCCTGCGCAACAACGCCTTCCCCAATCCCATGGGGCTGGTCGGGCTGATCCAGAAGAACCACGCCTTCTGGAAGTTGAGGCCGGACCAGAAGATTGTCGTGAAGGGCGAGTGGGATACGGCGGCGGAGCGGCTTAAGGTGGCCGAACGGATCACCGCCGATCTCGCGCGGGTGGCGACCGCCTGAGGCTGGGAAGCAGGCGCTACTGTCTCTAGGCTGAACTTCGCGATTCGCGGCTATCGGGCGGCGGCGGGAGGGGACGGCCATGGCGCGCAAGCCCACGACATCCGCCGGCGTCCACAAGCGCGCCCCGGCCGTGCAGAAAGCGGCGCCCGGCGTCGCCGTACCGGAGACGGCTGCGCCCCTGCCGCCGTACAAGCGCAAGCCGGTCTGGACCCACCTGTATTTCCAGGTGCTGGTCGCCATCACCCTCGGGGCCCTGATCGGGCATTTCTGGCCGGTGTTCGGCGAGAGCCTGAAGCCCTTGGGCGACGCCTTCATCCGGCTGGTGAAGATGATCATCGCCCCGGTGATCTTCCTGACCGTAGCCACCGGGATCGCCCACCTGCGCGACCTCGGCAGGCTGGGCAAGGTGGTGGGCAAGGCCTTCGCCTATTTCCTGACCTTCTCGACCCTTGCCCTGATCATCGGGCTGGTCGTGGCCAATGTGGTGCGGCCCGGCGCGGGGATGAACGTTGACCCGGCGACGCTCGACCCGGCGGCGGTCGAGGCCTATGCCGCAAAGGCCCATGACACCACGATCGTCGGCTTCCTGATGAACATCATCCCCGAGACCGTGGTCGGGGCCTTCGCCGGGGGCGAGATCCTCCAGGTGCTGTTCTTCGCCATCCTGTTCGGCATCTCGCTGGCCGTGATCGGCGACCGCGCCCAGCCGGTCCTGACGCTGCTGGAGAGCGTGTCGGAGGCCTTCTTCAAACTAGTCGCCATCCTGATGAAGGCGGCGCCGATCGGGGCGTTCGGGGCCTTCGCCTTCACCATCGGCAAATACGGCATCGAGTCGGTGATCAACCTCGCGGCGCTGGTGGCGACCTTCTACCTGACCTCGGCCTTCTTCGTGGTGGTGGTGCAGGGTCTGGTGGCCCGTTTCAGCGGCTTCTCGATCTTCAGGCTGATGCGCTACCTCAAGGAGGAGCTGCTGCTGGTGCTGGGCACCTCGTCGTCCGAAGCGGCCCTGCCGAGTCTGATCGAGAAGATGGGCCGCGCGGGCTGCGACAAGTCGGTGGTCGGGCTGGTCGTGCCGACGGGCTATTCGTTCAATCTGGACGGCACCAACATCTATATGACGCTGGCGGCCCTGTTCATCGCCCAGGCCTGCGGCGTCGAGCTGTCGCTGGGCGACCAGTTGCTGTTGCTGGCCGTGGCCATGCTGAGCTCCAAGGGGGCGGCGGGCGTCACCGGGGCCGGCTTCATCACCCTGGCGGCGACGCTGGCCGTGGTGCCCAGCGTGCCGGTGGCGGGTATGGCCCTGATCCTCGGAATCGACCGGTTCATGAGCGAATGCCGGGCCCTGACCAATTTCATCGGCAACGCCGTGGCCACGATCGTGGTGGCGAAGTGGGAGAACGGACTGGATCGCGAGGCCCTGGATCGGGCGCTGGCGGGCGGGCCGAGCCCGGTGGCGGTGGGCAGCCGGGAAGCGGACGACGACTGACCTTGCCCGGACGACGCCGTCCCGGCAAACAGGCGCCATGACCCAGACCCTCTACGGCATCCCCAACTGCGACACGGTCAAGAAGGCGCGCGTCTGGCTGGATCAGCACGGCGTGGCCTTCGACTTTCATGACTACAAGAAGGCCGGAATCGACCGGCCGCGGCTGGAGGCTTGGGTGGCCGAGCACGGGTGGGAGACGGTGCTGAACCGAGCGGGCACGACTTTCCGGGCGCTCCCGGAGGGGGACAAGGCCGACCTGGATGCCGACAAGGCCGTCGCCCTGATGCTGGCCCAGCCGTCGATGATCAAACGGCCGGTGCTGGATACGGGCGACCGGACCCTGGTCGGGTTCAAGCCGGATCGCTACGCCGCGATCCTGATCTAGCCCTGAACATCGGCCTCCGGCCGGTCGTGACCGTCGGCGCGCTCAGTGACCCAGTTGCCCGATGCGTCCGCGTATTCGATCAGCGTGTCCTCGTCGGGCACCTTCTGTTCGCGGGAGACGGCGATCGCGGCCGCGCGGGCTGAGTTGTGGTCCGGATAGGTCTCCGAATATGTGCCGCCCAACTGATAGGCCCAGCCGCCGTCATGTTCGACGATGCGATAGGTGATCTGGACCATGGGGCAGCTCCGGTTCGGGTTGAATGGGTGTCGGCACGTCAACGCGGGGCTTTGATGGGCGTTGCAGGCGAACCGGTCCGGCCCGCGTCCAAAAATTCGCGCCCGCCGCATCCACTGGCGGCGCCGGCGCCGACTACCCTATGAAAGCGCGGGCGTTGGGCTCGCGCGACACGGGGTGATGACGATGGAAGACCTGTTCCGTTCCTACTGGTGGCTTATCTTTCCGCTCGGCTGGTTCGTGGCCTCGGGCTTCTCGAGCCTGCTCAACTACCGTCGGCAGAAGGATACGCTCAAGCTGATCCAGACCTATGCCGAGAAGGGGCAGGAGCCGCCGGCGGCGCTGTTGAAGGTGCTGGATCGTCCGATCGATGCGGAAACCGAGGCCTGGCAGGGCCATGGCAGTTCCGGCCGTCCAGGCGACGGGTCGTGGTTCTCGGTGGTGCTGTTCGGCGTGATGGCGGCAGGCTTCGGCTACGCCAGCTGGTCCGACATGTATGGTGCGGGCGACGCCTTCATGATCGTCAGTTTCGTGCTGGGCGCCCTGTGTCTGGCCTCGCTGGTTTCGGCCCTGCGCAGCGGCGGGCGCGGTCCGCGGGGCTGATGCCGGTCGAGGGTCAGGGCTATGGGGGGACTGCAGACCGACGCCGAGTTGGTGAGGCGCGCGCTCGCCGGCTCGGACGCGGCCTTTTCGCGCCTGATCGAGCGGCATCAGGCGGCGGTGCGCGGCTTTCTGCGGCGGATGCTGGGCGGCGGCTGGGCCGAGGCGGACGATGTGGCCCAGGAAGCGTTCCTCGCGGCCTGGCGTTCGTTGCGGTCGCTCAGGGAGCCCGCCGGGGTCCGCGCCTGGCTGTGCGGCATTGCCTGGCGCAAGGCCCAGGACCGCATCCGGTCCGCAAGGCGCGGCGCGGCGCGGGACAATCTCTGGCTCGAGACGGTCGCAACGCCTGTCGGGGTGTCGCCGGAGGACCGGATGTCCGTCGAGGCCGCCATGGCCGAACTGCCCTCCGATGTGCGCGCCTGTGTGGCCCTGTGTCTGGCCGACGGCTGGTCGCATGGCGAGGCCTCGATGGCGCTGGGCTTGCCTCTCGGCACGGTGAAGTCGCATGTTGCGCGCGGACGGGCGCGTTTGCTCAAGGCGCTGGGAGGTCCGGATGACGCCTGAACAGAAACTGGCCGCCCTGTTCGCCGCCGAGGCGCCGCCCGCGCGCGACCATGCCTTTCAGGCGCGCATGGCCCAGGCCATCGCCCTGCGCCGGGCCTGGATGACCGTGGCGGCGCTTGTTCCCTGGGTCATCGCCGCCGTGGCCGTGCTGTGGGCCCTGACCCCGGTGGTCGGCCCGATGAGCGACAGTCTTGGCGAAGCGCTCCAGCCCGCCGCCACCACGCTGGCCGGAGCGGCGGTCACGGTCGTCGCGGCCCTGTGGCTCTCGCGCCGTTTCAATGGTCGGTTCCGGGGTCCGTTCAACGCGAGGTGACGGGCCTGGGCGGCGGTTCCGCCCGCCTTACGAAAGTTTCACCTGCCCGACCGCATCCGTACGGCCCCGCCGATGCCTCTTGTCGTCATAAGGCCGAAGCATCACGCTCCGGTTTCGAACGAGAGGGGATATCCCAATGGAAGACTTCATCCCGCTGGTGGCCATTCTGTCGATCTTCGGCACGATTACCGCCATCGCCTTCGGCCCGAGCTACCTGAAGTTCCGCGAACGCCGAGAAATGCAGGAGACCGTCCGCCGCGCCATCGACAAGGGCCAGGACCTGCCGCCCGAGGTTATTGAAGCGATGACCAAGGACGTGACCAAGAACCTGCCGTCGCGCACTCGCGACATCCGCCGCGGGATCATCTGGGTGGCGACGGGCGTCGGCATCGCCGCCTTCAGCCTGATCAACCAGGCGAGCTGGGGCCGGGGCAACTGGGACCACGAAGAAGGCGTGGTCGTCAGCGGCGGCCTGCTGGGCATCGCAGCGATCCCGATCACCATCGGTCTGGCCTATCTGATCCTCAGTTTCTTCAACAAGAACAAGGACTGAGCCGGGTCAGACGGGGGAAACCATCATGACCCAATCCCTGGTCGACCGGCACGACGTCGAGCTCGCCGCCCTCGCGGCGGCGGGCGGACGGCGGGAGTTCGGAGAACTGGTGCGTCGCCACGGCTCGGCGGTGCGTGGGCTGCTGCGGCGGATGGGGGCCCAGCCCTCCCTCGCCGACGACATCGCCCAGGACGCCTTCATCCAGGCGTTCGAGCGGTGCGCGGAGTTCCGCGGCGAGGGCACCTTCGCCGCCTGGGTCAAGCGGATCGCGGCGAGGCTCTACATCAAGCGTGTCGCCAAGGAAGCCCGCTATGTCGCCGAGGTCGAGAATGAAGACGCCGCGCCCGCGACCGATCATGCGGGTCTGGTGGATCTCGATGAAGCCCTGAAAGTCCTCAGCGAGCCCGAACGACTGTGTGTCTCCCTTTGTCACGGGGCCGGCATGGCGCATCCAGAGATCGCCGCCGCCCTTAATTTGCCACTCGGCACGGTGAAGTCTCATGTCAAACGTGGTCTGGATAAACTCCGTGCGCGGCTCCAGCCGACCGGACAGCCCTTGGGGAGCGCGCAGCATGTCGGCTGACGAGTTCGATCCTGAGATCGAGCGGCTGTTCGCGCGCTCGCCGCAGATGCCCGACGCCGCCCTGTTCACCGCCCAGGTCGAGCAGAAGCTGCAGAAGGGCTCTCACGTCCGTGTCCTCGCTCTCGGCCTTGCCGGCGTCATCGGCGGTGTTGTGGCGGTTCGCGAAACCATGAGCGTCAACATGGGCTCCGGCGAGGGCGTCGTGGCCGGAAACGCCCTGGGTCAGGGCATCCGCAGCGTCTCGTTCAATGCCCAGGACGCCGTCCAGACGGGTCTCGACCAGCTGGGTCTGGCCAATCTGGAGCTGGGCTCCATGGGCGGGATGCAGATGTTCTGGATCGCCGCCGGGGCCCTGATCGCCCTGGCTGCGGCCGGGGTGATGAAGCTGTCGCAGGACATGTGATCCGGCCCCCGTCGTCCTGAGGGATGACGGGGCGAGCCCCGGCGACTATCTAGGAGGTCCGAACAGGAGGGCCTCCCCATGTCCAGCCAGAAGCAGGAAGCGGTCAAACGCCTCGCCGCGCCCGACATTCGGGCGCGCAAGGGGGGCGAGCCGATCGTCTGCCTGACCGCCTATGACGCCCCGACAGCCGCGCTGCTGGACGACCATTGCGATCTGCTGCTGGTCGGCGACAGCGTCGGTATGGTCGTCCACGGCATGCCCAATACGGTCGGGGTGACGCTGGAGATGATGATCATGCATGGCCAGGCCGTCATGCGTGGCTCGCGCCGGGCCATGGTGGTCATCGACATGCCCTTCGGCAGCTACGAAGGCGGCAAGGAGCAGGCCTACCAGAACTGCGCCCGCGTGATGAAGGAGACCGGCGCCCAGGGGGTGAAGGTCGAGAGCGGGCCCACGGTGGCGGAAACCATCGCCTATCTGGTCCAGCGGGGCATTCCGGTCATGGGCCACGTCGGCTTGAGGCCCCAGGCGGTGCTGACCGACGGGGCCTTCAAGGCCAAGGGCAAGACCGACGAGGAGCGGCTGCGGGTCATGAGCGAGGCCGAGGCCACCGCCGACGCCGGGGCGTTCGCCGTGGTGGTCGAGGGTGTGGCTGAAGGACTGGCCCGCGACATCACCCTGGCGATCGACAAGCCCACCATTGGCATCGGCGCCTCGTCCGCCTGCGACGGCCAGATCCTGGTGACGCCCGACATGCTGGGCCTGTTCGACTGGACCCCGAAATTCGTTCGCCGCTATGCCGATATGCGTGGCGATATCGACCGGGCGGTGGCGAGTTACGCCGCTGACGTGAAGGCCCGCCGTTTTCCTGCCGAAGTCGAGACCTACTTCTCGAAAAAGCCTGCCACGCCCTAAGCCGTGCGTTGCGGCGGGGCAGGCGACCCTCTAGGGTCCGGCCGGATTGATTTTCAGCGGCCTGACGGCCGTTATTGGGGGCGACGTATCCGTGGTTGATGTCTTCGAGCAGGTCGAGGAGGAGCTTCGCTCCGACCGCTACAAGCGGCTGGCCCGCACCTGGCTGCCCGTCGCGGGCGGCGTGCTTCTGGTCGCGCTGATCGCCGCACTGGCCTTCTGGGGCTGGGACAGCTGGCAGACGTCGAAGGCCGACAAGGCCTCCGTCGCCTATGACCGCGGCCTGGAATCGCTTGAGGCCAATAACCCTGTCGGGGCCGACGCCGCCTTTATCCAGGCGGCCAAGGACGGCAACGGGGCCTACAAGTCGATGGCCCTGAGCCAGCGCGCGGGCATTGCCCTCGCCGCCAACCGCATTCCCGATGCGATCGCGCTTCTGGACGAGGCGGCCAAGGCGTCCAGCGATCCGCTGCTGTCCGACACCGCCGCGCTCAAGGCCGCCTGGCTGGCCATGGACACCGAAACCCTGGAGCAGATCCAGGCCCGTCTGGAGCCGCTGGCCAAGGACGGCCGCCCGTTCAGCGCCTTCGCCCTCGAAGCCCTAGCCATGGCCCGCCTGCAACACGGTCAGGTCGCGCCGGCCCGTGAGGCGCTGGTGCTGTTGAAGAACGGCCTGGACACACCCGAGATCGTCACCCAGCGCGCCGACCTCGCCATCGCCGCGATCGACGCGGGTGGTGCGCCCGGCCTCGCCGCCATCGTGCGGGCGCAGGCGGCCATTCCTGTCGCCCCGCCGGCTCCGCCCGCCCCTGCGG
>NZ_DDRM01000029.1:111505-112121 GCF_002343105.1 Brevundimonas sp. UBA2416
CCCCCCCCCGCCGGCCCCGCCCGCCCCTGCGGCCCCCGCCGCCCCGACCCGCCCGTGATCACCGCTTTCAGGACGTACCCCATGAATCGCGTGCTTAAAGTCGCCCTGCTCAGCGGTCTGGCCGTCACCCTCGCCTCGTGCAGCACGGTGCAGGGCATGCTGCCGTTCGGCCTCGGCCGGGACAACTCGCCCCAGGCGACCGCCACCGACGGTCAGCGGATCTCGGTGCTGGAGTTCGAACAGGCGCTGGTCCCGTCGGCCGCCCTGTCGGGTCGTGACTTCTTCATTCCGGGCCCCCAGGCGGCGATCGCCTGGACCCAGCCGGGCGGAAACGCCGAGAACGCCGTCGAACACGTGATCGCGGGCGCGGAGTTCACCGTCGCCTGGCGTCGCGGCGTCGGCGCCGGCTCGTCGCGCACGCGTCAGGTCATGGCCCCGGTCGTGGCCGACAACGGCCGTGTGTTCGTGCTGGACGGCGAGTCCACCGTTTCGGCCCTCGACGCCGGAACGGGCGCCCAGGCCTGGCGGGTCAACATCAAGCCGGCCGAGGATTCGCGCCGCACCGGCTTCCTCGGCATGGGCGGCCGCTCGGATGGCGGCGGCTTCGGCGGCGGCG
>NZ_DDRM01000029.1:112246-119611 GCF_002343105.1 Brevundimonas sp. UBA2416
GGCGGCGGCGTCGCCGTCGGCGGCGGCAAGGTCTTTGTGTCCTCGGGCTATCGCACCGTCACCGCCATCGATCAGGCCTCCGGCGCCGTGATCTGGACCACCCCGGTCGATGTGCCCATCCACGGCGCGCCCACCGTCTCGGGCGGCCGGGTCTTCGTCGTCGACGTCGAGAACCAGATCCAGGCTTTCGACACCACCACCGGCGCCCAGGACTGGTCCTATCGCGGTATTCCCGAGCCGGCCCGCATCCTGCGCGCCTCCAGCCCCGCTGTGACCGGCGATACGGTGATCGCGCCCTTCTCGTCCGGCGAAGTGGTGGCCCTGCGCGCCTCGACCGGCCAGTCGCTGTGGCAGCAGGTCCTGTCGCGCACCAGCCGCACCAGCGCCCTGTCCGAAATCCGCGACATCGCCGGCCGTCCGGTGATCAGCCGGGGCGTCGTCTACGCCGTCAGCCATTCGGGCGTGCTGTCCGCCATGGATATCCGCTCGGGCCAACCGAAATGGGCGCCCCTGCCGATCGCCGGCGTCAACGCGCCCCTGCCGGTCGGCGACGTTGTCTATGTCGTGTCCAAGGACGGCGAACTGACCGTCATCAACCGCGACAGCGGCCAGATCTACTGGACCCGCGACCTCAATGAGGGCCGCGTCCGCCAGGAAGGCGGCATTTTCGGCTTCTTCGATCGCACCGTACGCCCGGTCTGGTCAGGACCGCTGATGGCCTCGAACCGGCTGGTGCTGACCAATTCGGACGGCGAACTGGTCGCCTTCGACCCCAAGACCGGCGTCCAGACCGCCTCGATCCGCATGGGCGGGCCGGTCTATATCGCTCCGGCCGCCTACAACGGCGCGCTTTATGTGCTCACCGACAAGGGCGACCTCGTCAGCATTCGCTGACGCTGGAACTCAATCTGCGTTAGAAGGCCGACATGGCTCTCAAAGTCGCCATCGTCGGCCGCCCCAATGTGGGCAAGTCGACACTATTCAATCGCCTCGTCGGCAAGCGCCTCGCGCTGGTCGACGACCGGCCGGGCGTGACCCGCGACCGGCGGTACGCGGATGGCAACATCGGCGATATGGACCTGACCCTCATCGACACCGCCGGCTATGAGGACGTCACCGACGACAGCCTCGAATCGCGGATGCGTGAACAGACCGAGGCGGCGCTGGAAGACGGCGACCTGATCCTGTTCATGATGGACGCCCGTGAGGGCGTGACCTCGCTGGACCAGATATTTGCCGAACGGCTGCGCAAACAGCACAAGCCCGTCATCCTGCTGGCCAACAAGTCCGAGAGCCGCGAGAGCGGCGGCGGCATCGGCGAGGCCTATTCGCTGGGCTTCGGCGAGCCGGTCGCCATCTCGGCCGAGCACGGCGAGGGCATGGCGGACCTGTATGCCGCCGTGGTGGCCGCCAGCGCCGACATCTTTGTCGAAGAGGTCGATGAGCCCGACAAGCCGATCCGCATCGCCATCATCGGCCGGCCCAACGCCGGCAAGTCGACCCTGATCAATCGCCTGATCGGTGAAGACCGCATGCTGACCGGCCCCGAGGCCGGCATCACCCGGGATTCCATCTCGGTCGACTGGGAGTACGAAGGCCAGAACATCCGACTGGTCGACACCGCCGGGATGCGCCGCAAGGCCCGGGTGCAGGAAAAGCTGGAGAAGCTGTCGGTCGCCGACACCATCCGCGCCATCACCTTCGCCGAGGTGGTCGTGCTGGTCATGGACAAGGACGACGCCTTCGACACCCAGGATCTGCAGCTGGCCGATCTGGTCGAGCGCGAGGGGCGGGCGCTGGTCTATGTCGCCGCCAAATGGGACCTGGAAGAGAGCCCGCAGGCCAAACTGGCCAAGCTGACCCAGATGGCCGAGGACAAGCTGCCGCAGCTGAAGGGGTCGCCCTTCGTGGCCCTGTCGTCGCACAGCGGCCGCGGCGTCGAGCGGCTGATGCCCGCCGTGTTGCAGGCGCACGCGACCTGGTCGGTCAAGGTCAAGACCAAGGACCTGAACACCTGGCTGTCCATGGCCACCCAGAGGCATCCGCCCCCCGCCGTCGACGGCAAGCGGATCAAGCCCAAATACATGGCCCAGACCAAGGCCCGGCCGCCGACCTTCGTGCTGATGGCCAGCCGCGCCGAGTCCATGCCGGAGCAGTACAAACGCTATCTGGTCAACAATCTGCGCGAGTCCTTCGACCTGCCGGGCACGCCGATCCGGCTGATCGTCAAGTCGGGCAGCGAGAACCCCTATGCGCCGGGCGGCTCCAAATCGGGGCCCGAACGCTACAAGGGCGACGCCAAGACCGCGCCGCGCAAGGTCATCAAGAAGGCCGAGCGCGCCGAGATGCTGTCCAACCTGCCCGGCAAGGCGCTGGAGCAGAAGAAGGCCGGCAAGACCAAGCTCAAGCCTCTCGCGGGGCTGAAAGCCAGCGCCAACAAGAAGGCCGGTTCGTCGGTCGCCGTCCAGAAGGGCGCACGGGGCGGGGCGCGTCAGGTGTCACGGTCGGGGCGCGTGCGGACCGGTCAGAAACACGCGCCGAAGAAATAGGGTCGTCGCGCCCTTCAGTGGCGGCGCGCCACGAACAGGGGAATGAGGCCGTAAGCGGCCTGGGCCAGAAGGCCGATCGCGCCTGCGGCGGTGGCCCAGGCCGCGACCTGCTGAGCCAGCGGGCGGCCGAACAGCAGGAGCGACATCGCTGTCTCGACGGTCAACAGAAGCAGGAAGGCGGCCAGCCCCATCATCAGCCGATCCGAAGTCCGCGCCGGGATCGAGAACCGCCGGATGGTCCAGCCGGCGGCGCGCCAGCTGATGAACAGGATGATCGGCGCCTCGATCAGGACCGCAAGGACCTCGCCGGCCATGGGCGCGATGAAGAGTGTTCGGACAACGCCGAGGAGGAAGGCGAGACTGAAGACGATGGCGAAATAGGCGGCCGCCGCTGTGAGCGCCCGTTGCATGGTCAGATCAGCGCCGCCACGCCCGGACCCGCTGACCACTCCTTGAAGCTGATCTCCAGCGGCGACTGCCGGTCGCCCCGCGCCAGTTCGACGATCAGGGGGCCGATGACCGACGGGTGGACCACGGTCTCCGGATCCTCGCCCGGATAGGCCTGGGCGCGCATCTGGGTTCGCATGCGGCCGGGATCGACGATGGAGACCCGCACCGGCGTCGACTCGATCTCGTCGGCCCAGCATTTGACCAAGGCCTCTGCCCCCGCCTTCGTCGCGGCGTACATGCCCCAGAAGGCCTTTGGCGCGGCGGCGACGCTGGTGGTGACATAGACGGCGCGTCCCGCGTCCGAGGCCTTCAGCAGCGGCTCCAGGGAGCGAATCAGGCGGTAGACGGCGGTGAAGTTGGTCTTTTCGACCTTGGCCCAGACGCGGGGGTCGGCGTGGCTGACCGGAGTCAGGCCCGAGGCCCCCATGGTCGCCGCCGCCTGCACCCAGATGTCGAGGCGTCCGAACCGCTCGAAGATGGCCCCGCCCAGCCGGTCGATGGCGCCGCCGTCCACCAGATCGAACGGGATCAGGGTGGCGTGCCTGCCGGTGGCGGCGAAGATGGCGTCGTCCAGCTCTTCCAGTCCGCCGACCGTCCGCGCCGTGGCGATCACATGCGCGCCGGCTTTCGCCAGGGCGAGGGCGCTTTCATAGCCGATGCCGCGCGAGGCTCCGACAACGAGGGCGATACGGTCCTTGAGGGGTAGGTCGGTCATGGCGGGCCTGATAGCGCGCCCGTCGGCCCGGCGGAAGCTAGAACCCGGGGGCCGGTTGCCACAGGCTGAAGCTGACCCCCTGGTCGTCGCTGACGACGGCCGTGATGCCGGAGGGGGTCTCGGACGGTATGGCCGCCTTGCCTCCCAGCTCCACCACCCGGGCGCACAGCCGCTCGACGTCTTCGACGCGGAAATACAGGTGGGAATTGGCCTTGGCACGCTCAACCTTGGTGAAGCCGAAGGACGGCTGACCACCCGCCACGTGGGCGTAGTTCGGATGCGATTCAGCCTCGTCAAAGGTCCAGCCGAACAAGGCGGAATAGAAGGCCCGCGCCTTTTCGACGTTCTCGGTGTCCATGGTGAAGTAACCGAGCTGGATCATTGCGTGTCCTGTGCCGAGCGTTATGGCTCTTAAGCGCTGACCAACAGCGAAAGTTGCCGCGCGGCGACCTCGCGGCCGCCTTCCTCGATTTCGCGGTCCAGCAGGCGGGTCGGGTATTCGCCGGTGAAATAGTGGTCCGTGAACTGCGGATTGCGCGAGTCGCGGGGGCCGGCCTCCATGGCGTCGTACAGACCGTCGACCGAGAGGAAGCCGAGGGAGTCGACCTCGAGGTGGGCCCGCATCTCTTCCAGGGTCTTGTTGGCGGCGATCAGCTGGTCCCGCTCGGGCATGTCGATGCCGTAGAAGTCCGGCCACAGGATCGGCGGCGAGGCCGAGCGCAAATGCACCTCGGTGGCGCCCGCGGCGCGGACGGCGCGGACCAGTTTGACGGAGGTCGTGCCGCGCACGATGGAATCGTCGATCAGGACGACCCGCTTGCCCTCCAGCACCGACCGGTTCGGGCTGTGTTTCATCCGCACGCCCTTCTGACGGGCGCCCTGGTTTGGCTGGATGAAGGTGCGGCCCAGATAGTGGCTGCGGATGATCCCCATCTCATAGGGGATGCCGCTCTCCTGGGCATAGCCGAGGGCGGCGGGCACGCCGGAGTCGGGCACGGGCACGACGACATCGGCATCGACCGCGTGTTCGCGGGCCAGTTTCATCCCCATGCGCTTGCGCACGCCATAGACCGAGCGGCCGTTCACGACGCTGTCGGGGCGGGCGAAATAGACATATTCGAACAGGCAGGGCCGCGCCTCGCGGGTCGGGAAGGGCTTGAGCGACTTCAGCCCCTCATGGTCGATGACGATGACCTCGCCGTGCTCGACATCGCGCTCAAAGGTCGCGCCGATGGTGTCGAGGGCGCAGGTTTCCGAGGCCAGAACCCAGGCGTCGCCGAGGCGGCCCAGGACCAGCGGGCGGATGCCCAGCGGGTCGCGCGCGCCGATCAGCTTCGATCGGGTGGCGCAGACCAGGGCGTAGCCGCCCTCGATCCGGCCGATGGCGTCGATGAAGCGGTCGACGATCTTGGCCTTACGGCTGCGGGCGATCAGGTGAAGAATGACCTCGGAGTCCGAGGTCGACTGGAAGATGGCGCCTTCGCCGACCAGCTGGTTCCGCAGATAGAGATGGTTGGTCAGATTGCCGTTGTGGGCGACGGCGATTCCGCCCTGATCCAGATCGGCGAACATGGGCTGGATGTTGCGCAGGAAGCTGCCGCCCGCGGTGGAATAACGGGTGTGGCCGACGGCCGCAGAGCCGGGCAGGCGTTCCGGCAGGTCCGTGCCGCCGAAGGCCTCCCCCACCAGCCCCATGTGGCGTTCGGTGTGGAAACGGGTGTCGTTGACGCTGGCGATACCGCAGGCTTCCTGCCCGCGGTGCTGCAGGGCGTGCAGGCCGAGGGCGACGATGGCGGAGGCCGCATTCTTCTCTGCGCCCCAGACGCCGCAGACGCCGCACTCCAGCCGCGGCCGGTCATCGTCGGCGTCGCGGTGGTGCTCCCGGTGGACGACCGGGTCAGCGATGGAATGCACGGGACTGCTCATCGTGGGGCTCCGATGATGCGGGGAACGCTAGTCGGCGGCGGACGCGGGCGGAGTATTGTTTGTTTGGGGCGAGGGCAAGGCTTCTTCGCCGGAAAATCCCTCGTTCACGGACGAAGTCACGACGGGCGTCAGGGCGTCGGCCCCGCGACCGATGCCCGGCAGGACGATCTGGATCATGCGCGCCGCGCCCGCCGTGACCGGCCGCAGGGCCGCCTCGCTGAGCCAGCGCGGGGTGCGCTCGCCCGGCATGGCGGCGACGACCACGAGATGGATGGCGCCCAGCAGCACCAGCGAGCGCGCTGCGCCGACGAAGATGCCGAGGAGCCGGTCGATGCCGCCCAGCTGCGGATGGGCCTGGGCCCGCTTCGACAGGATCGAGCCGAAGATGCGGATGCCGAAATAGATCAGCAGGAAGGAGGCGACGGCGGCGGCGATGGTGCCCGCCCAGTCGGGATCGACCAGCGCCCGCCCGAGCGGCGCGGTCAGCGGCAGGGCCACCAGGGCGATGAAGGCCGCCAGCACAAAGCTGAGCAGGGTGATGATCTCGCGTGTGCCGCCGCGCACCCAGCCGGCCGCGGCCGAGGCGAGGATGACCAGAATGGCGATTACGTCGAAACCGGTCATGCGCGCCCGAGCTGAGTTCTGCCCGACCTCAATAACGGTTTTGCGAGATTCGTTCGACCGCTTCGGCCAGGCGCGTCACCGAGGTCACGCCCACGCCCTTGTGCTTGACGGTCAGTGGCGGGGTCAGGGCGCGGTCGAAGCCGAGCTTCTGGGCCTCTCGCAGCCGCGCCTCGGCCCGGCCGACGGCGCGGATCTCGCCCGAGAGGCTGATTTCGCCGAACACCACGCAGCCCTGGGGCAGGGGGGTGTCGGTGGCCGAGCTGATGAGCGCCGCCGCCGCCGCGAGATCGGCCGCCGGCTCGTTGATGCGCAGGCCGCCCGCGACGTTCAGATAGACGTCCTGATCGCCGAACCCGAAGCCACAGCGCGCCTCCAGCACGGCCAGCACCATGGCCAGTCGCCCGGTGTCCCAGCCGACGACGGCCCGACGCGGCGTGCCATAGGCCGACTTGGACACCAGGGCCTGCATCTCCACCAGCACCGGCCGCGAACCCTCGATGCCGGCGAACACAGCCGCGCCCGGGGCCCGGTCCTTGCTCTCGCCGAGGAAGAGGGCGGAGGGATTGGCGACCTCGCGCAGGCCCGCGTCGCCCATTTCGAAGACGCCGATCTCGTCGGTGGCGCCGAAGCGGTTCTTGCCGGCGCGCAGGATGCGGAACGGATAGCCGCGCTCGCCCTCGAAGCTCAGCACGGCGTCGACCATATGTTCGACCACGCGCGGTCCGGCGACCTGTCCGTCCTTGGTGACGTGGCCGACGAGGATGACCGCCACGCCCTGCGTCTTGGCCAGCCGCACCATCTCGCCGGCGCAGGCGCGGACCTGGGTGACCGAACCGGGGCCGGCCTCGTGGGCGTCGGACCAGAGGGTCTGGATGGAATCGACGATGACGATGTCGAACTTCTCGCGTTTCAGCGTGCCGAGGATGTCCCGCAGCGCCGTGGCCGAGGCCAGCTCGACCGGGGCCTTCTCAAGCCCCATCCGCTTGGCGCGGGCCCGGATCTGTTCGACCGCCTCCTCGCCAGAGATATAGGCCACCCGCCGCCCCGACAGGGCCGCGCGACCGGCCACGTCGAGCAGCAGGGTCGACTTGCCGACGCCCG
>NZ_DDRM01000010.1:0-25852 GCF_002343105.1 Brevundimonas sp. UBA2416
CCAGGACAAGTGCCGCGGCTGGCGGATGTGCGTCTCGGCCTGCCCGTACAAGAAGATCTATTACAACTGGGACTCCGGCAAATCGGAGAAATGCACCTTCTGCTTCCCGCGCATCGAGGTCGGTCAGCCGACTGTCTGTTCCGAGACCTGCGTCGGCCGCATCCGCTATCTGGGCGTGCTGCTCTATGACGCCGACCGGGTCGAGGCGGCCGCCTCCACACCGGACGTGAAGGACCTCTACCAGGCCCAGCTCGACATTTTTCTCGACCCGCACGACCCGGCCGTCATCGCCCAGGCCCGGGCGGACGGCGTGCCGGAAGCCTGGCTCGAAGGCGCCCGGCGTAGCCCGGTTTACAAGATGGCGATCGACTGGAAGGTCGCCTTCCCGCTGCACCCCGAATATCGGACCCTGCCGATGGTCTGGTATGTGCCGCCGCTGTCGCCGATCCAGAACGCCGCCGCCGTCGGCGCCCTGGAGATGGACGGCGAGATGCCGGATGTGAACTCACTCCGCATCCCGGTGAAATACCTCGCCAACCTGTTGACCGCAGGGGTCGAGGCACCGGTGACCCTGGCGCTGCGGCGGATGCTGGCCATGCGCGCCTATATGCGCGCCAGGACCGTGGACGGGCGCATCGACCACGGCCTGGCCGAAACCGTCGGCCTGACGGCGGCCCAGATCGACGACATGTACAAGATCATGGCCATCGCCGACTACGAGGACCGCTTCGTCATCCCCTCGACCCATCGCGAGACGGTCGAGGACGCCTACGACTTGCGGGGGAACTGCGGCTTCACCTTCGGCAACGGCTGCTCCGGCGGACGCACCGAACTGGGCCTGTTCGGCCCCGACAAGCGCTCACGCGCCAAACCGACAGCAGAGGTGGCCTGATCATGGCACTGACATATCGCGCCCTGGCGCTCCTGCTCAGCTATCCGACCGCCGATGTCCAGGCCGCCGCACCGGCGATCATGGCCGCCATCCGCTCTGAAGGCATGGTCCCCACGCCGATCGTGGGGGCTTTGGAGAAACTCGCCAGCAAGCTTGAAAGCGAGGACCTCTTCGACCTTCAGGAGGGTTTCGTTCACCTGTTCGACCGGACCCGGTCGCTGTCGCTCAACTTGTATGAGCACATTCACGGTGAGAGCCGCGACCGCGGACAGGCGATGGCGGCCTTGATCGAGCTCTACCGCTCCTACGGGCTGGAGCTGACGGCCAATGAACTGCCGGACCACCTGCCTGTGTTCCTGGACTTCCTGTCGACCTTGCCCAACGAGGAAGCCGCCTCACTGCTTGGTGAAGGGGCCCACGTCCTCGCCGCCCTGACGGAGCGGCTGCACAAGCGCGAAAGTCCCTATCGGGCCGTGTTCGGAGCGCTCACCGCGATGACCGGCGCCGTACCCGACTCCGACGCCGTCGCCGCCCTGATGCAGGAGCCCGACGACGATCCGGACGATCTGGAAGCGGTGGACAAGGCCTGGGAGGAGACCGCCGTTTCCTTCGGCCCGGCCGACGCCGGCTGCCCGAAGGCGGACTCCATGCTCTCCGCCATGAACGCCGCCCCGCCACCTGACAAGAGCCGCCGCGTCGGCGCGGCCGCCTGAGGATCGTGATTATGGACCTGAATTTCATCGTCTTCGGCGTCTATCCCTATATCGCCATGGCGGTCCTGGTGATCGGCTCTGTTCTGCGCTTCGACCGCGAGCAGTACACTTGGCGCACCGGCTCGTCCCAGCTTCTGCGGCGCAAGCAGCTGATGCTCGGATCCGTCCTGTTCCACCTCGGAATTCTCGCCATCTTCGCCGGCCATTTCGTCGGGCTTCTGACGCCGATCGCGGTATGGGACTACCTGGGCGTCAGCCATGGCTTCAAACAGATGCTTGCCATCGTCGCCGGTGGCATCGCGGGGGCCGCCTGTCTCGTGGGCGGTCTCCTGCTGCTGCACAGACGCTTGTTTGATCCCCGGATTCGCCAGAATTCCAGTTTCGGCGACACCGCCATCCTGGCCATCCTGCTGATCCAGCTGTGTCTCGGCCTCGCTACCATTCCTCTGTCGCTGGGCCATCTTGACGGCCACGAGATGATCAAATTCATGACCTGGGCCCAGGGAATTTTCACCCTGAACCCCGCCAGCGCGGGCTTCGTCGCCGACGTCCACTGGATCTTCAAGGCGCACCTGACCCTCGGCCTGACCATCATGCTGATCTTCCCGTTCACGCGGCTGGTCCACATGCTTTCGGCGCCGGTCTGGTATCTGAACCGCCGCGGTTGGCAGTTGGTCCGCAGCAAGCGTCAGATGCCGGTCGCACGTCGCGCCGGAGACTTGGGCCAATGAGCGGGGTCATCGTCATCGACGGCGTGGCCCTGCCCGAACGGCTGGTCGCCGAGGAAGCCCAGAACCATCCCGCCGCAACCCCCGAAGAGGCGCGGATGGCGGCCGCCCATGCTCTCGCCATCAAGGCCCTGTTGCTGGACAGGGCGCACCAGCTCGGCCTGACTCCGCAAGCGGAGCAGGACGAGGACGGCCGCGAGGAGACGCCTGAGGAAGCGCTCGTACGGGCCGTGCTGGACATTGAGATTGAGGTCGAGCGGCCCGGCGAAGCGGAATGCCAACGGGTGTATGACAGCGCACCGGAGCGGTTTCGCACCCCGCCCCTGACTCAGGCCTCTCATATTTTGTTCGCACCGAAGGGCGACGACGAGGCCGCCTGGCAGTCCGCGCGCGACGCGGCCAGTGCTGCGATCGCTGAACTGGCGTGGCATCCGCACCGGTTTGCGGACCTCGCCGAGACGCTCTCGGATTGCCCGTCAAAAGGCGTAGGCGGCTCCCTGGGGCAGCTATCACCCGGCGATCTCGCGACGGAGGTCGAGGCTGGACTGGACCTGTTGCAAGATGGCGAGACCGCGTCCGAACCTGTGCGATCACGCTTCGGCTGGCATGTCCTTCGGCTGGATCGACGCATCGAGGGTCGCCGGCTGCCATTCGAACATGTCCTTCCGCGCATCGCCCTGCATCTGGAGAGCCGAGCCTGGACGGCGGCCGCAACCCGCTATGTGTCCGGCCTCGCGGCTGAGGCGCGGGAATGCGGCGTGGCGCTCAGCGTGACCGAGGATGGCGGTGTCGCTCCCGGAGCCCTGTCCCTCGGCGACCTCCTGAACGACCAGGACGCCGTCACAGCACGCCTGGAGGTCTGGCTGGACGAGGCCGACCCCGCGCTGGCCGTCCAGGCCCGTCAGACCGCCGCGACGACCGGAGTCAGTCTGGCCGAGTTCGTCCAGAGCGAAATTTCATCCTTCCTCCAGGGCGCCGATGACCAGGGTTGGACCCGACTGATCTCGGCCGCCCAGGGCTCGGACGATCCGGCGTTGGCCTGCGTGCGAGCGATCCTGAAATCGAAACTGAAAGCGCCGGGCCGATCCTACGCTATCGTTCGGAGACACTGAGATGCCGACCGTTGGTCAAACGGCCCTTCTGGCGCTTGCTGCGATGGCGGCGCCGGTCGTGGCAAGCGCACAGACTTCCGCCCCGCCCCCTTCTCCGGGCGCGGCCGCCGCCTCGTCCCAATCGGGCGACCTCCTGTTCGAGAGCCGCCTGCGCTATGAAGGTGTCAGCCAGGACGGGCTCGACGACGCATCGGCGCTGACCCTTCGCGCCCGCCTCGGCTGGCAGAGTCCGGAGCGGTCCGGGTTTCGTGTGCTGGTCGAGGGGGAGGCGGTCGTCGCTCTTGTCGATGACTACAACGACACCATCCACGGCCCCCCAACCTATCCCGTGGTCGCCGATCCCGAGGCGTTCGAACTGAACCGGCTGCAGGTCGCCTGGACCGGCCTGCCGGATACAGAGGTGGTCCTGGGTCGGCAACGCATCGTGCTGGGCACAGCCAGGTTCGTCGGCAATGTCGGCTTCCGTCAGAACGAGCAGACCTTCGATGCAGTCAAGGTGACGACCCGTGCGTTCGAGCCGCTCACGGTCACCTATGCCTGGATCGACCGGGTCCACCGGGTGTTCGGCGACGACAGTCCCGTGGGCGAGTGGCGCTCGGACAGTCATCTCATAAACGTCGAGACCCCGACCCCGGTGGGCAAGATCACGGCCTATGGCTATCTGCTGGATTTCAGCAACGCCGCCGCCCAGTCCTCAGCGACCTGGGGCGCACGACTGGAGGGAAGCCGTGATCTGCCGCCGGATTGGTCGGCCCTCTACACCGTCGAATACGCCCGGCAGTCTGAGTACGGGGCCAATCCGGCCCGGTTCGACCTCGACTATGGGCTGGTCTCGGCGGGCCTGAAGCGTGGTCCGTTTACCGCGACCCTGGCGCTCGAGCGCCTGGACGGAAACGGCGCCCAGGCGTTCCAGACACCCCTAGCCACCCTTCATGCCTTCCAGGGCTGGGCCGATGTCTTTCTGACCACACCGAAGGACGGACTGCGCGACGTATCAGCAACGGCGAGCTATGCAGTCGCCCATCCGCCCGTGGGGCGAAGCGGCGTTCTGACCGCCTCCTGGCGCGATATTCACGACGCTGACGGCTCCGCCCGCTACGGCAGAGAGCTCGACCTTTCAGCGCGACTGGTGCTCGACAGCCACTGGGCGGTCGAACTCAAGGGCGCCCATTTCGACGGCGCCGCACCCTCCTTCCCCGACCGCGACAAGGTCTGGGCCGCCCTCGACTATCGGTTCTAGACCGATGACCGGGCAGAGAGCGAATGACCGATGAGCCAGAGCCCCGGGATCGAACCCCTGCCGCCAGAACTGATCCATGAACCGCTCAACTGGCTGTTCGCGGAACACTACCGTCATCGCCAGTTGTGCCAGTTGATTGAACGGGTCGGCAACGCGACGGTCCTGCTGAGCGACGAGGCCCACGAGATACTGGCCTTCCTGCGCCATGACATGCCGCTGCACGTCATTGATGAGGAGGATGATCTGTTTCCGCTGCTGCGGCGGCGCTGCCAGCCCGCCGACGAACTGGACTCCGTTCTGGGGGCGCTGTCGGCCGAGCACCACGATGACTTACACCGGGCCCGCACCCTCATCGCCGCGTTGGAACGGGCCCTTACCGACGGCCGGGCGCCAGGACAGGATCGGGAGAGCCGACTCCTTTTCACAGACTTCGCCCTGCATGAGCGCCGCCACATCGCTCTGGAGAACGCTGTGGTTCTGCCGATCGCCCGCCTTCGTCTGACCCCTGCGGACCTCAGAGCGCTCAGCATCCGGCTGGCGGCCCGCCGCGGCGTCCTGCTGGATCCCGAAGGCGATGAGGCGGCGTCATGATCGAGACCCTGCTACGCAACAACCTGGACTGGGCAGCCACCCGAACCCGGCTTGATCCGGGGTATTTCCGCCGGCTCTCGGAACAACAGGCGCCGGACTATCTGTGGATCGGCTGTTCCGACAGCCGCGTCCCGGCCAATGAGATCGTCGGCCTTCAGCCGGGCGAACTCTTCGTCCATCGCAACGTCGCGAATCTCGCGCCGGCCCAGGACATGAACCTGCTGGCGGTGCTCCAGTTCGCCTTGGAGACACTGAAGGTGCGCCACATCATTGTCTGCGGCCACTATGGATGTGGTGGCGTGCGAGCCGTACTGGATGGCCAGCGCCACGGCATCCTCGATCACTGGATGCAGCGGGTCCAGCGCCTGTGCGAAGACCATCACACCGATCTAGACGCCATCCAAGACCCCGAAACCCGGGTCAACTTCATCTGCGAGAAAAACGTTCTGGCCCAGGTGCGGGCGTTATCCCGCAATCCCTTCGTCACCGACGCCTGGCGCCGGGGCCAGCCGCTGTCGATCCACGGCTGGATCTATTCCATCCGGGACGGTCTGGTCCGGGATCTCGAGACGACCGTCGGCGACCTCGGCGCGGCCGGGCGGCTGGTTGCGCCGTCCCCACTTCCCGCGCGAAGCGCCGGTCCCCGCACGGCTTCGCGCCCGCCGGTTCCGCGACGCCCGGGGGCGCGCTGAATGGGCCTGGTGGTGGCCATCCTCGCCGGCGGGGCCGGCCGGCGCATCGGCGGCGACAAGCCGCGCCGCCTGCTGGGTGGAGCCCGCCTGCTGGATCACACCCTGAACCACGCTCACGTCATCGCGGCGCCCTCCATCCTAGTTGCGCGCAGCCCCGAACAGGTCGCCGGCTTCGGCGGGACCGTGGTGCTTGATGCGCCGGG
The DNA here is from genome assembly GCF_002343105.1 of Brevundimonas sp. UBA2416. Classification (NCBI taxonomy): domain Bacteria; kingdom Pseudomonadati; phylum Pseudomonadota; class Alphaproteobacteria; order Caulobacterales; family Caulobacteraceae; genus Brevundimonas; species Brevundimonas sp. UBA2416. The sequence goes on from NZ_DDRM01000010.1 coordinate 6,172, forward strand.
TATCGAAGGGCCGCTGGCCGGCCTGCTCTCGGCCTTGTCCTGGGCGTCAGCGGCTGGCGCCGATCGGGTCCTGACCCTGGCCTGCGACATGCCCTTCCTCCCGGGCGACCTGCACCATCGTCTGGAGCAGGCCCTGACCTCTGAGGTCGGCGTCGCGGTCGCCGCCAGCGGCGGACGGCTGCATCCAGTCTGCGCCCTGTGGCGCACTGCCGTCGTGCCCACCCTGGTGCGACGGGCGGAAGAGGGCCGGCTGTCCCTGCGCGGCCTGAGCGAGGCTGTCGGCTGCGCCGTCGTGGACTGGCCCGTCGAGGGAGGTGACCCTTTTATCAACATCAATACCGCCGAGGATCTGGCCGCGTCGGAGGCGGCCCTGGGATGACGACGCTGACGGAATCGCTGCTGGTCCATGCTTCCCGGAACCTGCCGCGCTATACGAGCTATCCCACCGCCCTCGCCTTCCAGCCGGCTCCCGATGACACCCTGACGAGGGACTGGCTGGGCACGATCCAGCCGACCGACGCCGTCTCGGTCTACGTCCACATTCCCTTCTGCGAACGTCTGTGCTGGTACTGCGGATGCCACACCAGCGTCCCCAACGGCTATGACCGGATCTCTGACTTTCTCGGCCACCTCACGAGCGAGCTGGATCTGTGTTCCGACGCCATGCCGCCGCACGCTGGCGCCGCCCATGTTCATTTCGGCGGCGGAAGTCCCAATTCGCTTTCCCGCGACGATTTTTCCGGGCTGCTGGCCTCAATCTCCCGAAGGTTCGGCCTGCGACTCGGCGCCGAGGTGGCCGTCGAACTCGACCCCGGACATCTCGACCGGGACTTCGCCCGCGGACTGGGCGCCGCCGGCGTTACCCGGGCCAGTCTCGGCGTCCAGACCTTCGATCCCGAAGTCCAACGGCTGGTCAACCGCATCCAGCCGTTTAAGCGCGTCGAGACAGCGGTCGCCGACATCCGCCGCGGCGGCGTAAAGGCGGTCAATTTCGACATGATGTACGGCCTACCTGGCCAGACCCCCGACAATGTCGCGGCCAGTTTGAGGACCGCTCTTTCGCTGGCGCCGGACCGGGTCGCCCTGTTCGGCTACGCTCATGTCCCATGGATGAAAAAGCACCAGGCGATGATCCGCCCCGAGGATCTGGCCGATGTTGCCGGGCGATGGGGCCAAGCTGAGGCAGCCGAGGCTGTTCTCCTCGACCACGGCTACATCCGGATCGGTATGGACCATTTCGCCCACCCCGACGACCCGATGACGGCGCAGCTGGCCAACGGTGGCCTGCGCCGCAATTTCCAAGGCTATACCGACGACCCGGCAGCCGTTCTGATCGGCCTTGGGCCTTCGGCGATCAGCGCATTTCGGCAAGGCTACGCCCAGAACGCCTCGCGCGTGGACCATTGGGCGGCTGCCGTGAAGCGCCATCAGCTGCCTGTGTCGCGTCAACTGGCGACGACCAGAGACGATCGGCTGCGCGGGGCCGTCATTGAGCGACTGATGTGCAGTCTGGAAGTGGACGTGGCGTCCGTGTGCACGGAGTATGGCTACGCGGCGAGTACCCTCGATGATGAACTGGAGTCTGCTCGAACGTTGAGGGTGGATGGTCTCTGTGCGGTGTCTGGACGACGGATCAGCGTTTCACCGGAGTTCTCGCGGTTGGTGCGAGTCGTCGCTGCCTGCTTCGATCCCCAAGCTTCGCGGCCATCAGTGAGGCACAGCCTGGCGATCTGAGATTCTGTGCGGGAGACCTGCATCGGCCTGAAACGCCATCCGGACAGCCTCGCGACAGGCGCGGAGGTTGGCGATCGGTTGGAAGCAGACATTTGCGTCGGCCGCTCGACGATGTTGACCTTGGGGTCCGCGGCCCTTCGTTGCCGAATTTTCGATATGCCCCTCTGGCGTTCCGATCACACTGGCCCCAGCTCTCAAGAATAGTTCTGGAGGGGCGACGATGACTAACAAGGCTCATTGGGAAACCGTCTATCAGAACAAGAAGGTGGACGAAGTCAGCTGGTATCGTCCTCATCTGGAAACTTCCCTGAGGCTCATCGAACACGCGGCGCCCGGCACAGACAGCGCCGTCATTGACGTCGGCGGGGGGGAAGCGACTTTGGTCGATGATCTTGTCGCGCGGGGCTACGCCGACGTGACCGTACTCGACATCTCCCCGGCGGCGATTGACGTCGCGAAAGGCCGACTGGGTGCTTCTGGTGCCTCGGTTCATTGGATCACCGGCGACATCACAACTGTCGAGTTGGAAGCCGCTCGCTACGATGTTTGGCATGATCGGGCTGTTTTCCACTTCCTGACAAGCGCAGAAGACAGAGCCGCATACGTGCGACAGGTCGCCCGCGCAGTCAGGCTTGGCGGTCACGTCATTGTCGCCACCTTCGGCCTGGATGGGCCGGAGAAGTGCAGCGGACTGGATGTCGTTCGCTACGACGCACAAAACCTCCACGGCGAGTTCGGGCCGAAGTTTCGCCTGTTGGATAGCGTTACAGAGCTGCACGAGACGCCTTGGGGGACGCCTCAGGAATTCATGTATTGTTTCTGCCGCGTGGAGTGAGAGTGCGCCGTCGGTTCGGCAGGCTGCCTCCGTCCGTTGTCCAGAGAAGCGGACTTACGCCCTGTCCCTGTTTGCGCAAAAGCCCGCTTCACGGAACCGGGGCGTTACAGGGAGCCGATGCGGTTGAAATCGCAACTCTGCCGCTCGGAGGATTTGGCTGGATCAATCCTGAGACATGAAAGGGCGGGCAAGCGCCAACATGAGACATTCGGACCACAGCGCACACCGGACGCTCACCCACTGCCGCAACGGTCGGCGATAGCAACGGTGGCGCTCGCCGAGTCGATCGACCGAATTGCTGGGAAGAGCTACGATGGCCGGGTCAGGATCCAGACGCCGGCCGCGAGCATGACGGCGCCGGCGGCGACGGAAATCCCAACGGGGGCACCGCCGGACCAAAGCAAGAGCCAGCTGGCGGACATGCTGACGCCGGCGAGGGCCTTGGCTCTTCGGGGAATGGCACGGCGATCCTCCCACGCGGCGAGCGGCCGCCCCAGGTGGGGATGGGCCCGTAGCCAGGCGTCGAGACTCGGCGAGCTACGGGCGAATGCCCATGCGGCGATCAGCAGGAAGGGGGTTGTCGGCAGCACCGGCAGGAGGACGCCGGCGAAGGCGATGCCCACGGCGGCGATCCCAAGAAGTCGGAACGTCCAGGCGGTGGCCCGCCCCGCTTCGGAAGGCGAGCAATGACACTCGCTGAATATGCACAAGTCCGTCGGGCAAGTGGTGCTGAATCTGGGATTCCCGAGACGGGTCATGGCCTGACTATGGGCCGGTGCTACCAAGTGGACATTGCGCTGGCGCAATCACGGCGACCGTCCCAACAACGTGGCCCCGCAGATGGCGGCGGTGCCCGGGAGGGCGGGAGCCACAGGATCGCCGCCGCGCCCAGAGCAGCCAGTGAGCGCGATACCAGACGCCCGCAAAGGCGCCGCATCCGGCTTCGCGTGTCTCCGTCAAGCTGAAGTGGCTGGTAACCGCGAACACCGCTCCGGGGATTCCCCAGGGTGTATTCCGATCCGCGCCGGGTGATCCTGCCGCAAGGCCTGCGGGCGATGAACGGACTCTCTGCCGCCCACGCTCACCTGGCCCGACCGCCTGCAAGGAACCAAAAATGACCCTGCTCACGCTGCTGTTGCGTCCGTCCAATCTGGTCTGCGACCATCTCGGTCTCACAGACCAACACGAACGTGGAATGATGCGTATGTTCGTCAATATGTGTCTGTTTTCGGGTCTGTGTGTGGTCGCCTTTTTCGGGCTCTGGATCGTGCTCGCCTAAATGCTCTGGGCCGCTCCCCGAAACAGATCGCGCGATGTTAGAGCCTCACTGAGCGGAGCCTTAGCGCGTTGCCGATGACGCTGACCGAGGAAAGCGCCATCGCGAGCGCCGCCAGGGCGGGCGACAGGAGCAGTCCGAAAACGGGATACAACAGGCCCGCCGCCACCGGGATGCCGAGCCCATTATAGCCGAAGGCGAAGACCAGGTTTTGCCGGATGTTGCCCATCACCGCTCGGGACAGATGCCGCGCGCGGACGATGCCTTGCAGGTCGCCGCCCAGCAGGGTCACGCCGGCGCTTTCAATGGCGACGTCCGAACCCGCCCCCATGGCGACGCCGACATCGGCGGCCGCGAGAGCCGGCGCGTCATTGACCCCATCCCCCGCCATGGCCACGACCCGGCCCTGTGACCGAAGCTGCTGAACCACCGACGCCTTGTCCTGCGGCAGGACTTCGGCGTGGACCTCGTCGATGCCGAGGCGTCGCGCCACGGCCTCAGCCGTCGTCCGGTTGTCCCCGGTCATCATGACCAGTCTCAGACCCGCCGCCTTCAGCGCGACAATCGCCTCGGGCGTGGTGGCCTTGACCGGATCGGAGATGCCGATAACCCCGGCGGCCTTGCCGTCGATGGCCACGAAAATGGCCGTGGCGCCGTCTTTCCGGAGTGCGTCCGCCTTCGGCTCCAGAGCGGACACATCGATCGAAAGCTCACCGAGATACCGGGTGTTGCCCAAGGCCACCTGGCGGCCCTCGACTGTCCCGCGCACGCCGCGTCCCACCGGGCTGTCGAAGTCCACGGCTTCTGACAGGGTCAGATCGCGGTCCTTCGCAGCCTGGACGATCGCATCCGCCAGGGGGTGCTCGCTGCCGCGCTCGAGACTGGCCGAAAGACGCAGCACGTCTGATTCATCGAAGCCGTCGGCGACCAGCATCGCCGTCACGGACGGGCGCCCCTCGGTCAGGGTGCCGGTCTTGTCGAGGATCAGGGTGTCGACCTTTTCGAAGCGCTCCAGCGCTTCGGCGTTCTTGATAAGAACCCCGGCGCGCGCGCCCCGTCCGACCCCGACCATGATCGAGATCGGGGTCGCGAGACCGAGCGCGCAGGGACAGGCGATGATCAGGACCGAAACGGCGGCGACCAGCGCATAGGACAACCGGGGCTCCGGCCCGACCAGTCCCCAGACGGCGGCGGCCAGCAGGGCGATCGCGATCACGGTCGGGACGAACCAGCCTGACACCGTATCGGCCAGCCGCTGTATCGGTGCGCGGCTGCGTTGGGCCTGGGCCACCATCTGGACGATCTGCGCCAGCAGGGTGTCGGCCCCGACCTTGTCGGCGCGCATGATGAAGGACCCGGTCTTGTTCAGGGCCCCGGCGACGACCCGGTCGCCGACCGCCTTGGTCACCGGCATTGACTCGCCGGTCACCATCGACTCATCGACCGCGACGCGGCCGTCCAGGATTTCGCCATCCACCGGGATCTTCTCGCCGGGACGGACCCGCAGGGAGTCGCCGACAACGATCTGGTCAAGCGAGACGTCCTCATCGACGCCGTCCGCCCGGACCCGCCGCGCGGTCTTGGGCGTGAGATCGAGCAAGGCCCGGATCGCCCCTGACGTCTGCTCCCTCGCGCGGAGCTCCAGGATCTGTCCGACCAGCACCAGCACCGTGATGACCGCCGCCGCCTCGAAATACACCGGCGCGCTTCCGTCGGCCTTGAGGAAGGCGGGCGGGAACAGTCCGGGCGCCGTGACCGCCACGACGCTGTAGAGCCAGGCGACCCCGACCCCCATGGCGAAAAGGGTAAACATGTTCAGCCGGCGAGTGCGCAGCGAGGTCCAGCCGCGCTGGAAGAAGGGCAGGCCGCACCACAGGACGACGGGCGTGGCCAGGGCGAACTGGATCCAGTTCGACATCTGGCCCGGGATGAGCATGTGCAGATTGGTCAGGTGCCCGCCCATCTCCAGCGCGAACACCGGCAGGGTCAGAACCAGACCGACCCAAAAGCGACGGGTGAAGTCGATCAGTTCGTGATTGGGCGGCGCTTCGGCGGCGACGGTTTCCGGCTCCAGCGCCATGCCGCAGATCGGGCACGAGCCCGGTCCGTCCTGCCGGATCTCCGGGTGCATGGGGCAGGTGTAGATCACGCCCGGAATGGCGGGATCGGGCTCGTCAGCGGGCTTCAGATAGCGCTCCGGATCCGCGACGAACTTCGTTTGGCACCCCGCCGAGCAGAAGAAATAGTCCTCGTCGTCATGGCTGGCCCGGTGAGCCGTCGCCGTCGGATCAACCGACATCCCGCAAACCGGATCCTTTACCGTGGCCGCTCCCGCAGAGGCTTTCGCGGAGCAGCACGAATGGCCCGCGGCGTGATTGTGAGGAGGCGTGGACATGGCGCTTGCTCCGGCTGACCGAGCGCTCAAATATACCTACAGGGGGTATAGCGCAAGATACCCCTGTAGGGTATATTCAAAACTCTGGAGGCGAGGCCACATGCAAACCGACACAAAGCCCAAAATCCTTAACCGGCTGAGCCGGATCGAAGGTCAGGTGCGGGGCATCGCCCGAATGGTCGACGAAGACCGCTACTGCATCGACCTGCTGACCCAGCTGCAGGCCGTCCGTGCGGCGCTCCACCGCGTGGAGACCGAAGTGTTGAGGGATCACCTCGACCACTGCGTCATGGGCGCCATGACAGGCGACGACCTCGAGGATCGAAAGGCCAAGGCCGCCGAGCTGATGGAACTCCTGGCCCGCGCCTCTCGGTAGGTCTGACCGAACGAGACTGTCAGGCCGCTAACGTCCCCTGCCTACGCCTGTTCCTCGCCACAAGGACGTGTGACCGGGGGCGACGAGCCCGCGCGCTGTCATTGGATGCACTGAAAGCCCACGACCGGAATACGGGTCTTCTGAACCGCCGCTATGATTCAGCTGCCGCACTTCTGGACGTCGCTAACCCTTTGCGGTCGGTTGTGGCGTGGAGAAGACATGATGGACTCCTGACCGACTTTGGGGGTCGCGGCTGTTTATATCGGACCGGGAAACCCTGTCTTTGGAGCCGCCAAGTCGCAGATGTCCGGGTATCTCGCCTGTGCCGATTAGCAAGGCGTCAACATAGGAATTCATCCGCAATCGTCCTGCCAAGCGCGGTGCGCCTAAAAGCCGAAGCCATCAATGTTAGTGACTGATCACTCGCTTTCGGGTATTGTCACTTGCATGGCACGCCAGAACCTCCCCGCCGCCCAGCGTCGCGATATGACCGTGGAGACGGTCGTTGACCTCGCGGCCACGACCAATCCGGCCGAAATCACAACCGGACAAATCGCCCAGCACATGGGCCTGTCTCAGGGCGCGCTCTTCCGACACTTCCCCACCAAGGACGCCGTTTGGGGTGCGGTCATGGTCTGGACCGCCGACCAGCTCACCCAACGCCTGGACAAGGCCCTCGCAAAGGAAGCGTCGCCCTTGTCCGCTCTTGAGGCGATGTTCATGGCCCATGTCGGGTTCGTCGCCGCCCGACCGGGCGTGCCCAGGATCATGTTCGGTGAGCTGCAGCGCACGGGCGATACGGCTGCGAAGCGCGGCGCGAAGGCTTTGATGGACGGTTATCGGACCCGCGTCATGGGGCTTGTCGAACGCGGCAAGACCGACGGCTCACTGCCCGCTGACCTGGATACCGAGGCCGCCGCGATCCTGTTCGTCGGCACGATCCAGGGTCTGGTGATGCAGGCCATGATCGCGGGGGATTTCGCTGCCATGCAGACCATGGCCGGCCGGGTCTTCGGCATCTATCTCAAGGGCATCGGGGCGCGGACATGAAACTTTCCCTGCCGGGCAATCGTCGGACGTGGATGTTGATCGCCGTCCTGGCGTCGCTGGGCGTGGCGTTCGCCTATGTGGCGGTGCGCACCGGCCCGCTTGCGCCGGTATCGGTCACCCTCGTGACGGTCGAAGAAAGGGCGATCTCGCCATCCCTGTTCGGGATCGGTGCGGTGGAAGCGCGCTATACGCACCGCGTCGGCCCCACGACGGCCGGGCGGGTCCGAACGCTGCTGGTGGATGTCGGGGACCATGTCGTTGCGGGCCAGCCGCTCGCCGAAATCGATCCGATCGATCTTGATGAGCGCATCACCGCGCAACAGGGCGCCGAGGGCCGTGCGGCGGCGTTGGAACGCACAGCGCAGGCGCAGCTCGCCGACGCGGATGCGCGGGCGCGGTTGGCTCGAACCCAGGCGGAGCGAACCGAACAGCTGCTGGACGGCGGCTGGGTCTCCCAGGCGGCGGTCGATACGCGGCGTCAGGAATTGCAGGTCGCGCAAGCCGGGTCGGCTGCGGCACGGGCCAATCTCGCCGCCGCAACGCAGGACCGCGGACGCGCCGGCGCGGAAAGCGCGGCGCTGGTTCGCCAAAGGTCCAATCTGCGCCTTGTCGCCCCCGCCGATGGTCTCGTCGTCCGCCGTGTAGCGGAACCGGGGACCACGGTTGTAGCCGGGCAGGCCGTCGTCGAAATCATCGATCCTACCAACCTCTGGATCAACACGCGCTTTGACCAGACCCAATCGACCGGCCTGGCGCCCGGTTTGCGGGCCCAGGTGGTGCTTCGGTCGCGGAGCGGAACCGCGTTCGAAGGCCGGGTCATCCGCACCGAGCCCATGGCCGACGCGGTCACAGAGGAACTGCTGGCCAAGATCGGCTTTGAAACCGGTGAACTACCTCCTGTTGGAGAGCTGGCGGAGGTGACCGTGACCCTGCCGCCCGCCAGGAGAACGCCCACCGTCCCCAACGCCGCCATTCATCGCGTCGAGGGCGAGACCGGCGTCTGGGTTGTCGCGGATGGCCGACTGAGGTTCCGGCCCGTCACAACCGGCGCCACCGATTTCGAGGGCAGGGTCCAGGTGCTGAGCGGTCTGGAACCGGGAGAGCGGGTTGTGGCCTACAGCCAACGGGGTCTCACCGCCCGCACCCGGATACGCATCGTCGAACAGCTTGCCGGCGGCCCAAGATGATCAGCCTTGCCGGGCGCGACATCCTTCATGACTGGGGGAAATTCGTCTTCACCGGCATCGGGCTGGGACTGCTCATCGGCGTCACCCTGACCATGGCCGGCGTCTATCGCGGCATGGTTGATGACGCCCAGGCGATGCTGGACAACAGCGGTGCGGACCTCTGGGTAGTGCAGAAGGACACGCTCGGTCCCTATGCCGAACCCTCGAGCATCCCTGACGATATCGACCGGTCGATCCGCACCATGCGCGGGGTCGAACGGGCGGCCAACGTCACCTATCTGACCATGCAGATCGACCATGCCGGGAGCGATGTCCGGGTGATGGTCGTCGGTACCGACACAGCTTCGCCGGGTGAGCCCGGACAGCCGCCGCACATGGTTGCCGGGCGGCAGATCGTGCGCAGCCACTATGAGGCGGTCGCCGATGTGAAGACCGGCTTTGAGCTCGGCGACGTCGTACAGGTGCGGCGAAATCACTACACGATTGTGGGGCTGACCAGTCGCATGGTGTCGTCAGGCGGCGATCCCATGCTGTTCATTCCCCTGAAGGACGCCCAGCAGGCCCAGTTCCAGAAGGACAGCGACGCGATCCTCAGCCAGCGCGCTCGCACAGCGCAGAACCCGGCGCTCAATCCGCCCGGAAATCCCGGCGTGCTCGACGCCGTGGCCGCGTCACAGGCCACCAACCCCTATGTCAACGCGGTCCTGGTGCAGGTCGAGCCGGGCTACAGCCCGGACAGGGCTGCCGAAACAATCCGGCGCTGGCAACGACTGACTGTCTACACCCGGGCCGAGATGGAACGGATCTTGGTCGAGAAACTGATCGCCACCTCAGCGCGCCAGATCGCCATGTTTCTGGTCATCCTCGCCATCGTCAGCGCGGCGATCGTCGCCTTCATCATCTACGCGCTGACCATGGGCAAGATCCGGGAAATCGCGGTGCTGAAGCTGATCGGCACGCGCAATCGAACCATCTCATTCATGATCCTGCAGCAGGCGCTCGGACTCGGCCTGATAGGATTTGTCGTCGGCAAGATCGCTGCGACGGTCTGGGCGCCGATCTTTCCCAAATATGTGCTGCTGCTGTCGAGCGACTCGCTGCGGGGTTTCGTGGCTGTGATGGTGATCTGCGCGGTCGCGAGCCTGCTCGCCATCCGCGCCGCCCTTCGGGTCGACCCCGCGGAGGCGATCGGTGGCTGACGGCATCCGTATCGAGAACCTCGTCAAGACCTATGGCGCAGGCGAGACCGCGGTCCATGCGCTGCGGGGCGTGGACATGTATGTGGAGCCCGGCGAGGTCGTCGGCCTGATCGGTCCCTCGGGATCGGGCAAGAGCACCCTGCTCAAATGCCTGGGTGCGGTGATCGAGCCGACCTCAGGGCGGATGACGATCGGCGAGGAGGCCATCTACGACGACGGCTGGAAGACGGCGGACCTGCGCGCGCTGAGGCGGGACCGTATAGGCTTCATTTTCCAGGCCCCCTATCTGATCCCGTTCCTTGACGTCACCGACAATGTCGCGCTGCTGCCCATGCTGGCCGGCGTCGCCAATGCCGAGGCCCGCGCCCGGGCCAAGACCCTGCTCACGGCCCTCGATGTCGTCCATCGCGCCAAGGCCATGCCATCGCAGCTCTCGGGCGGCGAACAGCAGCGCGTCGCCATCGCCCGCGCGCTGGTGAATGAGCCGCCTGTGATTCTCGCCGACGAGCCGACCGCGCCGCTCGACGGGGAGCGCGCGCTGGCCGTGGTCAAGATTTTGAATGACATGGCCGCCCGCTACCGGACCGCGATCATCATCGTCACCCATGACGAGAAGATCATTCCCACCTTTAAACGCCTCTATCATATCCGGGATGGGCGGACGCATGAGGAAATCCGCGGCGATCGACCCGCAGCCTGAGCTGGACCGAACTGTTCAATCGACCGCCACTCAGCACCCGGCGCGGCCGGACACTATGTTCGAGGCGCCCGGTGTGAAGAGGCGGCGAATCTCGCCTGCGATCACCGGTGGAGGTAGGCGGAGACGGCGCACAGGGCGAGGGAGGTACACGTCTCCTGTTTCAATCGTCACGGCCTTCTGACCGAAGCATCTTTTCGCTGGACAGCGGGATTCACTGTAGCGGCCCCTTGAGGCTCCGGTTTGGAGGCGGGCCGGCAGCCCTGAGCAATCGCCCGCACTTCCGACATCCGACCCGGCAGACAGCGAAGCCTTGGGTGAGCGGGCCTCGCCGGGCCTGCTTGACCTCGGAACCCCTCCCGCGCCATCAGTCGCCGATGGTCAACACCGCCTTACCCGAGAGAATTCCAGGCGGCTAAGCGCGGTGCTCGCCGCCTCTCTCATGGAGGCGTCATGACCAACCATCTCATCGAACATTTGCGGTCGAACGCGGCTACGAACCAGCCCGGCAAGGACTGGTTGTCGCCCCTCAGCGGGTGGCTGCTCTCGACCTTGATCAGCCTCGAAGAAGACTGCAACTCAGGCGGCCTTCTCCTCTTCGCGTTCAAATCCGGCGGCCCGCTTTGGCGCAACGCCGTGGCCGTGGCGGTGGCGATGGGAAATCTGGATCATCATCCCGAAACATTTCTGCTCCGCGCCCATGGGGAAATCGACGAGAGCCGGGATGCTCCCTCGCTTCGCGCTCAGTTCGCCATGGCGATCCAGACCATGAAGCCCCAGCAGATCGTCGAGGCAGCACTCGACGTCCTGCCTCCCTCGCTCCGCGGTACTCTTAAAAAGATCGGGAATGAGCCGCTCACGACGCCTCAGGCGTATAAGCGCCTCATCGATCTCCTGGGTTCGACCACCTCAGACGGCCGGGCACGCCGGCGTGTCCTGGAGCAGGTCAACGAACGGCTGACCGACAATCTCTTGCAGGTCATCGAGACCTTGGACCTCGCCATTCTCACGCCGACCGTCGTGACCCACATCCATGATGCCGGAGTCGCTCATCGTCTGAACGCCTCACTGCGGGCAATCAGAATTCTGTGCAACGCCGCCACGGACAAGGCGCTCCGCGAGTCGGCCGACGCCATGGGGAGCAACTTCAACGCGGGCTCGTTCGCCCGCTCATGGCTGGCCCGCGCTGACCGTCTTGAACCTTTGGGCCTCCCGATAGACGACGCTGCACCAGACGTGATCCGAATCAATCCGGCCCAGGCGGAAGAATGGGGGCGCCGGTTCCGGAATTGTGTCTCTAGCTACACGCAGGAGATGGCTGCGGGGGCCTCGGCCTTCTTCGTCATCGAGGCGCTGTCGGTGATCGTCGTGCTTCGACTGACCGACGCGGGCTGGATGCTCGTTGGCGTTCACACCCATGGCAACGGACCGGTCGCTCGAGCCGTCGTCGAGACGGTGAAGGATCGGCTGAGCGGCCTCGGCGTCCTTTGTATTCTTCCCATCAAACCCAAAGGCCCGGCGGCTTCTGCGATCAGCGGGTTCCGGCGGGACATTGATTGGGAATTCGAGTTCGAGGGGATGGGTGCCTGGGACTGATGCATGTTGGAGCGAGGCCAAGGCCATCTCTCATGCTGCGTTCCGAGGCACTCGGTTCTCTTCCAGACTCTGCTCAAATACCGCCCAAGGCGTAGTCCCCCAGATACCCGAGTTTCGTTCGACGGGTATCTATGTGGTATCTGGGGGAGAATACGGGATCTGAGCTTGAGGTCGCGGCCCTTCCCAACACTTTGAAATTATTGAGAAAGGAATGGTGGACGCGACAGGGATTGAACCTGTGACCCCCTCGATGTCAACGAGGTGCTCTCCCGCTGAGCTACGCATCCGCCAAGACGGTTCCGGAGAAGCCCCGGAACGGGAAGGAGCGCTCTATAACCCCTAGGGCCCGCCGACCGCAAGGGCGAAACCAAGGCCGTTCGATCTCATGATCGTGACCGCCCGCAGGGGATTTCAGGCCGCCGCCACCATCCGCTCGACCTCGCCGACGAGGTCGCGCAGGTGGACGGGCTTGGCCAGCACCTTGGCCTGGGGGCTGGCCTGGGCGGCCGACAGGGCCACGGCGGCGAAGCCGGTGATGAACATGATGCGGATGCCGGGCTGGCGGGCGGCGGCGACGCGCGCCACCTCGATGCCGTCGGCCCCGGGCATGACGATGTCGGTCAGCAACAGATCCCATGGGCCCTGGTCGAGGGCGTCGATGGCGTCATCGCCATTCTCGCAGTCGACGACGGAATGGCCGGCGCGCTCCAGCGCCCGGGTCAGGAAGCCGCGAAGCGAGTGATCGTCTTCCGCCAGTAGAATGCGCGCCATGTCGTCGTCCGCCCCGGTCGTCTTTCCGAAACGCTACGCCGCGAGTGGTAAACCCGCCATGAAAATCAGGACGCCCTGACCCACGCTCACCTGTGGATGGTCAGAAGAAACAGGGTATGGCTGGCCCATGGATCAGGACGGGGCAGGGACGGAATTGAGCGACGACGACGTCTTCGTCGTGCTGCGTCCGAAATCGCCCGGCCGGTTCGTCTTCGCCTCGCCCCATTCGGGAACGGTCTATCCGCAGGAAATGGGCGCCGATCCGGCCCTGGCTGAGGCCAGTCTGCGCAGCGCCGAGGACGCCCTGGTCGACAGGCTGATCGCGCCGGGCGTCGATCTGGGCGCGACGGTGGTGCTGGGCCGACTGGGCCGGGCCTGGATCGATCTGAACCGCGATCCGGCCGATCTGGACCCTGTACTGATCGAAGGCGCAGCTGACGGGTCGGTTTCGGCCCGGACGACCGCGGGATATGGCGTCATTCCGCGCCTGGCAGGAGACGGGCGGCCTCTGTATGATCGCCGCCTGACGCTGGACGAGGCGAGGGACCGGATTGCACGGACCCATGCGCCCTACCACCAGGCCCTGGCGGACGGGATGGAGGCGGCGCGGGCGCGGTACGGTGAGGCGGTGCTGGTGGACTGGCACTCCATGCCCGCGCGCGCGACGCAAGGCGCCGGCGGAGCGCGCGGGCCGGACGTGGTGCTGGGCGACCGCCATGGCTCATCATGCCCGGCGGAACTGACGCGGCGGCTGCGGCGGGCGTTTGAGGCGCTGGGCTGGCGGGTAGCCTTGAACCAGCCCTATGCGGGCGGATGGACCACCCAGCGCTGGGGGCGGCCAGCGGAGGGGTTTCACGCCATCCAGATCGAGCTGAACCGGGCGCTGTATTTTGATGAGGCTGCCCGTTCGCCGGGGGTCGGCTGGTCGCGCACCGAAAAAGGCGTGGCGCGGGTCATCGCCGAGTTGCTGGCCGGGGCATAAAAAAAGCCGCGCCCGAGGGCGCGGCATAAAGTCTATAGGGAGGAAACGCCCAGAAGGGCATGACGCCCGGAGGCGTCAAAATGAAGCTAGGTTGCAGCGCACAAATCGTCAAGCAGCTATCTCGCAACTGCGTTCACGCAATGTAACCGCTTCCACGCGATCTACGGGCGTTCGAGAAGCCTGCGGGCGCTGCGGATGGCGCGGGCGGCCGGAGAACCCGCCTGACGCCAGACCATCAGGCAGAAGACGGCCGTTACGCCCAGGGCCAGCCACAGTGGCCCGAATAGCCAGGCCGCCGCCGCCAGGGCGAAATAATAGCCCCGCACGCCCTGGCTGAAGGCGCTGAGAGCCGGGTTCAGCAGATTGGCCGCCGCCTCGCCCAGCGCCGCCCGGTCCGCCTCGGTATGCACCTCCGGGGCAGCACCGATCAGGGCGAGGGCGTAGTTGAGTTGACGGATCGACCAGATGAAGTCCAGCAGGCCGCGCGCGAGACAGAGCAGCACGAGGGCCAGCTTGGCCACCAGCAGCTTCGTCGGCACCTCCTCGGCGCCGACCGAGGCGAACCCCAGCATCGCCTGCTCCCCGCCGAACAGAACGCTGGCCACGGCGGCGATCAGCAGCAGGTTGGTCGAGGCGAAGAAGCCGCCGGAATTGATGGTGTGGCCCATCAGGTTACTGTCGACGAGGCGGGTTTCACGGTGGGTCATGGCGGTCATCCACACCCGGCGAACGACGAGCATGTCGTCGTTCAACGTACCGCTCCGCCGCGCCAGAAGCGCCAGAAGCGGGCCGTAGCCCAGCCAGCACAGGATGAAGAGCGCCAGGGCCAGCCAGTCAAAAAGGGTCATTGCGTCCAGTACTCCAGGGCTGCCGCGAGGCGTAGCGCGCCGCCATCGCCTACCTTGGCAACCGTCGCTACTCTAGGCGCCGGAGATGGGAGGCGTACATGAAGTTTGGTCTGGTTCTGGTGTTTCTCGCCCTTACGTCATCGGCCCAGGCCGAGCCGGCGGCTGTTAACGACCATTTCGCCGTCTGGTCGCCCGACGGGCGCTCGATTGCCTTTACGTCGGATCGCAGCGGCGACCCGGAGATCTATGTCGCGCTGGCGGACGGCTCCGGCCTCCGGAAACTGACCGACACGCCCGGCCGGGACGCCCATCCGATCTATACGCCGGACGGTGAGACGTTGCTGTTCCAGTCGCCCCGGAATGACGGAGCCGTCAGGCTGTTCGCCATGTCGAATGATGGCTCCGGAGCGCGTCAGTTATCGGCGACACAAGGTTTCTGCGGCGTTCCCGCCCCGTCACCGGATGGACGACGTATCGCGATGATGTGCAGCGCGCGTGCGACCGCGCCCGGGCAAGGCGCCTTCCCCTGGCGAATTTTCGTGATGAGTGCGGAAGGGGGCGATTTGACCCCCGTGGGCGACGGGCCGGGAAATGACCAGGTTCCGGTCTGGACGCCGGATGGGCGGAGCCTGGTATTTTTCTCGAACCGGTCGGGGGTGGACCAGCTTTATCAGATCGAGTTGGATTCCGGCGCAGTCTCGGCGTTGACGCGGGGGCCGCACGCCCACCGGGCGGCCTCCTTCACCCCGGACGGAGAGATGTTGCTGATGATGCGCCAGACGACGGACGGCCGTCATGAGGTGCGGGCCCTGAACCCGGAGAGCGGCGAGGATCGCCTGATCCTCGAGACGGCGTCCGGGTTCGGAGCGCCGGTCGTATCTCCTGACGGCCGCCGTTTCCTGTTTCCCGACGCGGAGGGCGATCAGGCGCGGATCGGTCTCGCAGATATCGATGGATCGAATCGCAGGCTCCTCGAGTTTCGCGATTGAGGCGCGCTTGCCGTTCGGTCACTAGAGGCCTATCACGCCCGGCCTCCCCGTTGCACTGCACCATAGAGCCGCCATGAATATCGACGCCATCCCCGTCGGGCCCAATCCGCCCTGGGACGTCAATGTGATCATCGAGATCCCGCAGGGCGGCCTGCCCGTGAAATACGAGATGGACAAGGCGTCCGGCGCCCTGTTCGTCGACCGCTTCCTGCACACGGCCATGTACTATCCGGGCAACTATGGCTTCATCCCGCACACCCTGTCGGATGACGGCGACCCCTGCGATGTGATCGTGCTGAACCCGACGCCCGTGGTGCCGGGCTGCATCATCCGCTCGCGTCCGATCGGCGTGCTGAAGATGGAAGACGAGGCCGGCGGCGACGAGAAGATCCTCGCCGTGCCGGTCGACAAGCTGAACCCCTACTACACCGACATCGCCAGCTACCGGCAGCTGCCTACCATCATGGTCGAGCAGATCGAGCATTTCTTCACCCGCTACAAGGATCTGGAGAAGAACAAGTCGGTGACGGTGAAGGGCTGGGGCGACGCCGGCGAGGCCGCTGAACTGATCGCCGCCGGCATGCGCGCGCATCAGGAAAAGCTGAAGGCGGCCGCCTCCAAGGCCGCCAACGCGGCCTGAGCCTTTCGCGACCGATAGCGACCGGCTAGGGAAACCCATGGCCGCCGCCGAGACCCCTGCAGACGTCTTCAAGCGCGCCCTCGCCCATGCGGCGCGGGCGCTGGCGGAGCAGTCGGAGCTGGAGGTCGTGTTCGGCTCCGACGGGCCGAAGCTGTCGAACGGCGTCCTGACCCTGCCGCATCCGCCGCGTGACCCCGGCGGGCCCGAAAGCGCCACCCTGCGCGGTCAGGCCGACCGGCTGGCGCTGCGTCTGGCCAATCATGACGAGACCCTGCACGCCCGCCTGCGGCCGCTGGATAGCCGCGCCGCCGAGGTGTTCGAGGCCGTTGAGCAGGCGCGGGTCGAGGCGGTCGGTTCGCAGTCGCTGGCCGGGGTGCGGGCCAATATGGGCGCGGCGCTGCTGACCCGGCTGGAGAAGATGGGCGCCCTGCGCGCGACCGAGGCGGAGCGGGTGCCGGTGGCCGAGGCCGTGGCCCTGCTGGTGCGCGAGCGGCTGACCGGCCAGCGCGCGCCGGACGGGGCCGCCGCCATGCTGGATCTGGTCCGCACGGCCATGGAGGACAAGGCCGGCGCCAAACTCAACGCCTTGGCCGAGGTGGCGGATGACCAGGTCGCGTTCGCAGACCGGCTGAAGGACGTATTGCGCGCGCTGGACCTCGATCCGGGCGACGGGCGGGGCGACGACACATCGGATGAGCAGGGCGAGGACGACGCTGATCCCCAGTCGCCCGACGCCGCTGACGAGCAGGACGAGGAGGACGACGCGGGCGGTGGCGAAGGCCAGACCATGGACGGCTCGGCCGACGACCAGAGCCAGGGGGACGAGCGCGATGCCCGGCCGGACGGCTCGGCGGGCGATCCTGACGGGGAAGCCTCGGACGATGGGCCTGACGTCAACGAAGGCGCCCTGCCCAACCGCCAACAGACGGCCGACGACGGCCGGACCATCGACGCCTACCGCGTCTTCACCACCGCCTATGACGAGGTCGTCGACGCCGCCGACCTGTGCGACCCCAATGAACTGGAGCGGCTGCGCGCTCTTCTGGACCAGCAACTGACCGCCCTGTCCTCGGTGGTCGCCCGCCTGGCCAACAAGCTGCAACGCCGGCTGATGGCGCAGCAGAACCGTAGCTGGCATTTCGACCTCGAGGAGGGCGTGCTGGACACCGCCCGCCTGACCCGGATCATCACCGACCCGACCAGTCCGCTCAGTTTCAAGGCCGAAAGCGAGAGCCCGTTCCGCGACACGGTGGTGACCCTGCTGCTGGACAATTCCGGCTCGATGCGCGGCCGGCCGATCATGGTCGCGGCGGTCTGCGCCGACATTCTGGCCCGGACGCTGGAGCGCTGCGGGGTCAAGGTCGAGATCCTCGGCTTCACCACCCGGGCGTGGAAGGGCGGCCAGGCGCGTGAGGCCTGGATCAGCGCCGGCAAGCCGGCCAATCCGGGGCGGCTGAACGACCTGCGCCACATCATCTACAAGTCAGCGGATTCGCCGTGGCGGCGGGCGAAGAAGAGCCTCGGCCTGATGATGCGCGAGGGTTTGCTGAAGGAAAACATCGATGGCGAGGCCCTGACCTGGGCGCATGACCGGCTGTTGGGCCGGACCGAGGCGCGGCGCATCCTGATGGTCATTTCCGACGGGTCGCCGGTCGATGACTCGACCCAGTCGGCCAATGCCGCCCTGTATCTGGACAAACACCTGCGTCAGGTGATCGCCGAGATCGAGACGCGGTCGCCGGTCGAGCTGATCGCCATCGGCATCGGCCATGACGTCACCCGTTGGTACCGCCGGGCGGTCACCATCGTCGATGTCGAGCAGCTGGCCGGGGCGATGATCGAGAAACTGGCCGAACTGTTCGAGGGCGAACCCAAGGCGGCTCCGGCGCGGCGAAGGAAGGCTGCATGAACCTGTTCCGCCACTGGGCTCCGACCCTCGCCGCCCTCGTCCTGTCCGCCTGCGCCGGGGCCACGAGCGTCACCCCCATGGCCGGGAGCACAGCGGGCGGCTGGAGCCCTGCGGCGGCCGCGGTCCGACCGGTCAACCTTGGTTGGCCGGGTGGCGCGCGGCTGCAGGACAACGTCCGCTTCGCCGGCGGTGTTGAACTGGTGCTGGCCGAGGACTCCCGTCTCCACAGCCTGTCCGACCTGAAGCTGCTCGACGACGGCAGCTTCATCAGTGTCAGCGACGCCGGTGACCTGGTGCGGGGACGGCTGCGGCTCGACGCTGGCGGGCGGCTCACGGGTGTCGACCAGCTCGGGCTTCACCGCCTGACCCTGCCGGACGGCGCCCCGATCCTCGAGAAGGTGGATGGCGACGCGGAGGGGCTGGCCATCGACGCCCGCGGCGACCTGCTGGTCAGTTTCGAACGCCACCACCGTATCTGGAACTATGGCGATCCCCGCCGCCCCCGGTCCCGCCCGCTTCCGGTGCGCTCGCCCGACACGGACTTCCCACTCAACGACGGTATGGAAGGCATCGCCGCCGGGCCGTCAGGCTGGCGCGTCACTGGTGAATCGGGGGGCGTCTGGGACTGCACGGCGGCGCGGTGCGTTGTGGTGACCGCCCCCGAACCACGCCTGTCCGACCGCGACTACAGGATCACCGGCATGGACCGTGATCCCCGGGGCGAGGGCTGGCTGGTGGTGCAGCGGTCCTTCAGTCCGCCGGCCGACGCCCGCGCCCGGGTCCGCCGCATGGATGTCACCGGGGCGCTGGGTCCCGTGCTGATCGAGCTCAAACTGCCCGGCACGACCGACAATTTTGAGGGTATTGCCGCGACCCGCCTTGACGGGATGACGCGGCTCTACCTGCTGTCAGATGACAACAACAGCGCACGCCAGCGCACACTGCTCCTGGCCTTCGACGTCACACCCTGACGGTCAGCCCACCGGCGGCGTGCGGGCGCCCTGCATCTGGCGGAGCATTTCGCGGCTGGCGGCGCGATCTTCCTCGGTCTGGACCGCGCTGCGGCAGACCCGGCGGCCGAAGCGCGAGCCGGTGACGGGCTCGGTCCGGCAGACCTGGGCGGTATCGGAGGTCGGTTGGGCCGCGCTGGAGGCGGGCGGCGCTGCAGCTTCTGCCTGGGCGGCGGGTTGTGCCTGG